>NZ_DAIPIW010000039.1:0-5347 GCF_036770585.1 Yoonia sp. | reverse complement strand
GCCGATCTGGGGGCCGAGAAGTTCATGAACATAAAGTGCCGCAAGGCCGGCATCGCCCCTTCGGTCGTCGTCGTGGTGGCCACGGTCCGCGCGATGAAGATGAACGGCGGGGTCGCCAAGGCCGATCTGGGGGCCGAGAATATCGAGGCGGTCAAGAAGGGCTGTGCCAACCTTGGCCGCCATATCGAGAACGTCAAAAGCTTCGGCGTGCCGGTCGTGGTCGCCATCAACCACTTCGTCAGCGACACCGAAGCCGAGGTGCAAGCCGTCAAGGACTTCGTCAAGACCCAAGGTGCCGAGGCGTTCCTGTGCAAGCACTGGGCGCAGGGGTCGGCGGGCATCACCGACCTTGCCACCCGCGTGGCCGAGATCGCCGACAAGGACATGGCCGAATTCGCCCCGATCTACCCCGACGAGATGAGCCTCTTCGAAAAGGTCGAGACCATCGCCAAGCGCATCTATCGCGCCGACGAGGTGATCGCCGACGCCAAGATCCGCGAACAGCTCAGGACATGGGAGGCGCAAGGCTACGGCCATCTGCCGGTCTGTATGGCCAAGACGCAATATAGCTTTACCACCGATCCCACACGGCGCGGCGCGCCGACCGGTCACTCGGTCCCCGTGCGTGAAGTCCGCCTGAGCGCGGGCGCCGGTTTCGTCGTGGTCATCTGCGGCGAGATCATGACGATGCCGGGCCTGCCACGGGTGCCATCGGCAGAGTCGATCATGCTGAACGCGGCAGGCCAGATCGAAGGCCTGTTCTGAATTCCCAAGCTGGGGCGGTGATCGCAAGGTTGCCGCCCTTCTTTTTGCGCGCCACAAGGCACGCGACACAGCCAATTTAGACGGATAGACGACATGACAGCGACAGTGATCGACGGAAAGGCCTTTGCCGCCAAAGTGCGCGGGCAGGTGGCCGATGGTGTGGCCAAGCTGAAAGAGGCGCATGGCATCACCCCCGGTCTGGCGGTCGTGCTGGTGGGCGAGGACCCTGCAAGTCAGGTCTATGTCCGCTCCAAGGGCAAGATGACGGTCGAGGTCGGGATGGCCTCGTTCGAGCATCGACTGGATGCCGACACCCCCGAGGCTGACCTGCTGGCCGTGATCGAGCGGTTGAACGCCGACCCGGCGGTGCATGGAATACTGGTGCAACTGCCGCTGCCTGCGCATCTCGACAGCGATCAGGTGATCAACAGCATCGATCCGGCCAAGGATGTGGACGGGTTCCATATCTCGAATGTCGGTCTGTTGGGGACGGGGCAGAAAAGCATGGTGCCCTGCACGCCGCTGGGCTGTTTGATGATGCTGCGGGACTACCATGGCTCGCTTTCGGGCATGACGGCCGTTGTGATCGGCCGGTCGAACATCGTGGGCAAGCCGATGGCGCAGCTTTTGCTGGGCGATAGCTGCACGGTGACGATTGCCCATAGCCGCACCAAGGACTTGGCCGCCGTTGTCCGGCAGGCCGATATCGTGGTCGCCGCCGTGGGCCGCGCGCAGATGGTGACGGGCGACTGGATCAAGCCCGGGGCGACGGTCATCGACGTCGGTATCAACCGGATCGACAATCCCGATGGCGGGACACGTCTGGTGGGTGATGCCGACTACGAAAGCTGCGCTGCCGTCGCGGGTGCCATCACGCCGGTGCCCGGCGGTGTGGGACCGATGACCATCGCCTGCCTTCTGGCCAATACGCTGACAGCCTGCTGCCGCGCCAATGGCCTGCCGGAACCGGAAGGGCTGACCGCCTAGGTCGGAACCGCAATCGCCTTGCGCCCCGTCAAAATGGCCATGGGCGGTGCGCTGAACAGTCTGCGCAAGTCCGCAGACTGGCTGTGCAGTCCGCCTGTATAGGTGCCATAGGCGGGCATGATCAGACGCTGGTCATCGAACAGGAACGCCGGACGGCTGCGCCCTGCGATGCTGTGCTTGGGGTGATAATGGCCCGAAACCTCTCCGCGCCCGCCGGACGCGATATGCCGGAAGACTAGGGCGCCGACACGCAGCTCCCGCACATGGCTGCCACCCAGATCGACCGGACCCGGATCGTGGTTGCCTTCGATCCAGACCCAGCGCCGCCCAGCCTGCAGCCCCGTCAGCCAGAGACGCATGTTCTCGGCCAGATCATGCGCTGCCGCCAGATCGTCGAAACTGTCACCAAGGCAGATGACCGTCCCGGGCGCGGTTTCGAGGATATCTGCCTCCAGCTTGCCCAGCGTTTCCTGCACCTCGTAGGGTGGCAGCATGCGGCCGCTGCGCCGCGCGATCCGGTCGGCCTTGCCCAGATGCAGGTCCGAAACACAAAGCACGCCCGCCGCCGGCACCAGCAGCGCGCCGCTGGGCAGGGCGACCAGCGCGGTGTCGCAGAAGGTGAAGGATAGGTTGTTCATGGATTGTTCTTTGCGCGGGCAAATCAGGAAGGCAAGCCTAAAGTGAACCGATGCCAGCTGCGGCCATCAGGCGCTGCGCCTCTTCTTCCATCATCCTCTCGCGTCCCGCCCCGGCAACCGAGATGCGCCCCATTTCTAGGAACATCGGAAAGGACAAAGGGGTCACGCGCTTGGGTGTGACGTGGTCGATCCGACCAGCGGTGCGGGCCAACATTTCCTCGATCCGGCCGAAGTCCACCAGACCGCGCATCGCCTCTTCGCGGGTGATCCGCAGCATCAGGTGGTCGGGATCGTATTTGGCCAGCGTGTCGTAAAGGATGTCGGATGAGAACGTCGCCTGCCGCCCTGTCTTGCGGGCCTGCGGCAGGTTACGTTCGATCAGCCCTGCAATAGTCGCAGCACCGCGAAAGGTTCGTTTCATCACCGCATTGCCCGACAGCCATGTCTCGAAGTCGTCGCGCAGGCTGCTGGCATCGAACAGCGGTGAGGGGTCTTCAACCGGATCGAGGCTCCAGATCAGCGTCGCATAGTCGGTGGCGACAAACCCCAGCGGGTGCAGCGACAGGTCCTCCATCCGCTGGGTCATCAGCATGCCCAGCGTCTGCATCGCATTGCGCCCCGCAAAGCCGTAGGCGCAGATGTGGTGACGCCCTTCGTGGGGGAAGGTTTCGACCAGTATCCGGTCCGCTTCGGGCAGTTTGGAATGGCGGCGCTGCAGGGCCAGCCACTCGGCGGTATGGTGGGGCAATTCCGGCCAGTCCGGCTGGTCGAACATCCGCAGGATGCGGTGCGAAAGCTGGGTGGAGTTGGCGAACTTCGTCCCCATGAAGGTCGCGATCTTGGGGGTCTTGTCGGCCCGGCGCGAGACCTCGACGGTCATTTCCTTCAGCCCCTCGTAGCGCACGACCTGCCCGCCGATCAGGAAGGTATCGCCCGGCGTGAGGGTCGCGGCAAAGGATTCCTCGACCTCGCCCAGCGGCTTGAGATTGCCGCGCATCCGCACCTTGAGGGTATCGGTGTCCTGTATCGTGCCGATGTTCATCCGGATACGCTGGGCCGCGCGCGGGTCGCGCAACTGCCATTGCCCGTCAGGGCGCTGTTGCAAGCGCTGCCACTTGTCATAGGCGCGCAGGGCATAGCCGCCTGTGGCGCAGAAATCGAGGCAATCGTCGAAGGCCGCGCGGCTGAGCGCGCGATAGGCCCCGACCGTCCTGATCTCTTCGAAAAGGTCGGTTTCATCGAATGGCCCCGCGCAGGCGCGGATCAGGATATGCTGGCAGAGCACATCGCGCGGGCCGTCACCTTTGGGGTCGCCGTCGAGGTCATGCTCTTTCACGGCCTCCAGCGCGGCGATGCATTCGACCACCTCGAACCTGTTGGCAGGCACCAGCAGCGCCTTGGACGGCGCGTTGTAGCGGTGGTTCGCCCGCCCGATCCGCTGGATCAGGCGCTTGACGTTCTTCGGCGCGCCGACCTGGATCACCAGATCGACATCGCCCCAGTCGATCCCGAGATCGAGCGACCCCGTGCAGACGATCGCCCGCAACTGGCCTGCGACCATTGCCGCCTCGACCTTTTCGCGCTGTTCGCGCGCAAGTGATCCGTGGTGGATGCCGATGGGCAGATCGTCGGTATTGGCCAGCCAGAGCTTGTGAAAGAAGATCTCGGCCTGTGCCCTTGTGTTGTGAAAGATCAGGATGGTCTTGTGCTGTTTCACCTGTTCCAGCACCGCAGGGATGGCATAGGCGGCACCGCCACCGGCCCATGGTGGTTGTTCGTCGGTGACCAGCATGGAAATGTCGGGGTCCGGCCCGGGGTCCGCTTGCAGGATCGGGCAGGGGTCGGGGTGACGGGCCAGTTCGGCGGCGATGGCGGCGGGGTTCTCGACCGTGGCCGACAGACCGACGCGGCGCATCTGCGGGGCCAGCGTCTGGAGGCGGCTGAGACACAGCATCAACTGATCACCGCGCTTGCTTTCCGAGAGCGCGTGGATTTCATCGACGATGATCCGTTGCAAGCTGCCGAAAATGCGCGGTGCGTCTTCATATGACAGCAAAAGCGCCAGCGATTCAGGCGTGGTCAGCAGGATATGCGGCGGGTCGGCGCGTTGGCGGCGCTTTTGGGTATAGGACGTGTCGCCGGTGCGGTCCTCGATCCGGATGGGTAGACCCATCTCTTCCACCGGCCTGCGCAGGTTGCGCTTGATATCCGCCGCCAGCGCCTTGAGCGGCGAGACATAAAGCGTGTGAAGCCCTTCGTGGCCACCCTCTGACAGGGCTGCCAATGTCGGCAGAAACCCTGCCAGCGTCTTGCCGCCGCCGGTTGGGGCAATCAGCAAAAGGGCAGGGGCATCCGCCTGATCCAGCATGGACTGCTGGTGCGGGTGGATGTCCCAACCGCGGGCGGCGAACCAGTCTTGGATGATCGGGGGAAGGGCGGTCATGCAGCTAAGGTGCGGTTTGAGCAGGGGCCGTCAAGGCGTCACGCCCGCAGCCGACACCCGAAGACCCCGCGCACCTGCAAGGCCCGCTTGCGATGCCTGCACAGACGCTAGCGGACGATCTCTTCGTCCTTGACGAACATATTGGCCCATGCGCGGTCGATCAGTTCTGGCGACATCTGATAGGGGATGCCTTCGAACTCGCAGATCGAGATCATCTGGTCGATCAGGAAGATCGGCTGATAGTTCGCGTAGACGTTGTCGATCTCGGGGTATCTGACGTTCAGCAGGTGGACCAGCGTATCTTCGTCCAGCGGTATCTTCCGCTTGCGGGCGACCATGGCGAAAATCTTGAGGTAGTCTTCCTGATTCGGGCCGTCGATCTTGATCTTGTAGAAGATCCGGCGCAGGGCCGCTTTGTCGAAGATCGCGTTCGGGTGGAAGTTGGTCGAGAAGACCACAAGCGTGTCGAAGGGCACCTCGAATTTCTCGCCCGATTGCAGGGCGAGGATGTCCT
>NZ_DAIPIW010000112.1:0-5533 GCF_036770585.1 Yoonia sp. | reverse complement strand
ACAGGGCGGTTACTTTGTCGAATTCGGCGCGACCGATGGCGTCAAATTAAGCAATACCCATCTTCTGGAAACGAAATTCTATTGGGATGGGATCCTGGCCGAACCTGCAAGGACATGGCATTCATCGCTCAAAAACAATCGCTCCGCCGCAATCGAAACAGACTGCGTCTGGCACACGACCGGCGAGAGGCTGCTGTTCAACGAAGTGCATGACAGATTGCACGATGGAGAGCTTTCGACGATCGATCGGTTTTCGAACAGTGACCAGCATCGATCCGCGAGGGCGCAGGCGAACACGAAATATGAAGTGACGACGATATCGCTGGGAGACATGCTTGGAAAGCATGGGGCGCCAAGGCAAATTGACTATCTGTCGATTGACACAGAGGGGAGCGAGTTCGAAATTCTCGAAAGCTTCGACTTTGACGACTACGACATCAAGATCATCAAATGCGAGCACAACTACACAGAGATCAGGGAAAAGGTTCACGCTCTTCTGTCGAAAAAAGGCTATTCCCGAAAGCTGAGTGACTATTCATTGTTCGAAGACTGGTACGTGAAGACCTAAGGCCAAGCGGCTGCGGCGCGCGGCTAGTCTTCCAGTGCCGCAATCAGCAAAGACGCATCGAATTCCCCGACGGCGCAGGCGGCCAACCCGCCCTGATAGCCTGAAGCAAGCCATTCAGCCCGCGCCGCAACAGGCACCGGAACATGTGGACCATTGGCAAGCGGCGAACGCCCCCAATGGGGCCGGTCCAGCGGGTCCTCGGCGAATGCGGCGACAAGATCGGGCAAGGGCAGACCGGCGCGAGACAGCACGAAACCCGCGATGCAGTCGACCTGCCGTTCGACCCAGCCGCGCAAGCGGGCCTCATCCGCGGGGCGGGCGCGGATTTCGCGCAGCGCGACATCGGCGACACCGTGCTGGACCTGCACCGCGTGCCCATAGGCATGGGCCAGAAAATAGGCTGTCTGCGGACGGGCGGCGGCATCCTGCGCCACCAGAATGGTATTGCGCGAGGTGCAGTAAGCCACGTCAGGATGCACGCTGGCGTCGGCCCCACATTGTCCGGCGATGGTCAAGACGATCTCGGCCTGCGGCATCCGGTCAAAGGCGGCGGCAGCGGCAGCGGCGACGGTCTGGACAGGATCGGCGGCCAGCCGCAGCGGCAAAAGACAAAGCACGAGGGACAAGATCAAACGCATGTCCGAAAGATAGCGTATTCGCGCTTGCAAAACAGGGGCATCCGATGACAACTGCGCGGATGAACACCACATTGCAAGCCGCGCTCTGGATGATCGGGGCGATCACCTCTTTCACGCTGATGGCGATTGCCGGCCGGACGGTCAGCACCGAGCTGGACACTTTCGAGATCATGTTCTTCCGCAGTCTGACGGGGATCGTGATCGTCGTCGGTGTCGGATGGTATCTTGGCACGCTCAAAGAGGTGGGACGCGACCGACTTGGTCTGCATGCCCTGCGCAATATCTTTCATTTCACCGGCCAGAACCTGTGGTTCTATGCCATCACCATGATCCCGCTGGCGCAGGTCTTCGCGCTGGAATTCACCACGCCGATCTGGGTGATCCTGCTGTCGCCCCTGATCCTGCGCGAGCGGCTGACCGCCGTCGGCTTGATCAGCGCCGGCATCGGGTTCATCGGGATTCTGATCGTGGCGCGCCCCAGCCCCGACAGCATCGACGCAGGTCTGATCGCCGCTGCCAGCTGTGCGGTCTTCTTTGCGCTGACCGCCATTCTGACGCGGAAACTGACCCGGACCGAAAGCATCACGTCGATCCTCTTCTATCTGACCACCATGCAGGCGGTCTTCGGCCTGATCAGCGCCGGCTATGACGGAGATCTGGCCCTGCCCTCGCTTGCCAATGTGCCTTGGGTCATCCTGATCGGATGTGCGGGTCTGATGGCGCATTTCTGCCTGACCAACGCGCTGAAGATCGCGCCCGCCAGCGTGGTGATGCCCATCGACTTCGTCCGGCTGCCCACGATCGCGGTCGTCGGCATGTTGCTTTATGGCGAACCCTTGGAAATCGTTGTCTTTATCGGGGCCGCGCTGATTTTCGCCGCCAACTACATGAACATCACCTTCGTGATGCGCGGCGAGGCAAAGAAAGCATCCGTCGGGCCGTAGGGCGCGGTTTGCCGATATTGCAATTTTGTGACGCTACGGCGGGACCGCAAATGTGACGTGGCGTCAAGAATTGACCCAATCCTTAGGCACTCACTAGTCTCCGTGCACGATTTCTATTCATGACAGGGATGAGGACATGAAAAACGTAATGACAGCGGGCGCCGCTCTGCTGCTGACGACAACTTCTGCGCTGGCGCTTGGGCTTGACCGCTCTGGCCAGCCAACCGGCATCATTTTCGAGGATGGTAGCTATGCCGAGTTCTCGTTCGGCTACGTCATGCCATCGCTTGACGGCGAAGACATCGACATCGGCTTGGGTGGGGGCGCGAGTTCAGGAAACGTCGGTGATGCATTCAGCGTCCTCGGCCTGGGCTACAAGCAAGACATCAACGAGCGCATTTCGATTGCCGTCATTTTCGATCAACCTTACGGGGCCAACGTTTCTTACGATCCCACTGGTTCTGTGAACCTCGGCGGAACGGCAGCCACGGTCGAATCCAACGCTGTGACCGGTTTGGTGAAGTATCAGATCGACGGCAACTGGAGCGTCTATGGCGGTCTGCGCGCCCAAACGATCTCGGCTGACGTCACACTCGCAGGTGCCGCCTTTGGGCCTGCGAACGGGTACAATGCCTCTTTTGATTCAAACACCGGCTTTGGCTACACACTGGGCACCGCGTACGAGATCCCTGATATCGCGCTGCGTGTTGCCCTGACCTATCACTCCGAGATCGAACATTCCTTCCCGACGACGGAATTCATTCCAGCAGGCTTGGGCGGTTTCGGATCGCTGGAAACTGCGGATACAAAGGTCACGACGCCACAAGCCATCAACCTTGATTTCCAGACCGGTATCGCGGCTGATACCCTGCTCTTCGGTTCCATCCGCTGGGCAGACTACGACGTTACCGAAGTCGTGCCAGAATTGTTCGGTAATTCCCTGACCGACCTCAGCACGGGAACCGAATACAGCATCGGCGTCGGGCGTCGCTTCAGCGATGCATTCTCGGGTTCGGTGACCGTCGGCTATGAAGCTGAGGGAGACGACGATCTTGTGTCACCGCTTTCGCCGACGAACGGCACCACATCCATCGCGGTGGGCGGGCAGTACACGGCAGGCAATATCACTTACTCCGCCGGCGTCAGCTACTTCGTCTTCGGCGATGCACGTCCCGAGACATCCATTGCCGCATCCGAGTTCACGGACAACTCGGCAATCGCTGTCGGTTTCCGCGTCGGATACCGCTTCTAAGCTTTCACAGCACAAAACACCAAGAAGCCCCGCCTCGGCGGGGCTTTTTCGTTTCTACCCGCATCTTTCGGGTTGCCCACGGGATACCTCCCCCACCAGATACCGCCATGACACCGCTTCAGAAATCCATCTCGCCGCAGGCCTGGGCCGCGCTCTTCCTGCTTGCCTGCATCTGGGGGGCGTCGTTCCTGACGATCAAGCTGGCCCTCGCCGAGATCGGGCCCCTGACGGTCGTCGCCCACCGCACCGGTTGGGCCATGCTGATCCTCTGGGCCTATATCATCCTGCGCGGCTTGACGGTTCCCCGCGCGCCACGCATCTGGGGCGCGTTCCTTGTCATGGGGTTGCTCAACAACGTGATTCCCTTCAGCCTGATGGCTTGGGGGCAGCAGCATATCGAGACGGGGCTGACCTCGATCCTGAATGCCGGCACCGCCGTTTTCGGGGTCATTGTCGCGGCGATGTTTCTGGCAGATGAACGCCTGACCGCGCGCAAGGCCATCGGCGTGGCCCTTGGCTTTTGCGGCGTGGCCACGGCCATCGGGCTGGAGTCCTTCCGAAACTTCGACATCCGCTCGCTTGGCCAGATCGCCGTGATCGCGGGGACGGTATCCTATGCGCTTGCCGGTGTCTGGGCGCGCAAGGCCCTGTCGGGCCTCAGCCCGCAGGTCGCGGCGGCAGGCATGGTCACGGGGGCGAGCCTTGTCAGCCTGCCCATGGCCTGGTTCGTCGAGGGCCCGATCACGCTTGATCTGCAACCGCAGACATGGGCGGCCATCGCCTATTACGCGGTCGTCGCCACGGCGGTGGCCTATCTGCTGTACTATCGGGTCCTCGCCATGGCGGGCAGCGGCAATCTGATGCTGGTGACCTTGCTGGTCGCCCCCGTCGCGATCACCCTCGGGGCGGTCGTTCTGGGCGAGGCGCTGCCCCTGCGCGCCTATCTGGGCTTCGGCGTCTTGGCCTGCGGGCTACTGATCCTTGACGGGCGGCTCGGCAAGACGCGCCAGCACCGCGCGCGCGGCACGTAGCCCCGGCGCCTCACCGCCCTGCCCCAGCCGCTGCATGGTCAGCGCCATGGCTGCGCGCTGCGCCTCGGGGTCTGCTAGCACCGCCAGCACCGCATCGGCAATCGGACCGGGGCGGCATTTCTCGCCGATGAATTCCGGCACGACGCGGCTGTCCGAGACGATATTGACCAGCGTCACCGTATCGATCAGCAACATGCGGGCGATGATCTTGCGGCTGAGCCAGGCCATGTCATAGGCGATGACCATCGGCGTGCCCGCGGCGGCGAGTTCCAGCGACACGGTCCCCGAGGCCGCCAGCGCCACATCCGCCCGCTTGAACCACGCAGCCTTCAGCGGTGTGTCGGGCGGCAGGACCGTCACCGGCACCGTCCAATGGCCGACACGGGCCTGCACCAGATCATGCACATTCGCCATTGTCGGAATGACAAACCGCGCATCGGGCACCTCGGCCGCGATCCGCGCCACAGCCTGACCAAAGCGGTCGGCAAGTCGCGTGACCTCGCCCTTGCGGCTGCCGGGCAGCACAAGAACCACCGTGCCGTCCCCCAGTGCCGCGGCCTCTGCTTGCGAGGCGACAGGCTCGGCCACCACGGGATGGCCGACGAAATCGCAGGCCATGCCCGCCGCCTGCATCAGCGGCGGCTCGAAGGGGAACAGCGCCAGCACATGGTCGATGTGATGCGCCATCTTCTGGGCGCGTTTGGGGCGCCACGCCCAGACCGTGGGCGCGACATAATGCACGGTGCGGATGGTGCTTGCGCCCTTGACCAATCGCGCCACGCGCAGACAGAAATCGGGGCTGTCGATGGTGATCAGCACATCCGGCTTCGTGGCAAGGACCGCCTCGGCCATTTGCCTGATCCGCGCTTTCAGGGCGCGATACTTGGGCAGGATCTCTGCCAGCCCCATGACCGAAAGCTCGTCCATCGGAAAGCGGCTGACCAGCCCCTGCGCCTGCATCAGCGGCCCACCGACCCCGTCGAAGGTCACATCGGGCCGCAACGCCTTCAGCCCCGCCATCAGCGCGGCCCCCAGCTTGTCGCCCGAGGCCTCGCCCGCGATCACGAAGACCCTCATGCGCCCCCCTTGGGCCGCACCCA
>NZ_DAIPIW010000038.1:0-23727 GCF_036770585.1 Yoonia sp. | reverse complement strand
ACCGTGCCCTTCGTCGCCAAGGCCACCGACAGCGCCATCGCCTCCATCGCCGCGCGCCTGATGGCGGGCGAGCCGCTGTCCAACTTCCCGCAGCGCGCGCCCTATCCGCCCGCCGACAACCCGATGGACGTGCTGCCCCTTGGCAACCCGTTTACCCTCGCCGATCCGAAAACCCCGTGGTTTTCGGTGAAAGAGGCCGTCTTGCCCTTCGCCCGTTTCCCCGGCGTCGATACGATCCTCGGGCCGGAAATGCGGTCCACGGGCGAGGTCATGGGCTGGGACCGGTCCTTCCCCCGCGCGTTCCTCAAGGCGCAGATGGGCGCAGGCACCGACCTGCCCGAGGCCGGCACGGTGTTTATCTCGATCAAGGACGACGACAAGACGCCCCAGATGCTGGAAGCGGCCCAGATGCTGCTGAAACTGGGCTTCGCCATCGTCGCCACCCGCGGCACGGCGGCATGGCTGACCGAACATGAAATTGATTGCGAAGTGGTGAACAAGGTCTACGAAGGCGGCCTGACCATCGTCGACCGCCTGAAAGACGGGCACATCGCACTGGTCTTCAACACCACCGAAGGCGCGCAAGCGGTCGAAGACAGCCGCGACATCCGCGCCGTCGCCCTCTACGACAAGATCCCCTATTTCACGACAGCAGCCGCGTCACACGCCGCCGTGCTGGCAATGCAGGCAAGGGTCGAGGGAGATGTCGGGGTAAGGGCGTTGCAGGGTTAGGTTTAGCGATTTCTTATCTATCTTTGTTCACTCTTTGTGCTATGTTCTGTACAATATATTGAGGTTGAACATGACTGGAACGCTGACAAGTGTAGAAGTCTGCGCGGGGGCTGGTGGACAAGCGCTCGGTCTCGAGCAAGCGGGGTTCGAGCACCTCGCGCTCGTAGATAACGATGCGCATTGCTGCAAGACGCTCCGTGCTAATCGTCCCAGCTGGAACGTCATTCACTCCGATCTTGAATCGTTCGATGGAAAGCCCTTCGAAGGCGTGGATCTTCTTTCGGGTGGCCTTCCATGCCCGCCATTTTCGGTCGCTGGAAAGCAACTAGGCAAGAACGATGAACGCAACCTTTTTCCAGCGTTCTTTCGGCTCATCCGGGAAGTCACTCCTCGCGCAATTCTTGTTGAGAATGTACGTGGTTTTCTTGACCCTGTATTCGAAGACTACCGCCAGACACTCCGCCAGCAATTCACAGCCCTCGGCTACGAATGTGACTGGAAGTTGTTGCAAGCCAGTGATTTCGGCGTATCGCAACTGCGTCCACGGGTGGCAATCGTTGCAATGCCTCTAGGTCAACTAAGGCACTTTGCCTTCCCGGATCAGATCATCTCTCCGGAACCCATCGGCTCTCTTCTTCATGATTTGATGTCCAAGCATGGATGGAAAGGCGCGACGGCTTGGGCAAATGCCGCTGACAAGATCGCACCAACGATTGTAGGTGGCTCAAAGAAGCACGGCGGTCCTGATCTCGGTCCGACAAGGGCGCGACGCGCATGGGCTGAATTGGGGGTCGAAGGGCGAACGATCGCCGATAGGGAACCTGAGTCAGACTTCGAAGGTATGCCACGGCTGACAGTTCGCATGGTTGCGCGTGTGCAGGGGTTTCCTGACGACTGGGTCTTCACAGGAAAAAAGACGCCAGCCTACAGACAGGTCGGAAACGCTTTTCCGCCGCCAGTCGCCTACGGCTTAGGTAAGGCGCTCGCCCACGCAATCAGACAGTCCCAAGGCAAGAGGCATTCACCGAGGTTGAAAGCAAGCGCATGACCAAGCCCAAAGGTGCACGCGCCCGATTGCGGCACCACTTCCTGAACAATATCGGCCGGGTAATGGGAACAGACGAACTAAGAGAGGTCTCTGGCGGAATATCAGAATGGGCGCGACGGGTTCGGGAATTGAGGACCGAAGAGGGTTACCAAATCCTTACTCACAATGACCGGCGTGACCTCAAGCCCGGAGAATACCTTCTTGAAAGCTCCAAACCGATCCCCGCATTTGAACGCGGCATTTCGAAGGAAGTCCGCGCATTAATTCTCGATCGAAATGGCTTCACCTGCCAGATGTGTGGCGCAGTCGCAGGAGAGGATCATCCATTCGACCCGACAAGAAAGACCCGCCTGCACATCGGGCACATAGTCGATAAGTCCGTTGGCGGCTCCGATGAGCCCTCCAATCTGCGTGCGATCTGTTCAGTCTGCAATGAAGGCTCTGCCAACGTCACGCTTGATCGACCCTCTTTGAACAAGCTTCTCGTTCAAATCCGACGCGCCACTATCAAGGACCAACAAGCCGTTCTCGATTGGTTAAAAAGCAAGTTCGAGAATTAATCACCCCTCCCCCAGCGCCTTCCTGATCCGATCCAGCCTCTCCCCGATGCTCGCCCTGATCGCCTCGTAATCCACCGGCGCCTCCTCCGCCGCACCGCGTCCACCGCGCCCCTGCGCCGCAACCCTCTGCATCTCCGCTTCCCGCACGAACCGGACGGCGCTGATCCCTGACTCCGGCCCCTCGACCACGCCCGCCAGCCGGAAGTACATGAACGCCCGCAGCACCGCATTGATGCGCGGCTGGTACCCCTCGCCCATCGCCTTGAAGAACTTCACCACATCCGCATCCAGCCGGATCGTCACCCGCCGGGTTGTCGTGTCGCGCTGTGCGCGCAGGTTCCAGATCGCGTCCCAACCTTCGGGCAGATCACCGGCCTCGATCAGTGTCGCGTGCTGGTCCCATTCGATGCGGCGCATCGCATCCACGGCAAGGCTCCAATAGATGCGTTGGTTCTGGGTCATCTGTCTGGGTTTGGTCATGACGGCCTCCGTTCTGTCGCCGCAAACTGACCCGAAAGATTAAAAACCGGTGAAATCCTGCGTACGCACAGGGTGTGTACAGCCGGTGTACAGGCTGTGCGCGCCCCGGTGTACGTTGTGCACGGGGCCCCTTTTCCCTTACGTCACTCTTGCGCGGCAACCCCGTTCTGGACATGACCACACCGCCGGATTTAGGCTCTGGCGCAGCAGTCGGGGGGAACGCCATGCATCACGTCGCCATCACGGGAACCGGGGTTTTCACGCCCTCTCAGATCATCACGAATGACGAGCTTGTCGCCGCATTCAACGCCTATGCGGACCGCTGGAATGCCGAAAACGCTGCTGCCATCGCCGCCGGAACGCTCGCCGCGAAAGACCATTCCTCGTCCGAATTCATCCTCGCCGCCTCAGGGATCGAGAACCGCTATGTCCTTGACAAAGAAGGCATCCTCGACCCTGCCCGCATGTATCCCCGCCTGCCCGGGCGCCGCGACGACGACCCCAGCTATATGGCCGAAATCGGCGTGGATGCGGCCAACAAGGCGCTCGCGCAGGCCGGGGTCGCGGCGGAAGACGTCGACCTGATCCTCTGCGCGGCCTCGAACATGGAACGCGCCTACCCCGCGATTGCCGTGGAAATTCAGGCGCTTATCGGCGCGGGTGGCTTTGCCTACGACATGAACGTCGCCTGTTCGTCGGCCACCTTCGGCATCCAGACCGCCGCCGACATGATCCGCGCAGGCTCGATCAAACGCGCCCTCGTCATCAACCCCGAGATCTGCTCGGCCCACCTCGAATGGCGCGACCGCGACTGCCATTTCATCTTCGGCGATGTGGCGACGGCCACCCTGCTGGAGCGGGACGAGCCCCTCGCCAAGCCGAGGTTCAAGGTCCTCTCGACCCGATGCGCCACGCAGTTCAGCAACAATATCCGCAACAATAACGGTTACTTGCGCCGCACCCACGACCAGATGGAAGACCGCCGCGACATGCAGTTCATGCAAAACGGCCGCAAGGTTTTCAAAGAGGTGCTGCCGATGGTCAGCGCCCATATCGAGACCCATCTGGCCGAAACCGGTGTGGCGGCGGATGATCTCAAACGCCTCTGGCTGCATCAGGCCAACAAGACGATGAACGACTACATCGGCAAGAAGGTGCTGGGCCGGACACCTGAACCCGGCGAGCAGCCCAATATCCTGCAGGATTACGCCAATACATCCTCGGCCGGCTCGATCATCGCCTTCGCGCAGCACTCGGCAGATATGGTGCCGGGCGACAGGGGGCTGATCTGTTCCTTCGGGGCGGGCTATTCCGTCGGATCGGTGATCCTCGAACGCGCCTAGCCGTTGACGCGTTTGCTGACGTCTTCGAGGCTCTCGACCCGTTCCGAATAGCGGTCGGTCAGCATCGCCGAACGCCCGCGCGTCATCACCGTGAACCGCGCGAGGTCCAGCATCACATCGACGATGCGGTCATCTGGTGGCAAGAACCTCATCCGGCGGTGATCGGAGGCCCGAAGGGTCAGTGGCACGGACGACCGATCAGGAATGGTCATCAGACGGACCCCGCCAGCGGCCGCCGACGAGCCGCCTTCCCAATAGACCGCCCTTGCCAAGGATGTCAGGGCATCATCAGTCGCGTCGCCCAAAGCAAAGGTCATCTGCCTGCGCGGTCCGCGTGGTTGGACTTGCTTTCACGGCAAGACCGACGCTAATGACCGATATGGCCAAGCTCTATTTCAATTATTCCACCATGAACGCGGGCAAATCGACCGTGCTGCTGCAAGCCTCGCACAATTATATCGAGCGCGGGATGCAGACTTATCTCATCACCGCGCAATTCGACAACCGCGCGGGCGATGGCCGGATCGGCAGTCGCATCGGCATCGGCGCGGCGGCGGATACCTTTGCCGCGGGCGAGGACCTTTTCACCAAGATCGCCGATCGGCTCGCGGCCGGTCCCTGCGCTTGCGTCTTCATCGACGAGGCACAGTTCCTCGAACCCGCACAGGTCTGGCAACTGGCCCGCGCGGTGGATGATCTGAACGTGCCCATCATGGCCTTCGGGCTGCGCGTCGATTTCCGCGGCGCGCTGTTTCCCGGATCGGCGACATTGCTGGCGCTTGCGGATGAAATGCGCGAGGTGCGCACGATCTGCCGCTGCGGCAAGAAGGCGACAATGGTGGTGCGCAGGGACGATGCCGGCAATGTGCTGACCTCGGGCGATCAGGTGGTGATCGGCGGCAATGACCGCTATGTCTCGCTTTGTCGCAAACACTGGCGCGAAGAGATGGGCGAGCGGCAGCCGACCTGAGACGCGCCCGGCCCCTGCCTCGCTTTGCTTTCAAATACTCAAATCCGCCGGTTCAATAAAAACTCTGCGGATCGATATCGATCGCCAGCCGCAGGTTGGCGGGCAGGCGGAACTGCCCGACCCATTCGGCCAGCGCCGCCTGAAGCGGCACGCCCTTGTCGGCCTTGACCAGCAACCGCACCCGATGCCGTCCGCGCACGCGGGCGATGGGCGCAGGCGCGGGACCAAAGACCTGCGCGCCGATCTTGCGCAAGGGCGCATCGCGCCGCGCCATCTCGCCCCCCAGATCGAAGACCTCTTGCACGTTGGGACTGCTCAGGATGATCCCCGCCATCCGCCCGTAAGGCGGCACGCCTGCCGCGCGGCGCTCGGCGGCCTCGGCGGACCAGAACCCTTCGGCATCACCCGCAAGGATCGCGCGGATCACCGGATGGTCGGGCTGGTAGGTCTGCAAGAGAGCCTCGCCCGGGGTCTCGGCCCGTCCGGCGCGGCCTGCGACCTGCTGCATCAGCTGGAACGTCCGTTCCGCCGCGCGCAGGTCGGACCCCTGCAACCCGAGGTCCGCATCGATCACCCCGACCAGTGTGAGCTGCGGAAAGTTGTGTCCCTTGGCGACAAGCTGCGTGCCGATGATGATATCGGCCCCGCCTGCGGCAATCTCGGCGATATGCGCCTTCAGCGCGCGGGCCGAGCCGAAAAGATCCGATGACAGCACCGCGATGCGGGCGTCGGGAAAGAGGGCGGCCACCTCTTCGCCCATCCGCTCGACCCCCGGACCCACGGCGTTCAGCTTGCCCTCGACCCCGCAGGCGGGACAGGTGGACGGCATCGGCTTCGTCTCGCCGCACTGGTGGCACATCAGCCGCTTGAGAAACCGGTGCTCGACCATGCGCGCGTCGCAGTGGTCACAGCCGATCTGGTGCCCGCAAGCCCGACAGAGCGTGACAGGCGCATAGCCGCGCCGGTTGAGAAAGATCAGCGATTGTTCGCCCTTTTCCAGCCGGTCGGCGACCTTGGCCCGCAAGCTTGGCGAGACCCAGCGCCCTGCCGGCAGGTCCTCGGTTCGCATGTCGATGGCACCCATCCGGGGCATCACGGCCGCGCCGAAGCGCGCGGTCAGGTCCAGCCGCGCATATTTGCCCGCCTCGACATTGGCCCAGCTTTCAAGCGAGGGCGTGGCCGAGGCCAGCACTACCTGCGCCCCGGTCAGGGCGGCCCGCAGCACCGCCATGTCGCGGGCGTTGTAAAGCACGCCATCCTCCTGCTTGTAGGAGGTGTCGTGTTCCTCATCCACGACGATCAGCCCGAGGTTCCGGTAGGGCAGAAACAGCGCCGAGCGCGCGCCGACGACAAGCTGCGCATCGCCCTGCCCGACCATGCGCCAGCAGCGGCGGCGTTCGGTCATGGTCACGCCGGAATGCCATTCGGCGGGTTTCATGCCAAAGCGGCCCTCGACCCGCGTGATGAATTCACCCGAAAGCGCGATTTCCGGCAAAAGCACCAGCGCCTGACGGCCCATGCGCAAGCATTCGGCCACAGCTTCGAGATAGACCTCGGTCTTGCCCGAACCGGTGACGCCTTTCAGCAGGGTCGTGCCATAGGCGTCGCTGCGCAGCGCCGCGCGCAGGGCGCTGGCCCCTGCGGCCTGATCATCGCTCAGCGCCTTGCCGCCATGATCGGGGTCCAGACGTGGATAGGGCGTGTCGCGGGGGGCGTCTTCCTCGGACACGGCCCCCAGTTTCACCAGCCCCTTGACCACCGATGTCCCGACCCCGGCCATCTCGGCCAGTTCGCCAAGGGTGAACGACAGCCCGCCATAGTCGCGCAGCACCTTCAGCACCGATGCGCGGGCGTCGGTCATGCGGTCGGGGGTGGCGCTTCCCAGCCGGTAGACCCTGCGCATCGACTGGTGATCGCCCAGCCCCGGCGCACGGGTGGCAAGGCGCAGCATCGCAGGCAGCGGCGTCAGCGTGTAATCGGCCGCGCGCATCAGGAAGGCGCGCATGTCCTCGCCCATCGGGGCGGCGTCCAGCACGCGGGTGACCGATCTGATCTTGGCCAGATCATAATCGCCCTTGCCCCGCCCCCAGACCACGCCCAGCACCTTGCGCGGGCCCAGCGGCACCTCGACGAAAGCCCCCTGAAAGCAGCCGCCCTCGGGGGCCTTGTAGTCCAGCATCCGGTCCAGCGGTTGGGTGGTGAGCACGCTCACAAGCTCGCCGGTCTGGAAAAAGCTGTCGGTCATCACCACCCTTGGGGTTTCCGCTGTCGGTCAGATCAGGTAAACGCTGGGCCAGCAAACACCAACCCACCTTCGGAGTGAAGAGATGAAGTTTTTTGTCGACACCGCAGAGATCGACCAGATCAAGGAACTCAACGACCTCGGCATGGTGGACGGGGTGACGACCAACCCCTCGCTGATCGCCAAGTCGGGGCGCGACATCCTCGAAGTGACCAAGGAAATCTGCGATATGGTCGCAGGTCCGGTCTCGGCCGAGGTCGTGGCGCTGGACGCTGACACCATGCTGGCCGAGGGCCGCAAGCTGGCCAAGATCGCCGACAACATCGCCGTGAAGGTGCCGCTGACCTGGGCGGGCCTGAAGACCTGCAAGACGCTGTCGGATGACGGCATCATGGTCAACGTCACGCTGTGTTTCTCGGCCAATCAGGCGATCCTTGCCGCCAAGGCCGGGGCGACTTTCATCAGCCCTTTCATCGGGCGTCTCGATGACATCAACCTCGACGGTCTGGAACTGATCGAGGACATCCGCACGATCTACGACAACTACGGGTTCGAGACACAGATCCTCGCCGCCTCGATCCGCTCGGCCAACCACATGAGCGACTGCGCCAAGATCGGCGCCGACGTGGCGACCGCCCCGCCCGCGGTGATCAAGGCGATGGCGAACCATGTGCTGACCGACAAGGGGCTCGACAGTTTCATGGCGGATGCCAAGAAGGCAGGGATCAAGATTCTCTGATCCCGGGCTGGGGCAAATCTGCCACGCCTGCCTTCGCCTTGGCACAAAGCGCGGGACAAGCCCGCGCCAATGCTGCTAGCTTTGCAAAAAACAAAGCAGAGCAGGCACATGACCGATCAAGCTATGGCGGATGATCTTCGCGAAAAGATCATCGCAAATCCGCATGTTCTTCTGGAAGATGCCGATGTGATGCGCGCCCTTGTGGGTGCAAATGATGCAGCCCAAGGCGGCAATGTCGTCGATCTGCGGGCCGTCGCCATGGCGCGGCTGGAGGCGCGGCTGGACCGTCTGGAAGAAACCCACCGCACGGTGATTGCCGCTGCCTATGACAATCTGGCGGGCATCAATCAGGTGAACCGCGCCATCCTGCGGATGCTGGAACCATCGACCTTCCCGCAGTTCCTGCGCGACCTGCACGGCGAGGTGGCCGATATCCTGCGCGTCGATGCGATGCGGCTGGTGGTGGAAAGCGCCGACCCCGACAAGGCGGGGCTGTCGGACACGCAGATTTCCGTCATGCCCGAAGGCTTTGTCGAGGGCTACATCACCCTTGGCCGCAACATGCCCGCGCGTCAGGTCACCTTGCGCCCCTTCCACAAGGCGGGCAGCGCGCTTTATGGCGAGCGCGGCGCCTATATCAAATCCGAGGCCTGCCTCAAGATCGACCTCGGGACGGGCCGGATGCCTGCGATGCTGGTCTTGGGCAGCGAGGACGAAACCCTTTTCACCCCGCAACACGGCACCGACCTTCTGGCCTTCTTCGCAAGCGTCTTCGAACGGGTCGTGCGCCGCTGGCTGACGGCCTGAGGGCGATGATTTCACCGGCCCTTACCGATGCGCTCGACCGGTGGCTGGACCACCAGCGCGGATTGGCGGGGGCGGCAGAGAACACGCTGAAAGCCTATCGGACGGACGTGCTGGGGTTTCTGGGCTTCATGGGCCAGCACCATGGCGAGGCGCAGGGACTGGGGCCGATTTCGCGGATCTCGGTGCGCGACATGCGGGCGTGGATGGCGCATGAACGCGGGCGGGGCGTGGGCGCGCGGTCGCTGGCGCGCAGCCTTTCGGCGGTCAAGACCTTCTACCGCTGGCTGGCCGCGCGTGAGGGGTTCGAACCGACCGCCGTGCTGTCGGTCCGTGCGCCCAAGTTCCAGCGAAAACTGCCCCGGCCGCTGGAAGAAAACGCCGCTGCCGCGATGATCGACCGCGTCGGCCTGCAAGCGCGCGAGCCCTGGATCGCCGCGCGCGACATGGCTGTCGTCACGCTGCTCTACGGCTGCGGATTGCGGATATCCGAGGCGCTGTCCCTGACGGGGGACGACGTGCCCCTGCCGCAGGTGCTGCGGATCACCGGCAAGGGCGACAAGGACCGCATCGTCCCGGTGATCCCCGCCGCGCGCGAGGCCGTGGCGGATTATCTGCGTCTGTGTCCCTATCCCATCACCCAAGGCAGCCCGCTGTTCTGGTCGCTGCGCGCAAGGCCCTTGTCGGCGCGCGCCATCCAGAAGGTGATGGAACAGGCCCGCCTGCAACTGGGCCTGCCAGCCACCGCAACGCCCCACGCGATGCGCCATTCCTTTGCCACGCATCTGCTGGCGGCGGGCGGTGACCTGCGCGCCATTCAAGAGCTTCTGGGCCATGCCTCGCTCTCCACGACACAGGCCTATACGGCTGTCGATGCCGCGCATCTGATGTCCGTCTACGAAAAGGCCCATCCCAAAGCCTGACTAACTGTTTGCCCTTCGCCCTGTTTTCCCGCAGAAGAACCCGATGACGTTACGCACCAAAGCCCTGTTTGTTCACTTGCTGACCGCCACAGGCGCCGTTTTCGCCATGCTGGCGATGCTGGCCGCCGTCGAGGAAAAATGGAGCCTGATGTTTCTCTGGCTGGTCGTCGCCTTCTTCGTGGACGGCATCGACGGCCCGCTGGCGCGCCGCTACGAGGTCAAGAAGAACGCGGGCGAGTTCGACGGCGTGCTGCTCGATCTGATCATCGACTATCTGACTTACGTTTTCGTGCCCGCCTATGCGCTGTTCAAATCCGGCCTGCTTCCGGGATGGACGGGTTGGTCGGCGATCATCATCATCACCTTCGCCTCGGCGCTCTATTTTGCCGATACGCGGATGAAGACCAAGGACAATTCGTTCTCCGGCTTTCCGGGCTGCTGGAACATGCTGGTGCTGGTGATCTTTGCGCTGCAACCGAATTTCTGGGTGTCGTTGACGATGGTGGCGGCCCTTGCCGTGACGATGTTCCTGCCGCTGAAATTCGTGCATCCGGTGCGGACAGCCCGCTGGCGGGCGGTGACGCTGCCGATGGCGCTGGCCTGGACCTTCTTTGCGGGCTGGGCCGCATGGGTCGATTTCCACCCGCAAAGCTGGGCGCATTGGGGGCTGGTGATCACCTCGGTCTATCTGCTGTTCGCGGGGATTGCACAGCAGGTCATCCCCGCGCGGGACGTCGCACGGACGCCCCGCTGACGGGTGCCTAGCTTAGCGCCGCATCGCAGCGTCCGCAGACGCCCGCATGTGGGTGGGTGCCGACATCAGGCAGGATCTTCCAGCAGCGCTGGCATTTCTCGCCTTCCGCCTTGGCAAAGACCACGGCCACGCCCGCCACATCATCCAGCCTGAACGCGCCTTCGGGTGCCGCATCGGTGGAGACGAAAATCCCCGAGGTGATGCAAAGATCATCGAAGGCGACGGTTTCCAGCAGTTTCGCGGTCGGTGCATCCACATGGACGGTCGGTGCGGCTTCGAGCGATGCGCCGATCACCTTGTTCGTCCGCTCGACTTCCAGCGCGCCGGTCACGACGCGGCGCACCTTGCGCACCTCGGCCCATTTCGCAGCCAGCGCCGCGTCCCGCCATGCGGCGGGTGTTTCGGCGAAGTCCTCCAGATGGACGCTGCTGTCCTCGCCGCCGAAGCGTTCCAGCCAGACCTCTTCCATGGTAAAGGTCAGCATCGGAGCTAACCATTTGGTCAGACGGTGGAACAGGATATCCAGCACCGTGCGCGCAGCGCGGCGGCGCAGCGTGTCGCCGTCGCAGTAAAGCGCGTCCTTGCGGACGTCGAAATAAAAGGCCGAGAGGTCCACCGTCGCAAAGGTAAAGACCGCCTGAAACACGCCTTGAAAATCGTAGGCAGCGTAGCCCTCGCGCACCACCTGATCCAGTTCCGCCAGACGGTGCAGCACCCAGCGTTCCAGTTCCGGCATCTCGGCCGGTTCCACACGGTCGCTTTCGGTGAAATCCGCAAGTGATCCCAGCATATAGCGCATCGTGTTGCGCAAGCGCCGATAGCTGTCGGCCACGCCCTTCAGGATCTCGTCCCCGATCCGCAAATCGGCGGTATAGTCCGACTGCGCCACCCAAAGCCGCAGGATATCCGCGCCATACTGCTGGACCACCTGTTCCGGCGCGATGGTATTGCCGATGGATTTCGACATCTTCATGCCGTTCTGGTCCAGCGTGAACCCATGCGTCAGCACGCCGCGATAGGGCGCGTGCCCCTTGGTGCCGCAGGCCTGCAACATCGAGGAATGGAACCACCCGCGGTGCTGGTCGGTGCCTTCGAGATAAAGATCGGCCATGCCGTCCTCGGACCCGTCGGCACGGTCGCGCAGCACGAAAGCATGGGTCGAACCACTATCGAACCAGACGTCGAGGATATCGAAGACCTGTTCGTAATCGGCGTGGTTCACCTCGTTGCCCAGGAACCGCTCTTTCGCGCCGTCCTTGTACCACGCGTCGGCCCCTTCGGTCTCGAACGCGTCGAGAATGCGGGCGTTCACCGCCGCGTTGCGCAGCAGGAAATCGGGATCGGTCGGCAGCGCGCCCTTCTTGACGAAGCATGTCAGCGGCACACCCCAGGCGCGTTGACGCGACAGCACCCAGTCGGGCCGCGCCTCGATCATGGAATAGAGCCGGTTGCGGCCCTTTTGCGGGGTCCATGTCACCAGTTCGTCGATGGACCGCAGGGCGCGTTCACGGATCGTGGTGCCATAGGTGTCCTGCCCGTCGCCGACGGGCTTGTCGATGGCGGCGAACCACTGCGGCGTGTTGCGGTAGATCACCGGCGCTTTCGAGCGCCACGAATGCGGGTAGGAATGTTTGATCTTGCCGCGCGCCAGCAACCCGCCGACCTCGGCCAGTTTGGCCATGATCGCGGCGTTGGCATCGCCTTCCCAATCGCCCTTCTTGGCCTTCTCGCGCAGGATGCGCGCACCACCGAAGAAGGGAAGGTCCGCGCGGAACGACCCGTCATCCATCACGTTGTAGGTGATCACCTGCTGCAGCATGCCCAGATCGCGGTAAAGCTCGAATTCCTCCATCCCGTGCGAGGGGGCGCAATGGACGAAACCGGTGCCTTCCTCGTCGGTGACGAAATCGGCGGCGCGGAAATCGCGCGGCGCGTCCCATTCGCCATTGGCACCCTCGGCCCCGGCCAGCGGGTGATGGATCGTCATCGCCGCAAGCTGGTGATTGGTCACATTGCGCACGCGCCGCCACTGGCCTTCGGTCAGGCGTGCCTTGGCAAAGACCTGCGCGGCCAGCTTGTCGGCCAGAATGAAACGCTCGCCCACACTGGCCCAGCATTCCTCGGGGGTGTCGGTGACCTCATAAAGGCCGTAAGCATAATCCGCGCCCCAGACCACCGCCTTGTTCGAAGGGATCGTCCACGGGGTCGTCGTCCAGATCACCACCGAAGCCCCGATAAAGTCGCGTGCGAGTTCCGCCTCGATCTCGACGGTGCTCTTGCCATCTTCCAGGGGGCGTTCCTCGCCCGCGACATCCAGATCGGGCAGCGCAAAGTCGGTGACCTTGAACTTGGCCCAGATGGTAAAGCTTTCCTTGTCGTGATACTCGACCTCGGCCTCGGCCAGCGCGGTCTCTTCGACAGGCGACCACATCACGGGCTTGGACCCCTGATAGAGCGTTCCCGTCATCAGGAACTTCTGGAATTCTTCCGCGATCACCCGCTCGGCGTGGAAATCCATCGTCAGGTAGGGATCGGCCCAGTTGCCGGTGATGCCCAGACGCTTGAATTCCTCGCGCTGGATATCGACCCAGCCTTCTGCGAACTTGCGGCATTCCTGCCGGAAGGCGACGACGTCGATCTGGTCCTTGTCCTGCCCAAGCTCGCGGTATTTCTCTTCGATCTTCCATTCGATCGGCAGACCGTGACAATCCCAGCCGGGGATATAGCGGGCATCCTTGCCCATCATCTGCTGGCTGCGCACGACCATATCCTTGAGGATCTTGTTCAGCGCATGGCCGATGTGCAGATGACCGTTGGCATATGGCGGGCCATCGTGCAGCGTGAAGGAGGGGCGACCCCGCTTTTCGCGCAGGCGGTCGTAGACCCCGATCTTTTCCCAGCGCGCCAGCCATTCCGGTTCGCGCTTGGGCAGGCCCGCGCGCATCGGAAACTCGGTGCGGGGCAGGTTCAGGGTGTCTTTGTATTCAGGGGTGTCGGCGCACATCATAGGCGTCCTTTATTGCAGCGGATTCAGATGGAATGATTGGTCGGTGCGCGCACGCTGACACCTTTTCCCGGCTGGTCGTCTGTCCTAGACCGCCGGGCAAGTAATGCGAATGATCATCTGCCACATCATGAGGCGGCTTATAGGACGCGCACCAGACGGGGTAAAGCCTGCCCTGCCGATCATTTCGCCAAAAATACCGCCGCCAGAGGCATCCCCCCCGCCCCGCGGTGGCCGTCGGCTAGCGGCAATAGCTTCCGCGGCGATAACGGGCGGTGTCGAAATGGAAATGATCGCGGTGAAACCGGTTGGCCTCGGGGCCCAGAACGGTGCCGAACGGCCCGCAGGCCGCGCGCCACATCTGCCGCAGTTGCGCGCCATGCGCAGCCGAGCCCCAATCCGTCAGCAGCGTCATTTCGGTGCCGTCCTGAAGGCGGATACCCGCGATATCGATCGCCCGTCCGAAGGCATGTTCCGACATTCGCCCGCCGGCCTGATTGTTGCGGGCACGGCAGGCGAAATGCGCGACCACGCGCAGTGACGCAACCCCGCCGCCCTCGCTGCCGACCGCAGGGCGCACCCCCTGATCGATCCATGTCTTGAGGGCCCTTGCCGTGGGGCAGTCGATCAGGGGTTGTGACCGCAGCCCCACCCCCGAGACCGAACGGACCCGCACTGCCTCGTCGATGCCGCAGTCACCGGGACCGGGGACATAGCCGACCACCTCGCCTTGGATATCTGGATCGCCGCAGACCTGTCCACGTGCGCGGGCCAGACGGCGCGCCTCGCCCTCGGCCTCGATCCTGGCGGGCCGCCGCAATGGCCGCGCGGATTGCAACGGGGCATCGGGGCTGAAGGCAAAGAGGCCCAATTCGGCCCGCATCCGTGGATCAAGCTGTGCTGTGGCACTGAGGTCGAGGCGCGCATAGGGGCGCACGACAGGGCGGATGATGTCGCCCGAGGGCGCGATGCTGGGCGGATCGGGGCGGGCGACGGGCCGGACATCCTGCGCAAGGGCGGGCAAGGCCAGACAGGCGGCGACAAGACATGCCGCCCGGCGGATCATTCCTTGCGGCCCGGCGCGCGGCCGAAGTTCGGCGCGTCCGTATCCTGTCCCGCCTCGATGATGCCGCGGCGGATCGCGCGGGTGCGGGTGAAATAGGCGTGCAGATGGTCCCCGTCACCGCGCCGGATCGCCCGTTGCAGGGCGAAAAGCTCTTCTGTGAAGCGCCCGAGGATTTCCAGCGTCGCCTCCTTGTTGTTCAGGAATACATCCCGCCACATCGTCGGGTCCGAGGCCGCGATCCGGGTGAAATCACGGAAACCGGCGGCCGAGAACTTGATCACCTCGCTGTCGGTGACACGGCGCAGGTCGTCGGCGACGCCGACCATCGTATAGGCGATCAGGTGCGGCGTGTGACTGGTCACGGCCAGCACGCGGTCATGGTGTTCGGCGTCCATCACCTCGGTCAGGGCACCCATGCCCTGCCAGAGCTCTTCCAGCCGCTTGACCGCTGCGGTGTCGGACTCCGCGACCGGCACGATGATCGTATAGCGGTTGTCGAAAAGCTCGGCGAAGCCCGAACGCGGGCCCGAGTGTTCGGTGCCCGCCAACGGGTGCGCGGGGACGAAATGCACGCCGGCGGGCAGATACGGCGCCACCGCCGCGATCACCGCAGCCTTGACCGACCCCACGTCGCTGACCGTCGCGCCGGCCTTCAACGCAGGCCCGATCTCGCGCGCGACGCTTTCCATGGCACCCACAGGCACGCAGAGCACCACCAGATCGGCATCCTTCACGGCCTCGGCCGCGCTTTCGACGACGCGATCACAAAGCCCGATCTCGCGCGCAATCGCGCGCGTATCAGCAGACCGCGCATAGCCCACGACCTCGCCCGCCAGTCCGGCACGGCGCATCGCATAGAACATGGACGAGGCAATCAGCCCCAGCCCGATCAGCGCCACGCGGTCGTAAAGCTGCGCCATCACTTGACCCCTTTGAACTGGCCGACAGCATGGGCGACACGGCGGCATGCGGCCTCGTCCCCCACGGTGATCCGCAGGCAGTTGGGCAGACCGTAGCCCGCCACGCGGCGCACGATGATGCCTTGCGACTTGAGGTGGTCGTCACAGGCATTGGCTTCCGCCTCGGACCCGAAACGGGCGAGGATGAAATTCGCGGTCGAAGTGTCCGAAGGCACCCCATGGGCGGCCAGCGCCCCTGCCAGCCACTCGCGCCATTTGGCGTTTTCGATCCGGCACTTTTCGGTGTGGTCGGTATCACGCAACGCGGCCTCGGCCGCGGCGAGCGCGGCTGTGGACAGGTTGAACGGGCCACGGATACGGTTCAGCACGTCGATCACCGCTTGCGGGCCATAGCCCCAGCCGACGCGCATGCCGCCCAGCCCGTAGATTTTCGAAAAGGTGCGGGTCATCACGACATTCTCGCGCGCCTCGACCAGCGCCTTGCCCGCATCATAGCCATCGACGAATTCGGCATAGGCGCCGTCCAGCACCAGCAAAGCCTGTGGCGGGATGCCTTCGGCCAGTCGGGCCAACTCGCCGCTGCCGATCATCGTGCCGGTGGGATTGGCGGGGTTCGCGATCAGGATCAGCCTGGTCTTCCGGGTGCAGGCCGCAAGGATCGCGTCCACATCGACCACGCGCTCTTTCTCGGGCACGACGACCGGGGTCGCGCCGCAGGCATGCGCATAGATCGGATACATCGAAAAGCCGTGTTCCGTGAACAGGATTTCATCGCCCTTGCCGGCATAGGCCTCGGTCAGCAGCTTCAGCACCTCGCCCGACCCGACGCCGCAGACGACGCGGGCGGGATCGACACCCCAGACCTCGCCGATGGACGCCCGCAGGGATGCGTGATCGGTCGAGGGGTAGCGGTGCAGGTCGTGGCTGGCGCGCACGACCGCCTCTTTCGCGGCATCGCTGGGGCCCAGCGGGTTTTCGTTGGACGACAGCTTCAGCACATTGCTGATGCCCGCCAACTTGGAGGCCCCGCCCTGATAAAGCGCGATCTCCATGATCCCCGTTTGCGGTGTAATACCTTTTGCCATAATTCGGTCGTCCCGTTGAATTCCGGCCCGTTCTATGCGGGCGGGCCGACCTTGAGCAACTGAAAACGCGGCCTGCGGCACAGGAATCCGCAGCAGGGCGGATCAGGTCGCCAGCACGTTGCGGAACTGCCAGGGGTCGCTTTCGTCGATATCCTCGGGGAACAGTTCCCAACGGTCCTGCAGCGGGGTCCAGTCGGTAAAATGCGCCTCGACCGGTCCAAGGTAGGGACGCTGCACTTGCAGACAGCGGACGTGGTCCATCTCGTCGGTTTCGACAATCCCCGCTTGCGGATTTTCCAGCGCCCAGACCATGCCCGCCAGCACGGCCGAGGTCACCTGAAGGCCGGTCGCGTTCTGATAGGGCGCAAGGCCCTTGGCCTCTTCGTTCGACAGCCGCGAGCCATACCAGAGCGCGTTCCTTTCGTGCCCGAACAGCAGCACGCCAAGCTCGTCGATGCCGGTGACGATCTCATCGGGGTCGAGTATTTCATGCACGGTCTGCTGCTTGCCCGAGCCGAACATCTCGTGCAGGGACAAGACCGCGTCGTCGGAGGGGTGATAGGCGTAATGGCAGGTCGGGCGGTAGTCCGGTGCCTCGGGGGCGCCGACGGTGTAGTAATCCGCGATGCTGATCGCCTCGTTATGGGTGACCAGAAAGCCGAATTGCGGCCCCGGCGTCGGGCACCATGTATGCACGCGGGTGATCGCACCGGGGCGTTCGAACCAGATCCCCGCCTGACAGCCTGTGTCATAGGAATGGGCGGTCTCGGGCATCCATGTCTCATGCGTGCCCCAGCCAAGTTCGGCGGGCTGGAACCCTTCCGAGATGAACCCTTCAACCGACCATGTGTTCACGAAGGTGCCGCGCGGTTTCGGTTTGGCGCGGGCCTGGGTGTCACGCTCGGCGATATGCACGCCCTTGATGCCAAGGCTTTGCATCAGCGCCGCCCAGCCCGCGCGGTCGACGGGCATCGCGTCATCGCGGCCAAGGTCGGCCACTAGCGTCATCATCGCCTCTTTCACGAACCAGCTGACCATGCCGGGGTTCGCACCACAGCAGGACACGGCGGTCGGCCCACCGGGGTTGGCGGCCTTTTCGTCCCGCACCTTCTGGCGCAGGGCATAGTTGGTGCGGTCGGCGTTGTCGGTCGTCTCGAAATAGAACCCCGCCCAGGGTTCGACCACGGTGTCGATGTAGAGCACGCCCAACTCACGGGCCAGCTTCATGATATCGAGGCTTGAGGTATCCACCGACAGGTTCACGCAGAAGCCCTTGCCCTCGGGGAAGGCTTGCGAAAGCACCGCGCGGTAGTTGTCCTGTGTCAGCGCGATCGGGTGATGCGTGATCCCCTGTTCGGCCAGAAAGGCGGCGGCGGCGGGATTGGGTTCGATCACGCTCAGCTTGTCCGCGTCATAATCGAAATGGCGCTGGATCAGGGGCAAGGTGCCCTTGCCGATCGAACCGAGCCCGATGATGACGATATGCCCGTCGATACGGCCGTAGGTGGGATACTGGGACATGAGGTTCCTTTCCTGAAACTTGCGCGACACCTAACGGGTTGCGGCGCGAATGCCAAACCGCGGTTCGAAAACAAAAGGGCCGCCCCGACGGAGCGGCCCTTGATGATCCGACCCCGGATCAGGTCCGGGGTGATGTCCGGCAGCGCCGGAAATCAGTTCTTCGCGTAATATTCGACGACGAGGTTGGGTTCCATCGTGACCGGATAGGGCACATCGCCCAGCGCGGGGGTGCGCACGAAAGTCGCGGTCATCTTGGAATGGTCGACCTCCATGTAATCGGGCACGTCACGTTCGGGCAGTTGGGCGGCCACAAGGACCATTTCCATCTGCTTGGACTTCTGGCGCACTTCGATCACGTCGCCTTCCTTCACGCGGTAGGAGGGGATGTTGACGCGCTTGCCGTTCACCAGCACATGGCCGTGGTTCACGAACTGGCGGGCCGCGAAAACGGTCGGCACGAACTTGGCGCGGTAGACGACGGCGTCCAGACGACGCTCGAGCAGGCCGATCAGGTTCTCACCGGTGTCGCCCTTCACACGCTCGGCCTCGGAATAGATGCGGCGGAACTGCTTTTCGGTCAGGTCGCCGTAATAGCCCTTCAGCTTCTGCTTGGCGCGCAGCTGGGTGCCGAAGTCGGACAGCTTGCCCTTGCGGCGCTGGCCGTGCTGGCCGGGGCCGTATTCACGACGGTTGACGGGGGATTTCGGACGACCCCAGATGTTTTCGCCCATCCGGCGGTCAATTTTGTACTTGGCAGCGGTGCGTTTGGTCACGGCTGGTCTCCTTCTGTGTATGACGAAGGGCGTTGTCCTTTCCCCGGATTTTGCCGAGGCGACAGGCATCCCCTTGCGAGGGCCACCAACACCAATGAATGGGCGGCTTATAGTCAGGATTCGCGGGGTGTCAACGCCAGCGTTTTGCCATTGCGCCGCGGGGGAAAACCATCAAGGTGCAGCCCATGCAGGATCATCCCGCCAAGACCTTCCATTTCGTCGCCGCCTTCCTGACCGGAGGGCTCTTGTCGCTGATGATCCTTTTCAACGGGACGCTGGCGGTGACAGGGTCGCTGCTTTACGCATCATGGGTGCCGCACCTGACGGGCAGCGTCGCGGCGCTGGTCTTTCTGGCCGTGATGCGCCCCAAACGGGCCGCGGCCCAGCGCCCGCCGCTTTGGGTCTATCTGGGGGGTGTCTCTGGGGCGATCACGGTGATGCTGACGTCTGCCACGCTGAATTCGGCGCTGGCGCTATCGGGCACCATCGCGCTGGGGCTGGCGGGGCAGATGCTGTTCAGCCTGTTTGCGGATATGCGCGGTCTGTTCGGCCTGCCGCAGCGGATGCCGGTCAGCCGCGATTTGGTGGCGGTGGCTCTGGTGATCGGCGGCAGTCTGATCCTGATCTTCTTCGGTGGTGCGGCATGATCCTCTATGCCGCCCTTGCCATTTTCGCGGGGGTCCTCGTCTCGCTTTCGCGCCAGATCAACGGGCGGCTGGCGCTGTCCACCTCGGCGATGGAATCGTCCTTCTGGAACCACCTTGTCGGGCTGGTCTTCATCACCGCTGTGGCGCTGCTGATCGGCGGTCTCTTTGCCGGAGACCCCCTCGCCTCGCCGTGGTGGGCCTACTTGGGCGGCACTGTCGGCGTGGTCTTCATCGCCATGGGCAGTTGGCTGATCCAGCGGATCGGGGCGGCGCAGACCGCGCTGATGATCATCGCAGGCCAGATGGTGTCCGGCGTGGTGCTGGACGTGGCGATGGGCGCGCCGGGGAACCTTTGGGCGCGGGTGCTGGGGGTCGGGCTGATCTTGGCCGGGATGGTCGTGGCGCAGACCGGCAAGGGGAAGATCAGGCAGGTTCCGGCAGGGGCGGACCGCTAGATTTCCTCAAGTCGTCTTGCGGTCGTCCACGATCCCCAAGGTGGCCGTGCCCGAGTTCCCCAGTTCCACCGTCGCAAACGGCCCGCCGATGCAGAGGTTGGCAAGGTCCTTGTTGTCCAGCGGCGGGGTCTTGGCGAAAACCTCTTTGGCGAAAACCTCGGCGTTGTCCTTGGGCCGGTAGCCCAGATGCCCGGCCTTGGAATTGTCCACCACCGCGCGGTCGTTGTTGGAAATGCCGTAAACCACGGTGAACCCGACCACAGGACTGTCGATCGCGCGTTCCACCAGATGGATCAGATCATCATAGGACAGCCATGTGCCGATGCTGCGGGCGTTCGTCGCCTGCGCGCAGGAAAAGATGCGCATACAGACCGATTCAATCCCGCGCTTGTCCCAGTAGAGACTGGCGAGGTCCTCGGAGAAGCACTTGGCCAGACCATAGTAGGTATCGGGCCGATGCGGCGCATCCAGCCCGATGGTATCGGTCTTCAGGTGCATCCCCACCGCATGAACGGAACTGGCATAGACCACACGCTTGACGCCGTGGCGATAGGCGGCTTCCCAGACGTTGTAGGCGCCGATGATGTTGGATTGCAGAATGGCGTCCCATGCCGCCTCGTCCCCGATGGCGCCGAAATGGACGACCATATCGGCACCCTTGATCACCTCCATCATGGCATCTAGGCTTGCCAGATCGGCCTTCATATAGCTTTCGCCCGCATAGAGCGCGCCGATGTCGTCGACGATGTCGGTGGACACCAGTTCATCGCACATCTTGGTCAGCGGCTCGCGCAGGTAAGACCCCAGACGGCCCGCAGCCCCTGTCAGCACCAGTTTCTTCATCGCTTAGTCCTTTCCCATTGCTTTGCGCATCCGCGCGGCCAGCGCATCGGCACCTTTCGCAAGCACATCTGAATCAAGCCCGCAGGCCACGAAATCGAACCCCTCTTCCAGCAGGCCCGCTGCGTGATCGGGGTTCGTCGACAGCGTGCCCGTGCGGATGCCCAGCCCGCGCAGTTTCGCCGCCGTCTGGCGGATCAGGTCCCAGACGGGGGTCGTGTCGGCGGCCCCGAGAAGGCCCATGTCAGCACCGATATCGGCAGGGCCGAAGAAGACACCATCCACACCGTCCACCGCGCCCATCTCATGCGCGATTGCGACGGCATGTTGCGTCTCGGCTTGTATGATCACGCCGATATTGGCGTTGGCCTGCCGGTGATAATCCTTGATCCGCCCGAATTGCGTCGCCCGGATCGCGCCCGCGACACCACGGATGCCCTCGGGCGGATAGCGGGTTGCCGCCACGGCCGCCCTGGCCTCTTCCACCGATTGCACCATCGGGAAGAGCAGGTTCTGCGCGCCCGCATCCAGCAGCCGCTTGACCATCACCGCATCGTTCCACGGTGGGCGCACGATGGCGGACGACCCGTGCGGCGCGATCGCCTGCAACTGCCCGACCACTGTCGCCACATCGACCGGAGTGTGTTCCATATCCACCAGCAGCCAGTCGAACCCGCTCGAGGCCACGACCTCTGCCGCTAGGTTATTGGCAAGGCTGACCCAGAAGCCGCTTTGCTGACGCCCTGCGCGCAGGTTTTCAAGGAAGGTGTTGCGAGGCATCTTCATATCACGGCCTTTTCGATCAGAGGGCGGTTTTCGGCGACACGCGCATAACCCAGCGGCGACAGGTCAAGGCTGCGGTAATCGCCGTAGGTGATCAACTCGGCTAGCCCGCGCCCGATTGCGGGGGATTGCTGCAACCCGTGACCGGAAAACCCGTTGCAGAAGATGAAATTCTGCATTTGCGGATGCGGCCCGAGGATCGCGTTCTGGTCGAGCGTATTGTAAGCATAATGCCCGACCCACGACTGGCGCAACTTGATCGCCTCGAACTGCGGGACACGGGTGGCGAGGATCGGCCAGACCTTGTCTTCCCAGATCGTGTGATCCTCGGTGAAATCGGTGTAGTCCACGGGGCCGTCATCATCCGGCGGGCATCCGGCCATGTAGTATTTGCCATCGGTCCGCATATGCACGCCCGAGGGGTCGATCGTCAGCGGCAGATCCCGGTCGAGCGGCTCTGCCGCCTCGAAAACGAAGGTAAAGCGTTTGCGCGGTTCGACGGGGAGCTCGATGCCGGCCATGCGCGCGGTCAGCACCGCGCGGGGGCCCGAACAGTTGACGACCGTGCCGCAGGCCACGACCTCGCCGCTGGCAAGGATCACGCTGTCCACCTGCGTTCCGCCTGCGTTGCGGTTCATCGCGATGACTTCATTGGTCAGGAAGTCCACGCCGCGCTGCCTGGCTTTGCGCTTCCACCAGTCAAAGAGGCTATTGCCGTCGAAATACCCCTCGTCGATCAGGTTGTGATTGCCCGCGATGATGTCGTCGAGATTGTAGAAGGGGTAGGCAGCCGCGATCTCGTCAGCCGTCATGTGTTTCGTGCCGGCACCAAGGGCCGCCTGTATGCGCTGGTTTTCCCGCAGGACGGCGGCAAAGCCTTCGGTATCCGCCAGATAGAGGTAGCCGAAGCTGTGCAGCCGCAGGGCGGGCACGTCAGGGTCGTTGCCCATATGCGCGCGGAAGCTCTTCACATAGGCCGCGCCGAACTGCGAGATCTGCACGTTGATCGGTTCGCTGAACTGCTGGCGGATGCAGGAATTGGTATGGCTGGTCGAGGCGAATTCATAGGTCGGGTCCCGCTCGACCACAAGGATACGGCCCTGAAAATCGGGGTTGCTGGCCAGAAACCACGCGACGGCCGATCCATAGATCGCCCCGCCCACAATCACCACGTCATAGCTGTCGCGGCCTGGTGCCTGCATCAAGTGGTTTCTCCTCTGGCCACAGCGGCCTGCACGGCCGCGATCTCATCCGCGGAAAGGCCGTAATCCTCGGCCGCAGCCTTGGCGGAAATATAGCCCCGCGCAAGGTCGCGTTTGACCAGCCCCGGGTCCCTGTCGGCAGGGTCGCCATAGCCTGCCCCACCGGGCAGGCCCAGAACCACGCGGCGCCCCTCGGGCACGAATTGCTTGCCCTTGCCCTGCATCGGCGTGGCGTCGTCCTGCGCAATCGTCGTCGGCCCGCCGTCGCGACCGCCCTGCCGCCCGCGCGCGGGATGGTGCACGCGGTCGAACATGGCGGAAAAGTCGAATTCGTGGCCTTTGGTTGCACCCACTTCCATGTATTGCCCCAAGCCCCCACGCATGGCCCCGGCGCCGCCGCTGTCGGGGCGCAGTTCCTTGCGCCAGATGATCACCGGGCCGGTATGTTCCGTCGCCTCGACCGGCATCGTCATCACGCCTGACGGGAAGGCCGTGGCGTTCAGACCGTCCACGCCGGGCCGCGCCCCCGCCCCGCCCGAGTTGAAGGCCAGCACCTCGGCCCGCCGCCCTTGGCCATGGACCGAAGGGCGCAGCGAGACCTGAAAGTTGCACAGACAGCCCGCGCCCTCGGCGGGGACCGTGGCAGGCAGGATCTTGTCGAGCGCGTCATAGACCGTGTCGGGGATCATATGCCCGATCACATGGCGCAGCGCGACGGGCGCGGGGTGGGTCGCGTTGACGATGCTGCCCTCGGGCGCGGTGATCCGGAAGGGTTCGAGCGAGGCCGCGTTATTGGGGATTTCCGGCGCAATCGCGCATTTGAGCGCATAGCAGGC
>NZ_DAIPIW010000037.1:0-23741 GCF_036770585.1 Yoonia sp. | reverse complement strand
TTTCAAGCGCCTGATCCGCGAGGCCGCGCTGAAACACGATTGTTTCGCCACCTTCATGGCCAAGCCGATCGAAGGCGAGCCGGGCTCGGCCATGCATGTGCACCATTCGGTCATCGACGAGGACGGCAAGAATATCTTCACCGGACCGCAGGGCGGCGAGACGGATGCCTTCTTTCATTTCATCGGCGGCTTGCAGGAACACTTGCCCAGCGCGATGGCGCTGATGGCCCCTTACGTGAACAGCTACCGCCGCTATGTGCCGGGCGAGGCCGCGCCGGTGAACCTCGAATGGGGGCGCGACAACCGCACGACCGGCATCCGCATCCCGATCTCCAGCCCCGAGGCGCGGCGGATCGAGAACCGCCTGCCCGGGATGGATTGCAACCCCTACCTTTGCATCGCGGCATCGCTCGCCAGCGGCTATCTGGGGCTGATGAACGAGATCCGCCCGGACAAACGCTGGCGCGGCGAGGCCTCGGACAGCGAGGCTGAAGTGGCAGAGTCGCTCTGGACCGCGCTTGACCTCTTTGACGAGGCGACGGAGCTGCACAAGGTGCTGGGCGAGGATTTCACGCGGGTCTATTCCATCGTGAAACGCGCCGAATACACCGAATTCCTGCAGGTGATCAGCCCATGGGAACGCGAACACCTGCTGTTGAACGTCTGATGGCAGGGCCGCTCTACCGCAACGAAAAGCAGGGCGAACTGCCCGATAGCTGGTATGTCGCCAGCGCCGATATCCCGCCCGACCGCCCTGCCCTGCGTGGGGCCGTCAGCGTCGATGTCTGCATCGTGGGTGCAGGCTTTACCGGATTGTCGGCTGCGCGGCATCTGGCGGCGAAGGGCCTCGATGTCATCGTCGTGGATGCGCACCGCGTCGGTTTCGGGGCATCGGGCCGGAATGGCGGTCAGGTCTGGAGCGGCTACAACTATCCCCATAGCGAGATCGCCGCGCGGTATGGGGCCGCGCATGCCCGCGACCTCTGGCAGATCACGCAGGACGCCAAGGACACCGTGCGAGACCTTTGCGCCACCGCGATCCCCGAGGCCCGGTTCCGCCCCGGGATCGCGGAATGTGCGACAAAACCGGGCGAGGTTGCGGATATGCACCGCGAAGCGGCCTTCCTGCAGGACACCTACGGTTATGATGCCATCCGTCAGCTTGACCGGGACGACATGCGACGGCTGATCAAGACCACCGACTACTACGGCGGGACGTTCGACATGGGCGCAGGGCACATCCATCCCTTGCGCTACGTCTTTGGTCTGGCACGGCTGGCCGAGGCGGCCGGGGCGCGCATCTTCGAACGCACCGAGGTGCACCACATCGCAGAGGGCGATCCAGTGACGCTGCGGACCGGCAAGGGTCAGATCACCGCACATCATGTCATACTCGCAGGCAACGGCTATCTGCCGAACATCAACCGCGCGGTGACAGCGAAGATCCTGCCTGCGAACAGCTATATCGCGGCGACCGAACCGCTTGGCGACAGGGCAAAGGACGTTCTGGCCGAGGATATTGCCGTCAGCGACACCAAGTTCGTCAAGACCTACTACCGGCTGTCCGACGACGGCCGGCTGCTCTATGGCGGGCGGGCGGCCTATGGGATCGGGTTTCCGAAAGATCTAGCGACGGAAATGGGCGGACGGATCGAGAAGATGTTTCCGCAACTGCGCGGCGTGCGGATCGACTATGCCTGGGGTGGGACATTGGGGATCACGGCGACAAAGCTGCCCGCGATTCAGCGGGTGGCCCCGAACATCGTCTCGGCGGCGGGTTATACCGGTCAGGGCGTCGCGCTGTCGGGTCTGGCGGGGAAAGTGCTGGCGGAAGCGATTGCCGGTCAGGCTGACAGGTTCGACACGCTGGCCACACTCGACGTGCCGGACTTTCCGGGCGGCCTTTTGCTGCGCGATCCGATCCGGCGGCTGGCGATGACGTGGTTTGCACTGCGGGACAGGCTGGGGCTCTGACAGGGCTTTACGTGATGTTAACCAGCGTTGCGGCAGGCTGGGTGGATGAACGATGCACAGCGCAACATCCCCCATGGCCGTGATTGGCTGGAACAGGTCTTTCACTGTCAGGCGGCCCGATCCGGTGGTGTGATCCGGCGGCAAATCGTGGACGTCGAACGCGAGGTGGGCGTTCGCGCCTTTGTCGCCGAGGTTGAACGCCGGCATTTTCGTTTGGTCAGAACACCGCGCCACTTCGTCATCGTCTGCGACAGCGGCCAGATCGAGGTCGTCTGTTAACAGTTTCTTCGGATTGGTCCCTTATGGGATTTCTAGAAATCCCATGGCCGACCCGATGAACAATACAGGCCCCCTACTTGCCCATCTTCGACAACTTGGCCTGCAGGGCCGAAAGCTGTTCCTTGATGTCGTCCAGATCGTCACTGTCTTCCGATTGCTTCGGCGTCGGGGGGGCCATCATGTTGCCCGTCATCGCCTTGAAAAACGCCTCTTGCTGGGCGCGCATCGCCTCGAAACCCGGCATCGCGGCCATCGGGTTCGCCTTGCTCATGTTTTCCAGCGCTTTCGATTGCCCCTCGCGCAGCATCTCGAAACTGGCCTGAAGAAAGCTTGGCACCACAGAGGCCGCCTGACTGGTGTAGCTACGCACCAGATCGGTCAGCACATCAACCGGCAAGACGCTTTCGCCACGGCTTTCGTGCTCGGCGATGATCTGCAACAGATACTGGCGCGTCAGGTCATCCCCCGATTTGAGGTCGACGATCTGCACCTCGCGCCCTTCACGGATGAAGGCGGCGATATCTTCCAGCGTCACATAGTCGCTTGTTTCGGTATTGTACAAACGGCGGCTGGCATAGCGCTTGATCAAGAGCGGTTTGTCGGTCTCTGCCATCGGTCTGCCCTCCCGGACGTATTGCGGTGCACAGAAGACTATGCCGCGCCTGCTAAAAAGGAAAGACATTGCTGCATACGAAAAGACGGCCCGCACCGGCGGACCGTCTTTCATGACATCTATCCCGAGGGAGGATCGGGACGATCGTCCTTGGCGCTTACTTTGCCGCCGTGGTTGCCTTCTTGGCAGCGGCTGTCATGTCGTCAGTCGCTTTCTTTGCGGCTTTGGTCATGTCTTCCGACATGTCCTTGCCAGCGGCCAGAACCAGTTCCATCGTTTGGGTCTGCACTTTTTTCGCGATTTCAGCGAAAGCCGACATATGCTCGGCAGCGGCTTCGGCCTGTGCGGATGCGAAGTCAGTGATCGCCTTTGCGTAATCCGCAGGCTCTGCCTTTGCTTTCGACATGGCGCCCATTTTGGCGATGGTGTCCATGGTCCACTTCGAAGAGATCTCGGCGGATTTGCCGGCTGCGTCGAGTGCGACGGCAGACATTTTCTCGGCCAGAACGGTCTGGTTCTTGAAAGCATCTTCCATTGCTTTGGTATCGACGGGGAATGCGCCTGTCATGTCTTTGAAGATCGCGGTGAAGTCTTGTGTCTTAGCCATTTGTCTAGCCCCTTGATAAGGTGTTCGATGCGGGCTGTTTCGTCCAAGGCACCCGCGGTTATCCTGTGACACCAATATGCGTGCTGCAGTGCAGCATTTCAAGTCTTTTTTCTGCAATGCAGCATAAATTTGCTGCGCTTGCGAAAAGCCTTGGAATTATGAAGGTTTAGCTGCGACATAGGTTCCCGGCGCAGGGGCCAGCACGGGGAAATCATCGCTTCCGGGGGTGCGGGCTGTGACTTGTTTGCCTGATTTCTGCGACAACCAGGCATCCCATCGGGGCCACCACGAGCCTTCGTGAAAATCCGCCGTTTCGCGCCAGTCGTCATTGGTCAGCCCCATTTCGGGGTTGGTGTAATGGCCGTATTTGTTCTTGGTGGGCGGGTTGATGATCCCGGCGATATGGCCGCTTTGCGACAGCACGAAGGTCTTGTCCTTCGACCCCATCCTGGCCACGCCGTTGTAGCTGCTCTTCCATGCCGCGATATGGTCGGTCTCGCAGGCGACCGCGAACAGCGGCACGGTCACATCCCTCAGGCGCACAGTCTCGCCGGCCACGTCAAAACCGGAGCTTGCGAACTTGTCCTGCTGGCAAAGTCCGCGCAGGTATTCGACCGCCATCTTGGCGGGCAGATTGGTGCCGTCGCCGTTCCAATACAGCAGATCGAAGGCCGGGGGCGCCTTGCCCATCATGTAGCTCTTGATCGCGGGTGTGTAGATCAGGTCGTTGGACCGCAGGAAGGAAAACGTCCGCGACATGAAGAAACTGTCGAGGATGCCATGCTCCTGCACTTCATGCTCGATCCCGTCCACGAAGTCGTCGTCAAGGAAAACCCCGACCTCGCCCCGGTCCGAGAAATCGGTCAGCGTGGTAAAGAAAGTCGCCGCGTTGACACTGGTATCCTTGCGCTTTTTCATCAGCGCCAGCGTCAGGGACAAGGTCGTCCCCGCGATGCAATAGCCGACCGCGTTGACCTTCTTGACATCGCAGATCGCCTTCACCTGCGCGATGGCGGTCAGGTAACCGTCCTCGACGTAGTCGGTCATCGACGTCTCGCGATACTTGGCGTCCGGGTTCACCCAGGACACCACAAAGACCGTATAGCCCTGATCGACCGCCCATTTGATCAGACTGTTCTGCGGCTTGAGATCCATGATGTAGAACTTGTTGATCCAGGGCGGAAAGATCAGCAGCGGGATCTCATGGACCTGTTCGGTGCTGGGCGCGTATTGGATCAGCTCGAACATGTGGTTGCGGAAAACAACCGACCCCGGGGTGGTGGCAAGGTTCTCGCCCAGTCTAAATGCTGACTTGTCGGCCAGCGTGACCACAAGGTCACCATCATTGGCTTCGAGATCGGCAATCAGGTTTTCCAGCCCCGCAACAAGGCTTTCACCCTCGGTTTCGGCGGCCAGCGCAAGCGCCTCGGGGTTGGTTGCCAGGAAATTCGTCGGGCTGATCATGTCGACAAGCTGCTGGCTGAAATACCGCAGCCGCTGCTTTTCGCCCTCGTCCAGGGTTTCGATATCCTCGACAGCCTGCTGCACGGCTTGCGCGTTCATCAGGTACTGCTGCTTGATGAAGTTGAAGTAGGGGTTGGTGTCCCAAAGCTCGTGACTGAAGCGGCGGTCTTTGGGGGTTTCGTCCTTGGGTGGCTCCAGCTTGCCCTGCGCCAGAAGGTGCTGTGCCTCGACGAAATGTTTGACCGATTTCCCCCAGAATTCGATCTGGTGTTCGATCAGCTTGGCGGGATTGTGCATCATTTCGGTCATGTAGGCGGTGGCCGCCTTCATGTAGAGATCCTGGCTTGGACCCTGCAAAGCAGGCGCAACCTGTCGCCCCTGCCCCATCACACGCAGCAACCTTTGGGTCAGCTCTTCGACCTTTGCCAGATTGGCCTCGAGCTTGGCCGCATGCGGCCCGAGCGCCCCTGTTGACTCCAAATCATTTGTTGTCATGTTCCCAATCCCAAGTATATGCTGCAAGTGCAGCATGGGTGTGCGCGCAACCATCGGAGTTCGACCAAATGAAGTACATGCTGACCTACGACCTGATGGAGACCATTCGCAACACAAACCAATGGATGGGCGCGACGGCCCGCGCTTATGCGTCGTATCCAATCATGTCTTGGGGCGCAAATCCAGCCATGGACTGGCTGAAAGCCTGGGGCGAAGTGACCGAGCGCACATTCGCCCGCATGGTGGCCAAGCCGGACTGGGATATCCCCGTCCAGACAAACTTCGACGGCACGGATATGGTTGTCTCCACCGAAACTGTCGTGGCGCGTCCCTTCGGCGACCTGATCCGCTTTCGCGTCGGCAACCGCCCCGACCGCAGCCGCCGCATCATGCTGGTGGCCCCGATGTCGGGGCACTATGCCACGCTGTTGCGCAAGACCGTCATCAGCCTTCTGCCCGATGCCGATGTCTATGTCACCGACTGGCACAATGCGCGCGATATCCCCGTCAGCGCCGGCAAGTTCGATATCGAGGATTACACCCTCTATCTGATGGATTTCATGCGCGCGCTGGGGCCCGATACCCATGTGATCGCCGTGTGCCAGCCCGTGCCGCTGACGCTGGCCGCCACAGCCTACCTGGCCGAGCTTGATCCCAAGGCACAGCCCCGCACGCTGACCCTGATCGGCGGTCCCGTCGATCCCGAGGCGAATGCCACAGAGGTCACCGATTTCGGCCGCACCGTCACCATGGGCCAATTGGAAGAGACCATGATCCAGCGCGTCGGTTTCAAATATGCCGGGGTCGGTCGGATGGTCTATCCGGGCCTGCTGCAGCTTGGCTCTTTCATCTCGATGAATCTGGAAACGCACGCGAATTCTTTCCGCGACGAAATCATCAGCGTCGCCAAGGGCGAGGCCTCGGATCACGACCGCCACAATACCTTCTACGATGAATACCTTGCCGTGATGGACATGACGGCCGAGTTTTACCTTTCGACCGTCGAACGCATCTTCAAGGGGCGCGAGATTGCCCGCAACGCGTTCGTCGTGGCGGGTCACAAGGTCGATTTCGGCAAGATCACCACGGTCGCGGTCAATATCGTCGAAGGCGAGAAAGACGACATCTCTGCCCCCGGCCAATGTCTTGCGGCGCTTGATCTGCTGACGGGGCTGCCGGACGACAAGAAGGCCGCGCATCTGGAACCCGGTGCGGGTCACTACGGGATTTTCGCCGGCAAGAGCTGGCGCAACAATATCCGCCCGCATGTGCTGGATTTCATCGATGCGCATACCGATGGCAAAGGTGCGAACGTCGGCAATGTCGTGAAGCTGTCCTAGTCAGCGCAGGACCAGCGGCATCCTGATCCACCGGTGCAGCGCATCGGTGACGGCATCGGGCTTTTCCAACATCGGCATGTAGCCCGCCCCCTCGATCACCTCGAAACGCGCGTTGGGAATGAGATCGGCCAGAAACTGGTGCCGCTTGATCTGGTATTGCCCGTCATGGCTGCCGCAGATGATCGCCGCAGGCTGCGAGATCTTGCGCAGCACGTCCTGTTGGTCGCGACGGCGCTGCAAGGCCCGTGACTGTTTGATATAGGCCTCGGGGCCGACATCGCGTCCCATCTCGGTCAATTGGCGCACCAAGGCTGTCTTGTCCGCTGCGGGGCCCATCCATGTCGAGTTGATCTCATGCGCCAGGACGTCCTCCATCCGGCCCGCGCGGGCCGCGATGATCTGGTCTTCGCGGGCCGCTGCGGCCTCGGGGGTTTCGGCCTGCGCCGAGGTGCTGATCAGCGCGATCCGCGTGATGCGGTCGGGCGCGCGGCGCAACATCTCCATCGCGACCATGCCGCCAAAGCCGACACCCAAGAGCGAGAACCTTGCCGGTGTCCAGTCGAGGATCTGGCTTGCGATCTCTTCCATCCTTTCGCCACAACTGCCCGGCGCGACCATCACGGCATGGTCCTGGCAAAGGGCGCGCAGTTGCGGAAAAAACACCCGCGCATTGCAGAGGATCGGCGGAATCATCACAAGGGCTTCGCGGGACATGGATCGTCACACCTTCGACTGCTCGGCCATCTGTCGTGGCTCTGACCGCGACTATCCAATGGCATATCGGCCATTGGCAAGTGTTAGTCGCCGGGCAAGGCATCCAGCCAAGCCAAAATCCGCGTGACGGCAGGACCGGTCTGTCGCGGGGAAAAGATATCGCCCGCCATCAGATGCCCCATGGCGTCATCATCCGGACCCTGCTGGAACCTGTAGTCGGCGACCGGTGCACCCCAGCGCGCCATCACCTTGCGCGTCCGGCGGGCAGAGACGACCTGATCGGTCTCATTATAGCAGAACAGAGCGGGGGTTCCGATCTGCCCGAGATCCGCTGCCAGGGCGGCCCGCACCGCATCCGCCATCACATGCACCGCCTTGGTCGGATAGCGGGGGGTCCAATAGGCGGCATGTGCCGCGCTGATCGTGGGAAACCGCCGCTCGCGTCCGGCGATCAGGTGGGACCAGTGTCTGGACCAGGGCAAGTCCAGCAGGACCTGCGCCAGTCGATGGGTCAGCCCGAAGTTGGGCGAGACATGCACCATGGCATGTGCCCTCGCCCCCTGCGCCAGGGCCAGTGTCGCCAGCGTGCAGCCGGTCGAGCAGCCGATGACGATCACGCGCTTGCCGATGGTGGCGGCAATCTCCAGCGCCTCGGCCACATCCGCCTGCCATGCCGCCAGCGTCGCCCGCCCCATGGCGGCCCCGTCCTGACCATGTCCGGTCAGGCGCGTGAAATGCAGGTTGGCGCCCAGCGCCTTGGCCACCATATCCGGCAAGGGCCTGATCTCTTCGGGCGAGGCGGAAAAGCCGTGGATGAAAAGAACGCTGATATCGGTCGCCCGGGCGGGGTCGCCCGCCCAGATGATCCGCTTTTCGCAGCCCGGCCGCAGGTCGGGGACCTTCGCTTCGGATGCCCTGAGTGCTGCCTCGATTGTCGCAAGGTCACGCACGGTCACGCCAGGGCACGCACCGCCATCGGACGGTAGACCAGCATCAGCCCAAGGATCGCGGCCAGAAGGATCCCCGCAGGGATCAGCGTGATCGCCATTTGCAGCGTTGCAATCGCCGCATCGGTCTGCGGCACCGTCCCGCCGGTGGTTTCCTGCCAGCCCGCTGCCGCCAGCGTCAGTCCCAGCACCGCAGGTGCCAGCGCATTGGCCAGCTTCTGCCCGAAAAGCCAGACGGCGGAAAACGCGCCCTCGATCGCCGCCCCGCTTTCGCGGCGGGTGACATCCATCAGGTCAGGATAGATCGCCCATGGGATCTGCTGGTAGGCGCCGTTTGTCATCCCGGCCAGAACGAACATGCCCGCAATGGCGGTGACATTGACCGAGGGCAGCACCGCGTAGAGCGCATAAAGCAAAACCACATAGAGCGACAGACCCAGCACCAGCGCCCCAAGCTTGCCCATCCGGTGCGACAAGAGCACCCAGACCGCCTGACTAAGGATCGACCCCACCACGAAAGCCGCGAACAACAGGCTGAGCGTGGTCAGCGCGGCAGCCGCCCCCGACAACATCGTGTCGCCGCTGTCGATGATCAGATAGAGCGCGGCAAAAGGCAGCCCCGCCGTGATCATCGCGATGGCCAGCGTCATGACACCGTAGAGAATGACCAGCACCATGAAGGCACGGTTCGCCAAGACCAGCCCGATGATGCCTGCGATGCCCTCGGTCGCGGGCGTTTCGATCCTTGGCGCCTTGCGGATCGTCCAAAGCGACAGCCAGACCGCCCCCACCATCAGCGGTGTGACCAGCAGCGCCGCCGCCGCATAGCCCATGCCCGCCGCCAGACCGGGGATCAGCGCGCCGCCGATCAGGATGCCGATGCTGGCGAAAGCCATGCGCCAGCCCGTCATGACCGAGCGTTCCTTGGGATCCTGCGTGATCTCTCCGGCCTGTGCGCCATAAGGGATCGCGACCATGGTGAACCCGATTGTGGCCAGCCCGAAGAAGGCGACGACCCAACCGACGTTTCCGCCCATGCCCAGCCCTGCGGGCACGGAAAACAGACCGACCATCCCCGCCGCCATGACCAGAACACCCACGAACATCCATGGTGCGCGACGCCCGAACCGGCTGTTGGTCTTGTCCGACAGATACCCCACCAGCGGGTCGGTGATGATGTCGAAGATCAGGACGGCGGTGGTCACGAAACCCGCGATGCCAACCGGCACGCCAAGATAGGCTGTCAGATAGGTCAGCACCAAAAGCTGCTTGACCACCACGAAGACCACGATCCCCATATCGGCAAGGCCCCAGCCCGCCTTCTGCCCCATTGATAGCGCCATGTGTTCTCTCTCCCCCAAGGCTGTTTCGCACCCTATGCAGGGCCGCGAATTTTGCCAAAGGAAAACGTGGCGTCAGGTGGCGCGGGCGAGAACCTCTGTGACGCTCGCGACGATGAGGTTCAGGCAGTCGTCGTCGGAAAACCGGTGGTCCGCCCCCTTCACCAGTGTCAGGCGCATATCGGGGCCTTCCGCGTGGTCAAGCAGGCGCAGGGCGACGGACATATCCACATCGGCGTCCGCGGTGCCTTGCAGGAAACGCACCGGAAACGGCAGCGGCAGCGGATCGCGCAGGACAAGACGGGTGCGCCCTTCTTCGATCAGGCGGCGCGTGATGATGTAGGGCTCGCCATAGTCGGACGGCAAAGCCACCTGCCCCGCCATCAATTCCGCCTTCTGCGCCTTTGTGAAACCCGCCCACATGCTGTCTTCGGTGAAATCTGGTGCCGCTGCGATGGTCATCAGCCCCGCGACCTTTTCCGGCATCGCGCGGGCCACCAGCAAGGATATCCACCCGCCCATGCTGGAGCCGACCAGAACCGCAGGACCGTCGATCAGCGACAGCGCCGCCGAGGCGTCCGCGAACCAGTCGCCGATACAGCCGTCGGTGAAAGCCCCGCTGCTTTCACCATGGCCGGAATAGTCGAACCGCAGAAACGCGCGGCCTTGCGATTCGGCCCAAGCCTGCAGGTGCAGGGCCTTGGTGCCCTGCATGTCGGATTTGAAACCGCCAAGGAACACAACCGCCGGACCTTCTCCTTGGGTCAGGTGATAGGCAATCCTGCGGCCCTGGTCGGTCGTCAGATAGTCAGGCATTCTGCACCTCATCCAGTCCCCTTGCGGCAACGGCGGCAGCAAAACACATCGCCGCAAAAAGGCCAATGACCAGCGGGAGGCTGATCGCGGCAAGCGCCGCCGAGACCGCGCCGGCCCCCATCAGGACAAGCCCCACGACCGTGTTGGACAGCGCGGTATAGCTTGCCCTGTCATCGGCGTCGGCCATATCGACCAGATGGGTCGCGCGTCCCTGCCGGACACCGTGGTGGGCAATCATCACACCGAACAGCGCCGCGGGAATCAGGCCGGCCATCGTGGCGGCACCAGCCAGCGCCAGCAAGGCGAGCGCGGCCAGAACGGCTCCGCCCGCCAGCCCCGCCAACAAGAGCACCCTGCGCGAGGAACGGTCCGACAGCCGTCCCCAGACATAAGACGACAAGAGCGAGGCAAGCGCCGAGGCCAGCACCAGTCCACCCAACTGCCCGATCGCGTTTTCGGGCTGCAGGGCCACAAGATACGGCGGCGCAAGCGCTGTCCCGACCAGAAGACTGCGCACAAGAATGAAGCGCGTCAGCTGCGGGTCCTCTGCCAGCAATCGAAACTGCGCGGGGGTAGAGGTGTCTCGGCCTTCCGAGGGAAATTCACGCATCGTCGCAAAGACCGCGGCAGCCCCGACCCAGAGACATGCGGCCAGTGCGATCGCGGCGATCACAAGCGTGTAACGCTGCTCCCACCCCGACAAAAGGACCAGAGCGAAGACGATAACCCCCGCAGCCGATGCCGAACTGGCAAAGCCCGTTGCCGTGCCACGGCGCGATCTCTCGACCGTCTTGCCCAGAACATCCTTGTAACTGGCCGAACAGACCGACCGCGCGACCGCAAGAACGGCGAGACAGGCAACGATGGTAAGACCCGCAGCCTGCCCTTCTTGCGTCAGCGCCGCCCAAGCAATCGCGCCGGCCATCAATCCCTGAACCAGCGTGCCACCCGCCCAGAACCACTTACGGATCGCGGCACGGCCGATGTAGGGTGCCGTGAAGAGTTGCGGCAGCAACGCACCGGCTTCGCGGACCGGCACAAGCAAGCCAACCCAGAACGCACCGGCCCCGAGGTTGACCAAGAGCCAGCTCAATACAAGCTTGGGGTCGATCAGACCATCGGAAATCTTGCTGAACGACAGCGCGACAAGATGCCGAAGAAAATTCTTCGGTTCCACCGCCTTCGCCTTGTCGCTCAGGTCGGATTCACCTGTCCGATCTTCGGTGACGGCGTCAAAGATACGTTCGGCTGTTGTTTCTTTCATGCTCTATCCCTTCGGGATGAAGGGTAGTGCGCAGAGGGAATTGTCACGTTTCCGGCAGATTATCCGCCGACGTAGACCGCAGCCTTTGGCCGATAAAAGATTTTCTGGTCATGCAACCGGCCAAGCAGTTCCTCGTTCTCGCGCTGGTCCTGTTCGATCACGCGGATCGATTCCAGATGGGCGGGATTTTCCTCGGACAAGGCCAGCCGCATCCGCGACAGCTCGCGCCCGCGGGCGCGCAGCGCTTCTTCGATCATGTCGACATCGGCGATACTGAGATCAAACTGGCGATTGTAGCTTGGCATGAACGGTCCCCTGCATCTTGGTTTCCCATCGGAAACTAGGTCGTCTTTAGAGATTGATCGGTCGCAGTCAACGTATATCTCTGCATACATTTCATGAGCCGCGCGCATATGGCTTGACCTTGACCGCGCGCAAAGGCATTCAACCGCCACATATACCCGCAACCGGGCGTTCCGTGGGCGCCAAACCGACGAGGAGACGGCCCTTATGGCACAGATTTCCCTGACCTTTCCCGATGGCAATTCACGACAGTATGCGGCTGGCGTGACCGCTGGCGACGTGGCCGCCGATATTTCGACAAGCCTGCGCAAGAAAGCCATTTCCGCAACCGTGAACGGCCAGCACTGGGACCTTCAGTGGCCGATCACGGCAGACGCGACAATCGCCATCAACACGATGAAGGACGAAGCCCCCGCGCTGGAACTCGTCCGTCACGATCTGGCGCATATCATGGCGCGTGCCGTGCAGGACATCTGGCCCGAAACGCAGGTCACCATCGGTCCTGTCATCAAGGACGGCTGGTATTACGATTTCGACCGCGCCGAAGCTTTCTCGCCCGATGATCTGGGCCTGATCGAAAAGAAGATGAAAGAGATCATCAACGCCCGTGACGAGGTCCGCACCGAAGTCTGGGACCGTGACCGCGCGATCCAGTATTACAAGGACCGTGGCGAGCCCTATAAGGTCGAACTGATCGAAAGCATCCCCGGGGACGAACCCTTGCGGATGTATTGGCACGGGGATTGGCAGGACCTTTGTCGTGGGCCGCATTTGCAGAACACAGGGCAAGTCCCCGCCGATGGCTTCAAGCTGATGTCGATTGCCGGTGCCTATTGGCGCGGCGACAGCAACCGCGCGATGCTGCAACGTATCTACGGCACGGCCTTCACCAACAAGGAAGGCCTGCGCGCGCATCTGAACATGCTGGAAGAGGCCGCCAAGCGCGACCACCGCAAACTGGGCCGCGAGATGGACTTGTTCCACATGCAGGAAGAGGCCCCGGGGCAGGTCTTCTGGCACCCCAACGGCTGGACGGTCTACACGACGCTGCAGGACTACATGCGCCGCCAGCAGCGCAAGGGCGGCTATGTCGAGGTGAACACCCCGCAGGTCGTCGACCGCAAGCTGTGGGAGGCCTCGGGTCACTGGGAGAAATATCAGGACCACATGTTCATCGTCGAGGTGGACGAGGAACACGCCCGCGAAAAGGCGGTCAATGCGCTCAAGCCGATGAACTGCCCCTGCCATGTGCAGATCTTCAATCAGGGTCTGAAATCCTACCGTGACCTGCCGCTGCGCATGGCCGAGTTTGGGTCGTGCAACCGCTATGAACCCTCGGGCGCGCTGCATGGCATCATGCGGGTGCGCGGGTTCACGCAGGACGACGGGCATATCTTCTGCCGCGAAAGCCAGATCGAAAGCGAAACAGCCGCGTTCATCCGCTTCCTGGGCGAAATCTACAAGGACCTCGGGTTCGAGCGTTTCAAGGTCAAGTTCTCTGACCGCCCCAAGACCCGCGCCGGTTCGGATGCGGTCTGGGACAAGGCCGAGGCCGCTTTGCTGGCCGCCACCCGCGCCGCCGGGATCGAGCCGGAACTGAACCCCGGCGAGGGGGCCTTTTACGGACCCAAGCTGGAATTCGTCCTGACCGACGCCATTGGCCGTGACTGGCAGTGCGGAACGCATCAGGTGGACTTCGTGCTGCCCGAGCGTCTGGATGCCACCTACATCGGCGAGGATGGCGCCAAGCACCGCCCCGTCATGCTGCACCGCGCGACGCTGGGATCGTTCGAGCGTTTCATCGGTATCCTGATCGAGGAACACGCCGGCAAGCTGCCGTTCTGGCTGGCACCGCGTCAGGTGGTCGTGGCGACGATCGTGTCCGATGCGGACGACTACGCGATGGACGTTGTCGATGCCCTGAAGAAGGCGGGCGTCCGCGCCGAGGCCGACCTGCGCAACGAAAAGATCAACTTCAAGGTCCGCGAGCATTCAGTCGGCAAGGTGCCGGTGATTCTGGCCTTGGGCGCGCGCGAGGTCGCGGAAAAGACGGTGACCGTCCGGCGCTTGGGCGAGACCCAGACCTCTGTAACATCTCTGGCCGAGATCGTGGCGGAACTGGGTGGGGCCGCGACCCCGCCGGACCTACTGTAACATTCAAAGCCGCGATGCTGTAACAAACCCGCCGACGGCACCATCGGCGGGCTTTCTGTTTTTGTTGGCTTTTTCAGGTGCGACGGCCTGCCGCAGCGCAGCAATCGCGCACGCCATCTCACGCCGCCGCGATGCACGGGCGTGTGAATGGTCCATCAATGGTCTTCGCAGCTAGGCTTCGGTCATCGCCCGTCGTGGTGAAAATCCGAAACATGACCCAAACCGAAGGAAACTATCCCATGTCCAACGTCACCAAGACCATCATTCTGGCGACTGCCGTCGCCTCTGCCGTTGCCGGTATCGCTGGCTCGGCCACCGCTCAGGAAAACGAAAAATGCTTCGGCGTCTCGCTCGCCGGTGAAAACGATTGTGCAGCCGGCCCCGGCACGACATGCGCCGGCACATCGACCGTCGACTATCAGGGCAACGCCTGGACGCTGGTCCCCGCCGGCAGCTGCGGCGACATCGCACTGCCCGCGATGGCGGATGGAACCGCGCGCATGGGCTCACTCGAAGAGCTGGACCGCGATCTGCCTGCGTAAACCGCGATTTGTTCAGGGCGGCCAAGCGCCGCCCTGTTCCACCACCCCCAAGGGACAGACCCATGCTGGACGCAACACCCCCATCCTTTCTGCCTGCGCGCCCCGGTGTCGGCTACAAGCCGCAACACTACACGCAGATCATGGAAAAGCCCGCCGCCCTCGGCTGGCTGGAAATCCATGCAGAAAACTACATGGGGGACGGCGGACGTCCCATCGCCCAATTGCGTCATCTGGCCGAGCATTTCCCCATCTCGGTCCACGGCGTGGGTCTTTCCATCGGGGGTGAGGGCGATCTGGACCGCGATCACCTTGCCCGTCTGAAACATCTGGTAGGCTGGCTGAACCCCGCCAGCTTTTCCGAACATCTGGCATGGTCCACCCATGACAGCCATTTCTTCAACGATCTGTTGCCCCTGCCCTTTACGCCCCAGACGCTTGCCCGCGTCGCCTCGCACATTTCCCAAGTCCAGGACACGCTCGGGCGGCGGATGCTGCTGGAAAACCCGTCCAGCTATCTGGCCTTTGCCGAATCCACGATGTCAGAGACCGATTTCCTGCGCGATCTGGTGCAGCGGACAGGTTGCGGACTGCTGCTGGACGTCAACAACGTCTTCGTCAGCGCCACCAACCTCAAGACCTCGCCGCAGGACTATATCGCCGCCTTCCCGCTTGAGGCGGTGGGTGAAATCCACCTTGGCGGCCATGACGAGGATGCAGACGAAACCGGCGCCCCCCTGCTGATCGACAGCCACGGGCGCGCGGTCGTCGATCCGGTCTGGGCGCTGCTGGACAAGACGCTTGCCCGCTCTGGCCCCAAGCCGGTGCTGATCGAATGGGACAATGACGTGCCGGATTGGCCGGTGCTGAACACCGAGATCGTCAAGGCGGACCGCGCGCTGGCACAGGTGCGCGCATGACCAGGGTGACCCAGTCCCAATTCCGCACCGCGATGCTGGATGCCGCCGTTGCCCTGCCCGCAGGGATCGTGAACCCCGATGGTGCCCCCGCCAGCAAACGCTTCGACGTCTATCGCAACAACGTGGCAGTCGGCCTGTCCGATGCGCTGGAGACCGCATTCCCCGTTACTCGCAAGCTTCTGGGGGATGAATTCTTTCGTGCGATGGCGGGCGTCTTTCTGCGCACCCATCCGCCGAAATCACCGCTCATGATGTTCTACGGCGAGGCCATGCCGCAGTTTCTGCGCCGTTTCGGCCCCACCAGGACACTCGGCTACCTGCCGGATGTGGCAAAGCTCGAACTGGCGCTGCGGCAGGCCTATCATGCGGCCGACGCGGACCCCGTCCAGCCCGAGGCACTTGCCGCGATTGCGCCCGACGCGCTGATGGAGACGAGACTTCGGCTGGCGCCTGCCGTCAGGACGATCACCTCTGATTTCCCCATCCACGCGATCTACCGCGCGAACACCCAAACCGGCGCACCCAAACCGGTCATGCAGCCCGAGGCCGTGTTGATCACCCGCCCCGGCTTTGATCCGCAAATCCACGCCATCAACGCCGCCGGAGCAGCCTGTGTAAAGGCGCTGTCGCAAGGCAAATCGCTGGGTCACGCGCTGGCGTCATCGGACGACACGCTGGACCTTGGCGCGGTGCTTGGCCTTTTGCTCGCACAAGGCGCTGTAACCGAAATCCACTGAAAGGTATCCCCATGACCGCGCTTTCGCCGACCCGTCTTGCACGTCCGATCAACCGGATAGGTGACGAGGCGCTGCCCCTCTTTGCCCGTCTTGTCTTTGCCGGTGTGTTGCTGGTCTATTACTGGAATTCTGGGCTGACCAAGCTGGGCGACGGTTTTTTCGGTGTCTTCAATCCCTCGCTCGGGGCCTATGCACAGATATTCCCCAAGCAGATGGAGGCGGTCGGCTATGACGTCTCGCAACTGGGGCTGTTCCATTGGGCCGTCGTGGTCGCCGGAACGGTGGCAGAGTTCGTGCTGCCCCTTCTGATCCTGATCGGTCTTCTGACACGCCTTGCGGCACTCGGCATGATCGGATTTATCGTCGTGCAATCGCTGACCGACCTTTTCGGGCACGGGGCCATCGCAGATCCCGCTGCCTTCGGGGCATGGTTCGACCGCGCCTCGGACGCGCTGATCCTCGATCAACGCGCCTTCTGGGTGCTGGGCCTTTTGATCCTTGTCTTCAAGGGCGCAGGGGCGCTCTCGGTCGATCGGCTGATCTTCAGAAGTGCGCCTTAGGCTCGTCCGGCTTGCCTGCGGCAATCGCCAGAATGCCGGCCAATCCGACAAAGCCGATCGGGAACATCGTGCCCACGTTGAAGCCGAAGGCAGAGTAGAAAAAGAAACAGCTGACCAGCATCAGGATACCGCCCCAGAGCGCGCGGTATTTGGCCATGGCCCCGCCCGCAATCGCCAGAAGCGGCGCGATGAAGCTGGCAAAACGGATGAAACCGGGGTTTTCCAGAAAGCCGAAAATCTCGCCCACTTCGTTGTGACGTTCCGACAATTCGGCATAACCGTAGCCGAAAAGTCCGACGATGATACCGATCAGGCCGCCGATGATGCCGAGGATGCTTGCGGCGTTGCGCATGGGGGTCTCCTTACTGCTCTGACGACGACATAATCAGCCTAGGCCGTTCCGCCAAGATATTTCGCCTGCACCTCTGGCTTCCAGCCAATGGTCAGCGTCCCATGGTGGTCGATCACGGGACGTTTCATCACTGTCGGATGGGCCCTGAGAAGCGTCAAAGGGTCCTGCGCTTTCTGCGATTCCGAAAGCGCCCGCCACGTGGTCGAGGCCCGATTGATGGCCGCCGCGTCAAATGCGCCGATGATGCGCAGCAGATCAGCCTCGGGAATCCCGTCGGTCCTGACGTCGATCACCACGGGGTCATATCCTGCCGCGGCAAGCGCCTTGAGCGCTTTACGGCATGTGTCGCATGATTTCAGACCAAAAATTCGCATTTCGCCTCCGTTTTGTGCAAAGTGCCGCTGATACCAGCCGCGACGATCCGTGTCATTTGCGTTTTACAAAAAAGCCGCAATGCTCGGAAGCAAGACATGAGGCTGCAAATGGTTTCGCGGCCCCTGTCTTGACGACAAAGGAGAACGGACATGCCGACTGGCACCGTAAAGTGGTTCAATACGACCAAAGGCTACGGGTTTATCGCTCCCGATGGTGGGGGCACCGATATTTTTGTGCACATTTCAGCAGTCGAGCAGTCCGGTCTGACCGGTTTGGCCGACAACGAGAAAGTGACCTTCGATTTGATCGAAGGGCGCGACGGGCGCAAGATGGCCGGCAATATCGCCAAGGCCAGCTAAACGGGACATCTTCCTTGAACGATGTGCAGCGCGGGTGCAGTGGCGGCCCCCGCGTCAGTATTTGCGTTCGGGCATCCTGCTGCGTAGCAGTTCGCGCAAATCGGTGTCCTGCATCGGCTTTGCGCGCTCTTCTTCCTCGCGCATGACTTCATCGAAGGCTTTCTGGCGGTTTTTCACCTCTTTGTATTTGTCGAGAAAGACCAGCACGGCTCCGGCGCATTGCAGGCTGAAGAAAAACAGCGACAGAAAGACGACGGTGCCGATCAGGATCAGGGCCTCGCGACCGAGATCGGCAAGGTCATCGGGCCCTTTGAAGCCATCGGCGACAAGCAGGATCTGCATCACGGCATCCTGCGCGATGCCGAGGATCCCAAGCCCGAAAATGGCGATCGGCACCGAGAAAGACAGACCCAGCTGGGACAACAGGACCAGCGCGAAGACCGACAGAAACCCGCTGCCGAAGCCGAAGAACGGGGTATGCGGACGGCCAGAGGGGTCGACCCCGATGGACGCGCCGGCAAGGGGCACAAGCAGTGCTGCGCGGATCGCGAATGTCGCAAGGGCGACAAAGGCGATCAGCCCCCATGCCAAAAGGGGATCGGTCGCGATCAGCGTTTCGAGCAAAGCATCTTCATCAATTTCACCAAGTGCGATCATCTCGAGCGGCGTCATGGAAGAGAAGAACAAGAAGACCGCCCCGGCCACTCCAAGGATCATCAGGATCACGACGGCCTCGAACAGACCGTAACCGATGGCAGGCTTCAACATCTGCACATAGTTGATCTTGGGCTTCAGGTAATGCGCCTGTAGCCCGACGCGCAGCCCGACCATCACAGGGATCGCCGTTGCCCCGACACCGAAGGCAACAATGATCAGCACTGACACGAAAGTCGACAACATCGACGCGATGAAGGCAAGGATGGCGGCGATCAGGCCGAAGACAACCAGCATGATGACCAGGACGGGAAAGGCGATCAAATAGCGCCAGAGGATCGAGAATGAAAATGGAATGGCGCGAAAGAAGATCACGGACGGGGCCTCTATAGCTATGAAAATACCGCCATTATGACGCGATCGATTGTTTCATAAAGCGAAAACTCGGCGGCGTCGCGATCGTGGGGTCGGATAGGGCGGCCTTGCCCCTGTTCTTTGCAAGATCGGCCCTGCACCGTTGCATCTGCGCGTGGCTGCCCCCCCGCGCGATCAGACCCTGTGCAGATAAAGGTCGAAATCCACGTCCGGGATCGTGCGCGCGACCAGTGCATGTTCCGAGGCTTTGACCGCCGTAAAGGTCCGGTGCATCTCTTGCCCAAGCGCGTCCGCCAGAAACCGAGACCCCTTGGCCGCAGCGATGGCCGCCCCCCAGTCACGGGGGATCGACGCTGTGCCTTCAGCCTCGTATCCGTTGCCGGTGGTCTGTGGTCCGGGATCGATCCCTTCGGCAATCCCCTTGCGGATCGCGGCCAGAACGGTGGCGGCGACAAGGTAGGGGTTCGCATCCACCCCCGACAGGCGATGCTCGATCCGGCGCGCCGCCACTGGTCCGGCAGGGATGCGCACCGCGACAGAGCGGTTGTTGGTTCCCCATGTCGGCGAGACGGGCGCATAGCTTTGCCGCGCGAAACGCCGCCAACTGTTGGCATGCGGTGCAAAGACAAGCATCGTTTCGCCCATCGTCTGCAACAGCCCCCCGACGGCGTGGCGCAGGTTCGCGGTCAGGCCCTCGCCCGGGTTTTCGGCAAGCAGGTTCTGTCCCTCGGCATCGTTCAGGCTGACATGCAGATGCATGCCCGACCCGGCGTAATCCGCCAGGGGTTTGGCCATGAAACAGGCAACCACGCCGTGCCGCCGGGCCTGTGCCCGCACGATCCGTTTCAGGCGCACAAGATCGTCGGCGGCCTGCATGATGTCCGGTCGGTAGTGCAGCGTCAGTTCATACTGGCCCGGCGCATATTCCGAAATCAGGGTCTCGGCGGTGATACCGGCGGCACGGGCACCGGCATAGATGTCATCGAACAGGGGCTGCATGCCGATCAGGTGGTCGACGGAATAGACCTCTGTCCTTGCAGAGTGGCGGCCGTCCAGCACATCGCGCGCCGGCTGCATCTGCCCATCGGGTCCGCGTTCGGGGTCGAGCAGGAAGAACTCCAGCTCGAAGGCGGCCGCAGGATGCAGTCCCATCTCTTTCAGCGCGCTCGCCTGCCGCGCCAAGGCGTGGCGCGGGTCCGACAGCATGGGTGTTCCGTCAAGCTCGAACTGCGTCAGAAACAGCTCGGCCCGCGCGGGGGCGGTGCCGTGCAGCATCGCCAGCGAGCCCGGCACCGGCCAGGCCCGCAGGTCACCATCGCCGGTGTCCCAGATCAGTCCGGTCTCGTCGACATCCTCGCCCAGGATATCCAGCCCGAGAATCGAGATCGGCAGATGGCGACCATTGCGATAGAGCGACAAGAGCTCGTGGCGGCGGATGATCTTTCCACGACCGATCCCGTTGGAGTCGTGCAACAGGATGTCGATCGCCTCGACCTCGGGGTGTGCGGCCAGAAATGCCGTCGCTTCCTCGGGCGTCGATCCGCTGGGGCTGATGTTGGACATGGTCAGTTTCCTTTCAATTCAGCCACCACTTCGGAAAAGGCCGCGACCAACCGGTCGATCTGTCCGGTCTGCGTGACGGGGCTGACAAGCATCATGTTGTGGAAGGGGGCGATCAGGCATCCGCGATTGAGAAGCCCCAGATGCACCGCCGCTTCGACGGGTGGCTGATGGGCGGCCGCGGCCTCGGTGCCATTGCGCAGGGGGCCCGGGGCACAGATGAATTCGACCCGCGCGCCGACACGCACCACATGCCAAGGCAAACCGGCGGCGGCGATGACCTCGGACAACCCCTTTTCAAGCCGCGCGGCACCCTTGTCCATCGCCGCAAAGGCCTCGGCGGTGGCGACCTCGGCCATCGTCGCTTCGAGACAGGCGAATTGCATCGGGTTGCCGGCAAGGGTCGTCCCCATGCCGGAATGCCCCGAAGGGCGCGCAGCGTCATAGGCGCGGAAACGGGCGGCAAGTGCATCGGTCATGCCCCAGAGCGCGGTCGGCATCCCGCCCGCCACGCATTTTCCGATGACGAACATATCGGGCTTCAAGCCATGCACGCCGGTGTAGCCGCCCGGCCCCGATGACTGGGTATGGGTTTCGTCGATGATCAAGAGCGCGCCGTGACGGTCGGCGAGTTGCCGCAGCCCGTCCAGAAACCCCGCCTCGGGCAGGACCATGCAGGAATTGGTCATCACGGGCTCGGTCAGGATCGCGGCGACATCGCCTGCGGCCAGCGCCGCCTCGACCCCCGCAAGATCGTTGAATTCGACACAGACAGCACCCGTGCGCAGATCGAACCCCTGCCCGACCAGACCGGCGCGGGCCTCGGTGCGGCCATCCACCAGTTCCACCATCGTATCTTCAAGGGTGCCGTGGTAGCAGCCGTTGAAGACCAGCACCTTGCGCCGTCCCGTGACCGCGCGGGCAACCCGCAATGCATGGCGGTTGGCGTCGGTGGCGCTGAGGGTGACCTGCCAGATGAAGGCCCCGAACCGCTTTTGCAGCAGGGCACCGGCATTCAGCGCGGCCTTTGATGGCAACATGTAGGTCAGCCCATGCCGCGCCTGCCGACGGATCGCCCGACGGACGGGCTTGGGCGAATGTCCGAACATCGAGCCGGTATCGCCGAGGCAGAAATCATCCAACCTGTGGCCGTCCAGATCGGTCAGCACCGCATCGCGCGCCGATTTGACCACCAGCGGAAACGGCGATGGCCAATCGCGCATCCAATGCATCGGCACGCCCGCCAGCCACGGCCCCGCTCCGGCGTCGAGTGCGGCGCGACACTGCGGTCGGGACTGCGTGTATCTTTCAGCCTCGCGCAAGGCGAAGGTGGTCAACACCTTCCGATCCAGTCCCGCAACCATCCGCTCATCTTGTCTTTGCGACATGGATGTCATTGATCTTCCTGTTGTTTGATGGGCAGCCGCCCGCGCGTTTGCTTGCGGGCCCGATCATTGAGTGTTCCGAGTTGCTGTCGCTGTCAAACGTATTTTGGGGCAGTCTGTGACGAAGCCGTTCGCCGCGGCTGCCTGCCAGAGGTGGCCGACCTCCCGGCACCGGAAACGGCCTGCGCCTTTGGCCTTGCGAGATGCAGATCGGGTCGTCAGAACCCGACCGCCTGCCCATCCTTGCGCGGGTCCGATCCTGCGGCATAGGCACCGCTATCCAGCCTTGCGATCAGTTGCGCGCCGCCGAAACCGAAAGCGTTGTCCGGTGCCTCGCGTTCGACCGCGTGGCCCATGTCGGACAAGCGCTGCAAGGTGGCCTTTGGGAAGGTTGTTTCGCAGGCAAGGCCAAGCCCCCCCGTCGCCCGCCACCGGGGGGCATCCACCGCCATCTGCACATCCTGTCGCCAAAGCTGGGTCCGCAGCGTCATCTGCAGATGACCTTGCGCCTGCATCGGCCCGCCCATGACGCCGAAGCTCATCAGGGGTGTGTCGCCCTTCATCAGGAAGGCGGGGATGATCGTGTGAAACGGACGCTTGCCGGGCGCCACGACGTTCTGGCTTTTCGGGTCCAAAGAGAAACCGGCACCGCGGTTTTGCAGATGGATGCCGGTCCCGGGCACCGTGACGCCTGACCCGAAGCCTGCATAATTCGACTGGATGAAGGACACCATCATGCCCGCGGCATCCGCCGCCGAAAGATAGACGGTCCCCCGCGCGGGCGGCTTGCCGGTCTTGAAATCCGTCGCACGATCGGGATCGATCAGCCGCGCACGGCTCGCCAGATAGCCATCATCGAGCAAATCCTCGGGGGTCACTTCGGTCATGTGGTCGATGTCCGCCACATAGGCCTCGGCGTCGCGCAGGGCGAGTTTCATCGCTTCGATCTGCAGGTGCAGCGCACGCGGATCATCCGCATCGAGGTCACGGATACCGGTGTGATCCAACATGCCGAGGCCCATCAGCCCGGCGATCCCCTGCCCGTTCGGCGGGATCTCGTGCAGCGTCACATCGTCAAAATCCTTGTGGATGGTGCCGCACCAATCCGCCTTTTGCGCGGCCAGATCGGCGATGCGCATGGCCGCACCATGCGCGATGGCGAAGGCCTCGATCCTTTCGGCCAGCTCGCCTTCGTAAAACGCCCTGCCCCGCGTTTGCGCAATCAGGCGCAGACTGCGGCCCAAGTCGGGGTTGGCATAAATCTCGCCAGCCAGAGGGGCGCGGCCATCGCGCAGAAAGTTGGCCGCGAAACCGGGCTGGTCCTTCAGTGTCGCAGCGCCCATCTCCCAAAGTTTTGCGATCACGGGCGAAACCGGAAAGCCCCTTTCCGCATAGCCTATCGCGGGCTCGAAGAGGGTCGCGAACGGCAGCTTGCCGAACTGGTCTGACAGGGCGACCCAGCCCGACACGGCACCGGGCACGGTGACGCTGTCCCAGCCGTGAAACGGCATTGTCCGGTGGCCCCTGAAGTAGTCCGGGGTCCACCCCTGCGGCGCCCGCCCCGATGCGTTCAGGCCATGCAACCGGTCGCCGTCCCAGAGAATACAGAACGCAT
>NZ_DAIPIW010000111.1:0-5761 GCF_036770585.1 Yoonia sp. | reverse complement strand
TCTTGCCGGCAAAGAAGATGCCCGACAGCAGCACGCCCACCAGCACGCCGATGGCGAGGTTGTGGGTATAGACCACGGTCACCACTGTCGCGATCATCACGATCGAGGACGAGCGCGGATGCACGGCGAGGTTCTGGATCGACGACCATGAAAATGTGCCGATCGACACCATGATCATGATCGCCACAAGGGCTGCCATGGGGATAATGCTGACCAGATCGCCCAGCACCACGACCATGAACAAGAGGTAGACCCCGGCCGCAAAGGACGACAGCCGCCCCCGCCCGCCGGATTTGACGTTGATGATCGACTGGCCGATCATCGCACAGCCCGCCATGCCGCCGATAAAGCCGGTCGCGGTATTGGCGACGCCCTGGCCGATGCACTCTTGGTTGCGGTTCGACTTGGTGTCGGTCAGGTCATCGACGATGTTCTGCGTCATCAGGCTTTCCAGCAGACCCACGACGGCCACCGCCACCGAATAAGGAAGGATGATCATCAGCGTCTCAACGTTGAGCGGGATCTGCGGGATCAGGAAGACCGGCAATGTATCGGGCAGCGCGCCCATGTCACCCACCGTGCGCACGTCAAGCCCCAGTGCGAAGACCAGCCCCGTCAGCACGACAATGGTCACCAGCGGTGAAGGGATCGCGGTGGTCGCCAAAGGCAGCAGGTAGATGATGGCGAGGCCCGCAGCGACCAATGCATAGGTCAGCCAGGTCACATCGCGCGGGTCCAACTCCGGCAGCTGCGCCATGAAGATCAGGATGGCCAGCGCGTTCACGAAACCGGTCATCACCGACTTCGAGACATAGCGCATGATGAAACCCAGCTTCAGCACCCCGGCACCGATCTGCAACAGTCCGGCCAGAACCGTGGCCGCCAGAAGGTATTCAAGCCCGTGGTCGCGCACCAGCGTGACCATCAGCACCGCCGTCGCGGCGGTCGCGGCCGAAATCATGCCCGGGCGTCCGCCCGTGATGGCGGTGATCACGGCGATCGAGAACGAGGCATAAAGCCCGACCTTGGGGTCCACGCCCGCGATGATCGAAAAGGCGATGGCCTCGGGGATAAGCGCCAGGGCCACGACAAGCCCGGCAAGCAGGTCGCCACGTATGTTGCCAAGCCACTGGCTGCGGTAAGCATCGAGTGAAATCATGAAAATGTTGTCCGATACCGGTCCGGCGCGCTCTGCGCGAGATCGGTGTGCATCTGCACCGTTGTCTGTGGTTGTCCGGCGGATCGGCGGCCGGAAGAGCCACCCGGAATCGCTTCCGGGTCCATGTTCGCTGCAACGCCGCATAAGGCCTTCTGCGGCGATTGACAACATGATAGACGGTTTGACCCAATTCCATAGGACAACAGCCCGTCCGAAGCAGGCCTTCTGCACAAGAAACCGGCGGCAGGCGGCGCAACTGCGCGACCGCAAGCCTTGCCCGCTGCGCGTCCACCTTGCTAGTCTGCGCCTATTAGGCCTTCGCAGGCAGCCCCTCGATTGTCTGGACCGCGCATTGTCGACCGAACTTGCATTGATAAAGCGGATCGCAGAAGGCGACAGACAGGCGCTCGCCGCGCTCTATCGGCAGATGGAACGGCCGCTCTACAGATTTATCCTGTCCAGATTGAACGATCCCTTCGAGGCAAGCGACATACTTCATGACGTGTTCATCGAGGTCTGGCGGTCCGCCGACCGGTTTGAAGGAAGATCGAAATTGCAGACCTGGATATTCGGCATCGCCTACCGCAAGGTCATCGACCGGCACCGCAAGGCGGGCCGCACCCATCTGACCGACGGGCCCGACGAAGACATCGTTGACGAGACGCAAAGCGCGGAAAGCTGTCTGGTCGCCGGTCAGGACGCGGCACAGGTCAGGCACTGCCTGGCGGACCTCAGCGACGACCACCGCACGGCCATCTCGCTCGCCTTCTGGGAGGACATGACCTACCGCGAAATCGCCGAGGTGTGTAAAACCGCTGAAGGCACGATCAAGACCCGCATCTTCCATGCCAAGAGGCTGCTGCTGCGGTGCCTGTCGGGATTGATGGAGGGCGCGCGCGCATGACCCTGTCCCGAGACGATATCGAGGCGCTCTTGCCGTTTCTGGCCAATGACACCCTCGCAGGCGAAGAGCGGGCCGAAGTGGAACGCGCTGTCGCCGCAGACCCCGCGCTGGCGATGGACCTTGCCGCACTGAAGGCGGTGCGCGCCACCATGCGGACCGACGACATCGGCGCGTCACCCGGAGACTTCGGTCTTGCCCGCCTGATGCGCGATCTGGACGGGGACAAGACAGCGACGACCGCCGTTGGTCCGCGCCCGCGCATCTGGCAGGTCGCGGCGGCGCTGCTTATGGCGGTGGTGATCGGGCAGGCCGTCCTTCTGTCGGGTTCGGGCGACAGCACCGGTTTTGAACTGGCAGGCGGCACGACGGCGGCCCTGACCGTCGCCTTCGTGCCCGACGCGCCAGAGGCCGCGATCCGCGCGGCCCTGCTTGATGCCGGTGTGGAAATCATCGCCGGTCCTTCGGCTTTGGGGCTTTATCAGCTAGGATTGCTCGAAAATGTCACACTGGACGAGGCAGAGGCCGCCCTGCGCGCGGCTGAAGGGGTCATCGAAAGCCTCGCCCGTGCCGCGAATTGATGAAGGGACGATCCATGGCAAAGCCGGTCTTTCACCAATGGTTGTTCGGGCTGACGATGGCCCTTGTTCTGATGTGCCTGCCCCCGCAACAGGCGGAGGCCCAGACCAACAACCCGGGGGGGCCGCCAGCGAATACGACAAGGGATAGGGACCGCGACCGCACCCCGCGCTTGCCGGCCGATATCGCCCACTTCGACAATGGCCGCCCCGCATACATCGTCAGCGGCCCGATTGCCGAGGCCGAGGCCGCAGCGGCCGCCCTGGAGGAGGGAGGCGCGCGGCTGGTCTCTTACCGCGATCTGGTGCCGCTCGACCGTCGCGTCATGACGTTCAACCTGCGCAGGCTCAGCCTCGACAGGGCGCGGCAGCGTCTGGCACAGGCCGCACCGGGGTTCGTCGCCGATTTCAACCACCTCTATGTCACAGCCCAAGAGACCCCCCGCGTCTATGCGGCCGCGATGGTCGGCGATCCGCGCGGCGGGTGCCGCGTCCGGACCGGTCAAAGGCTGGGGCTGATCGACGGGCCCGTCGCCCTTGACCATCCTGCCTTGCAACGCGCGGATATCGTGGTCCGGTCCGCGCTCGCCCCGCGTCAGGATGCCGGCGATACGGCCCATGGCACCGCCCTGGCCGCATTGATGGTGGGCGAGGACCCCGGCGGCGCGCTGAACGGCTTTGCCATCGGCGCGCGCCTTTACGCCATCAACGCCTTTGCGCGCGAGCATAGCGGCGTCGCGGCGGATGTGGACAGGATCGGCGCGTCCCTGACATGGATGCTGCTGAACGACGTGCGGCTGATCAACATGTCCTTTGCCGGACCGCAGAACCTTGTGCTGGCCGATCTGCTGGACCAGACCGCAGGGCAAGGGGCGGTGATGATCGCCGCTGTGGGCAACGCAGGACGCGAGGCGGCCCTCTTGCCCGCCAGCGCCGAAACGGTTGTCGCCGTGACCGCAGTGGATGCCGCGATGCGCCGCTATCGCGCGGCGACACGCGGGTCGCATATCGAGTTCGCGGCCCCCGGTGTCGACGTCTACGTCGCCCAAGGCGCAGGCGGGGGTTACGCATCGGGCACGTCATATGCCGCACCGATCATCACCGCGCTGGCGGCCCGTATCGCGCCAAGCTCGGTCGATGACCTGCGCCGCAGGCTGGAACGCCGGGCGTTCGATCTGGGCGAGCCGGGCAGGGACGCGCAATTCGGCTGGGGTCTGGTCCGCGATATCGGCTGCTGATCGCCCATCACGTCAGCCGCGTCCCGCCCGATCGTCGGGTTTGCGGCCACGCAGGGCACTGGCCTTCGCGGTTTCTTCATGCGAAACCTTTGCGCAAATGAGGTGACCATGAAAATTGCACATCGAGAAATCGGACCGGACCACCCGCCACTGGTGATCGCGGAAATAGGCATCAACCACGGCGGCGATCTGGCCGTTGCCAAAGAGATGGTGCGCCTTGCCGCCGCCTCGGGCTGCGAGATGATCAAGCATCAGACCCATATCGTCGAAGACGAGATGACGGATGAGGCCAAGGCGATCTTTCCGCCCAATGCCGATGTCTCGATCTGGGAGGTGATGGAACGCTGTGCCCTCGGCCGCGACGAAGAGGCCGAGCTGAAGCGCTATACTGAAAGCCTCGGGATGATCTGGATCTCGACTCCGTTTTCGCGGGCGGCCTGTGATTTTCTCGAAGGGCTGGATGTGCCCGCCTACAAGATCGGATCGGGCGAGGCCGACAACCTGCCGCTGATCCGGCATATCGCCGCCAAGGGCAAACCGGTGATCATGTCGACGGGGATGCAGACCATCGACAGCCTGCGCGCCTCGGTGCAGATCCTGATGGATGCGGGGATCGACTATGCCCTGCTTGAATGCACCAACCTGTACCCCTCGCCGCCCGAGATCGTGTCACTGCAAGGTGTCACCGACCTGCGCGCCGCCTTTCCCGATGCGGTCGTCGGCTTTTCGGATCATTCCATCGGGCCCGAGATGGCGCTGGCATCCGTCGCACTGGGGGCCTGCATCCTCGAGCGGCACTATACCGACACGCGCTACCGCAAGGGGCCGGATATCGCCTGTTCGATGGACCCCAGCGAGTTGCGCCACCTGATCGACCGCAGCCGCGAGATCCACACCGCCCTGCGCAACCCCAAACAGCGCACCGGTCCCGAAGAAGACGTCTACCGCTTCGCCCGCGCCTCGGTCGTGGCCGACCGCGACCTGGCTGCAGGGCACGTGATCACCGCAGCCGACATCTGGGCCCGCCGCCCCGGCTCGGGCGAGATTGCGGGCTATGATTTCGACAAGGTTGTGGGGCGGACGCTGCTGCGGGCGTTGCAAAGGAACGCGCAGTTGCGTTGGAAGGATCTGGAGTGAGCCTGACGCGCGACGATATAGGGGTCTGGTTGATCAATCTGCCGCGAGACACCGACCGTCGCCATCGGATGGAGCGGCAACTGGCCGATCTGGGGTTGCCTTACGTTCTTCTTCCAGCGGTAGACGGTCGGGCAGAAGAGGATCGGTTGATCCGGCGCGCTGATCCCGCGGCCTATTCCCGCAACATGGGAAGCCCGCTCCTGCCCGGAAAGCTGGGTGTCTACGCAAGCCACCTCGCCGTCTGGGAGGCCCTGATCGCCTCGAACCACCGTGCGGCTTTGATCCTTGAAGACGACGTCGTGTTTCATGACGATTTCATGGAGGCCTTGGAGACCGCATTGCGACACGACAGTCTTTGGGATGTTGTGAGGTTCAATTGTATCCGCGCCAAGCTTCCGGTGACACAGGCGAGGCTCGGCCCTTACAGGTTGAATGCCTATCTGGGGCCCTTTACCGGAAATGCGTGCTATCTGATCCATCGGGATGTGGCGCGGCGGCTATTGCCCGCGCTCTGGCCACAAACCCGAGCGTTGGATCACGAGTTGAACCGGTTCTTTCTCCACGATTATCGCCAGATGGGGCTGGAACCATGGTCGAGCCATCCGGACGATCAGGGGACGAGTTCGATCACTGGAACGAATTTCAGTCTGGTGAAGAAACCGAAATGGTGGAGGCGCCTGCCGTATTATCAGAACAAGGCCACCAACTATGCCCGCCGTGCGATCTGGCTTCGGCGGCATGGAATGCT
>NZ_DAIPIW010000036.1:0-24297 GCF_036770585.1 Yoonia sp. | reverse complement strand
GAAAAGTCGATGGAAGAGCATTCCGACAAGGTCGACCCGACCACGATCGAGGCGATCGAATTGGCCATTGCTGCGCTGAAGGACGATCTGGAGGGCGACAACCCCGACAAGATCAAGTCCGGCATCCAGAACGTGACCGAAGCGGCCATGAAACTGGGCGAGGCGATCTACAAGTCGCAGCAGGAAGAAGAAGGCAATGCCGAGCGTGACGCCTCAGCCGCTGACGACGATATCGTCGATGCCGACTTCGAAGATCTGGATGACGACAAGCGCAACAACTAGGGCCGCGTGTCTTGGGACGTGACCGGCCCCGTCAAAAGGGCCGGTCGCTGTCTTTCCCAAGGGGGAAACGACTATGGCGAAACGTGATTACTACGAAGTGCTGGGCCTTGCACGCGGCGCCGACGCCGATGCGATCAAGAAAGCCTATCGCCAGAAGGCGAAGGAACTTCACCCCGACCGCAACAAGGACAATCCGCAGGCCGAGGCCCAGTTCAAGGAAGCCAACGAAGCCTATGAGGTTCTGAAGGACGCCGACAAGAAGGCGGCCTATGACCGCTTTGGCCATGCCGCCTTCGAAAACGGCATGGGCGGCGGCGCGCGCGGTGGGCCACGCGGTCAGGGTGATTTTGCCAGCGCCTTCTCGGATGTCTTCGACGACCTCTTCGGTGACTTCATGGGCGGCGGTCGTGGCGGTGGCCGACGCTCGGCTGCCCAGCGCGGAAACGACCTGCGGTATAACCTGCGCATCAATCTTGAAGATGCCTACGCGGGACTGCAAAAGACCATCAATGTGCCCACCGCCGTCACCTGTGGATCGTGCAAAGGCACAGGCGCCGAAGGTGGTTCGGAACCGCAGACCTGCCCGACCTGCTCGGGGATGGGCAAGGTTCGTGCCCAGCAGGGCTTCTTTACGGTCGAACGCACCTGCCCGACCTGTTCCGGCATGGGCCAGACCATCAAGAACCCCTGCCAGACCTGCCACGGTCAGGGGCGCGTGCAGAAAGAAAAGTCTCTTTCCGTCAATATCCCTGCGGGTGTCGAAACCGGCACACGCATCCGGCTGGCGGGCGAGGGCGAGGCCGGCATGCGCGGCGGACCGACCGGTGACCTTTATATTTTCATCGAGGTGAACGCCCACGCGCTGTTCGAGCGGGACAATACCAACCTCTACTGCCGCGTTCCCGTCTCGATCGCGACCGCCGCCTTGGGTGGCGAAATCGAGGTGCCGACGATCGACGGTGGCCGCAGCCGCGTGAAAGTGCCCGAAGGGTCGCAGACCGGACGGCAGATGCGCCTGCGCGGCAAGGGGATGCCCGCCCTGCGCGGTGGCGGTTTCGGCGACATGTTCATCGAACTTGCCGTCGAGACGCCGGTCAAACTGACCGCCCGCCAGCGCGAGATCCTCAAGGAATTCGAAAAGCTGAGCGAAGAGAACAATCCGCAAGGGTCCAGCTTCTTCAATTCGGTCAAGAATTTCTGGGACTCGATGAAGGGCTGATCTTTACCGGATTGTAACCAAATCTTCGGCAATCTCGCGCAATGAGAGAGTTTGCCGAAGCCCCTTCCCTTTTCGACAACCTGGACGAGGTTGCAGCGCCCGCCCCTTTGGATGCGGGGCGTCTGCCGTCCTATATCAAGGATCATCGCCAGCGTCTGCGGGGGCGGTTTCTGGCCGGCGGGGCGCAGGCCATGCCGGACTACGAACTTCTTGAACTTGTTCTGTTCCGCGCCATTCCCCGACAGGATGTCAAACCGCTTGCCCGTCGTCTGATCGACAAATTCGGCGATTTCAACGGGGTCGTATCCGCCAGCAAGGAAGGACTGCAAAAGATCGAGGGGGTCGGCGATGCCGTCATCGTGGAACTGAAAATCGTCGAGGCGGCGGCCCAACGCCTGTCCCGTGCGCGGGTGCTGCAACGGCATGTGGTCTCAAGCTGGGACGCGCTTTTGGACTATTGCCACACAACCCTGTCCCACAGACCGACCGAACATTTCCGCATCCTCTTTCTGGATACCAAGAACGTGTTGATCGCGGATGAAGAACAGGCGCGCGGCACCCTCGATCATGTGCCCGTCTACCCGCGCGAGGTGGTCAAGCGCGCCTTGGAACTGAACGCCGCTGCCATCATTCTGGTGCATAACCATCCTTCCGGCGATCCGACACCGTCTCAGGCGGATATCGACATGACCAAACAGATCATCACAGCCGCCAAGGCGCTTTCGATCACCGTCCATGATCACCTGATCATCGGCAAATCATCGGAATGCAGCTTTCGCAGCGCGGGGCTGATCTAGCCTGCCTCGGCGATCAGTGTCGTCAGGTCCTTGTCCAGCATGACGTCATGACCCAGTTGTCCGCACCCGGGCATCCTGACCGAAAGGGACGTCACATGCGGCCCATGTCCATCCACCGCCTTGATCGCCCGAAAATCCACCGCGCGCCCACAATTGCGCGGATGAAGCAGGGTGCTGACCCGCATCGTGATTTTCCCGTCCAGAACGCCCTGTCCCGCCGGGAAGGTGAAGACCTCGGCATGGACGGGCATGTCCGCCTCGCGGTCGCGGAATTCAAACAGATATCCCGCCCTGCCTGTCGCCACATCGCCCAGCGAACCGGGTGCCGCGCGCCAGATATGCCCTTCTTCACCGATCTCTGCGGCCTTGCCCAATGCGTGCAGGTTCAGGACCTCGGGGCCGCGCCAGTTCAGCGCCACACGGTCGAACCGCGCGATATCAGGCACGAAAACTGCGGTGCGCGCCAGTTCGATGTTGTCGCGCAAGACCGTAAAGCTCGCCTCGCGCGCCAGCGCTGGCACCGTAAAATCCACTGTGCCCGTGGCAGTGGTCCGCACCGCGAATTCCAGCGGCCCGTGCCGGACGACCAACCGCGTCGCGGGCAGACATGGCGCGTCCAGGCTTACCTCGACCAGAGCAAGCGGCAGCGCCTCACCGACAAGCGTGACAGGGCAATCGGGATCGGGCATGGCCAGCAGGGCATCGAAAGCCGGAGGCTCGACTGCATCATAGATCGTCGCAAGAAGCCCATCGGGCAAAGCCGACTCTGACGGGACAGTCACCCTGACCGCGCGGGGCACACCGAAGACCGGCATGTTGTCCGAGGTCACAGCCATCATCACCCCATGCGCCACCGGCGTGTTGCCGACGACCACCGGCGCCGACATGATCTCTGGCATCGGGTCGGCATCAGGGCGCGCGTAGACAAGTGCCGCGAAAGCCGCGACAGCAATGACAAACTTCATCGCAAATACGTTGCTGCCCAACATCAACAGCCCTGTTCCCAGGCGCTGACTATAGTCGATTTACGTCGCCGCAGATAGAGCTTTTCAGACGTCGAAACCTTGCCGGACCTCAGGCCAAACGTCCGTGGCAATGCTTGAACTTCTTGCCCGAACCGCAGGGGCAAATCTCGTTCCGGCCGGGGTTGCCCCAAGTTGTCGGGTCATTTTCATCAAAGCCGGGTTGCGCATCCGCGGTTGGGGCCGGTGCCGCAGGCGCGGCGGCCGCCGCCGCTTGCGCCGCGACCGCCTGCTGCTGGCGGATCTGCGCAATCATCTTTTCTTGTTCTTCCTTCGACATCGGCCGGATCTGCGCCAGTTTCTTGGTCACATCGGTCCGCAGACCGTCGAGCATGCTTTCAAACAGCTGGAAGCCTTCGGTCTTGTATTCGTTCAGCGGATCACGCTGCGCATAGCCACGGAACCCCACCACCGAGCGCAGGTGTTCGAGGGTCAGAAGATGCTCGCGCCATTTGCCGTCGATCGTTTGCAGCAGGATCTGCTTTTCGACGCTGCGCATTGTCTCGTCGCCGAAAGCCTCTGTTTTCTCGGCCATGTAGCTGTCCGCAGCCTGTTCCAGCCGCTCGCGGATATCGTCGTCATCCACGCCCTCTTCCGCCGCCCAATCGATCACGGGCACATCGATCCCCAACTGGTCCTTCACGGCGGCTTGCAGGCCTTCGGTATCCCACTGATCGGCATAACTTTTCGGCGGCATATGCACGTGGACCAGATCGTCGATCACCTGATCGCGCATGTCCTTGGTGACCTCTGACAGGTCCTTGGCTTCCATGATGTCACGGCGCTGGGTGAAGATCACCTTGCGCTGCTCGTTCATCACATCGTCGAATTTCAAAAGCTGCTTGCGGATGTCGAAGTTGCGCCCCTCGACCTTGGCCTGCGCACGTTCCAGCGACTTGTTCACCCAAGGGTGCACGATCGCCTCGCCCTCTTTCATGCCGAGGCCGGACAGCACCTTGTCGAGCCGGTCTGATCCGAAAATCCGCATCAGGTCGTCTTCGAGCGACAGGAAGAAGGCCGAACGGCCCGGGTCGCCCTGACGGCCCGAACGGCCGCGCAACTGGTTGTCGATGCGGCGGCTTTCATGGCGTTCGGTTGCCAGCACGAAAAGACCGCCGGCCTCTTTGACCTTTTCCTTTTCTTGGGCCACTTCGGCCTCGATCTGGGTGCGGAGTGTTTCGGGATCGGCCTCGGGGTTATCGGCAAGGGCCTGCATGACGCGCATTTCGACGTTGCCGCCCAGTTGGATATCGGTGCCGCGACCGGCCATGTTCGTCGCGATGGTGACAGCGCCGAATTTACCGGCATCCGCGACGATCTGGGCTTCCTTCTCGTGCTGGCGCGCGTTGAGGATATTGTGCGTGATCCCTTCGGCTTTCAGCATCTCGGCCAGCGCTTCGGATTTCTCGATCGAGGTTGTGCCGACAAGCAGAGGCTGGCCCTTTTCATGGGCCTCTTTGATCACGGTGATGATCCCTGCGTATTTCTCGCGCGCGGTCCGGTAGACCTGATCATCCTCGTCGACCCGTGCGACGGGCCGGTTGGTCGGGATTTCGACCACGCCAAGGCCATAGATCTCGCGGAATTCCTCGGCCTCGGTGGCGGCCGTGCCGGTCATGCCGCCCAGCTTGTCATAAAGGCGAAAGTAGTTCTGGAAGGTCACAGATGCCAGCGTCACGTTCTCGGGCTTGATCGAACAGCCTTCCTTGGCTTCGATGGCCTGATGCAGACCGTCGGACAGGCGGCGACCGACCATCATCCGGCCGGTGAATTCGTCGATCAACACGACCTCGTCGTCGCGGACGATATAGTCCTTGTCCTTCGTGAACAGCTTGTGCGCCCGCAGGCCCTGACTGACGTGATGCACCAGCGTGGCGCTTTCCGGGTCGTAAAGCGACTGCCCCTCGGGCAGCAGGCCGACCTCGGCCAGACGCTGTTCGAGGAAATCGTTCCCCTCATCCGTAAAGCTTGCCTGGCGGGTCTTTTCGTCGAGCGTGTAATGCACGTCCTGCACTTCGGGGATGATCTTGTCGATCGCGACGTAAAGCTCGCTGCGGTCCTGCGCGGGGCCCGAGATGATCAGCGGGGTTCGCGCCTCGTCGATCAGGATGCTGTCGACCTCGTCCACGATGGCGAAGTTGTGGTCGCGCTGGAACATCTGGGACAGTTCCGACTTCATGTTGTCGCGCAGATAGTCGAAGCCCAGTTCGTTGTTCGTGGCATAGGTCACGTCGCAGGCATAGGCCGCCTTCTTTTCGTCGTCGGGCTGCTGCGGATAGACGACGCCCGTCGTCATGCCCAGCGCCCCAAAGACCTTGCCCATCCATTCCGCATCGCGGCGGGCAAGATAGTCGTTGACGGTGACGATATGCACGCCCTTGCCGGTCAGCGCGTTCAGATAGGCGGGGAAGGTGGCGACAAGGGTCTTGCCCTCACCGGTCTTCATCTCGGCGATATTGCCCTGATGCAGGAAGATCCCGCCGATCAACTGCGTATCGAAGGCCCGCAGACCCAGCGCGCGTTTCGCCGCCTCGCGGCAGTTGGCGAATGCTTCGGGCAGCAGGTCGTCAAGCTTTGCGCCACCCTTGGCACGCTCGACCAGCTCTGCCGTTTTCTGCTTGATGCCGTCGTCCGACAGGGCCGCGAATTCGGTTTCCAGCGCGTTGATCTTGTCCACCAGCGGACGCGTGGCTTTGACTTTGCGGTCGTTCGCGGAGCCAAAAACCTTTTTGGCAACAGTTCCGAAACCCAGCATGTTCTCTCCGGCGGCGCGGATGCGCCTGTCTGACGTCTATTTGAGAGGAGGTCGCTTGTAGGCCAGTCGCGGGCCACATAGAAAGGGGCCAAAGCTGCTGAGTATCGCGCCCCCTCGGGGCCTGTGAGGGATGTAAGGGGCCACCTCTGGAGTGTCAACGCCGCGCACCGGTGCGGCCAATCAAGGGAACGTTTTCATGTTGAAATACAAAGTCTGCCTCGGTGCCATCTTTCTGTCTGGTGCCATGGCGACAGGCGCCATCGCCCAGGACGTGACATCGGATACGGTCGTGGCCACTGTCGGCGAGACAGAGATCACGCTGGGCGAGGTCATCATCGCCCGCCAACAGCTGCCCGCCCAGTATGCGCAATTTCCCAATGAAGTGCTTTTCAGCGGCCTGATCGACCAGCTTGTGCAGCAGCAATTGCTGGCCGACGTGCTGGGCGAGGCAAGCCCCCGCATCGAATACACGCTGTCAAACGAACGCCGCGCCCTGATGGCCGCCGAGGTGATCACCGAGATCGCGGAAACTTCCGTCACCGAGGCTGACATCGAAGCCGCCTATGCGGCACGGTTCGAAAACGCCGAAGAGATCCCCGAATTCAACGCCTCGCATATCCTGCTGGAAACGCAGGACGATGCCGCCGCCGCGAAGGCCCGCGTCGATGCGGGCGAGGACTTCGCGGCAGTCGCACAAGAGATGTCCACCGGCCCTACCGGCCCGAATGGCGGCAACCTGGGCTGGTTCGGTCCGGGTGCCATGGTGCCCGAGTTCGAACAGCAGATCGTCACGCTTGAGGTCGGTGCGGTCAGCGAACCGTTTCAAACCCAGTTCGGCTGGCATATCGCCAAGCTGAATGAAACACGGGTTCAGCCGCTACCGACACTCGACATGGTGCGCCGCGAGCTGACGGGCCAGTTGCAAGAGGCCGCAATCACCGCCCGTCTGGAAGAGCTTGCGACCGCGACCGAGGTCGTCCTTCCCGAAGACGGCGTCTTCGACCCGAACCTGCTTGATGACCTCGACCTGCTGGACCGGTAATCATGGCCCTTTCACCGCTGGCCCCTGCGGCTTTCCCTGATTTGCCCGTCATCGACGGTGTGACATTCGCGGCGGCTGCGGCGGGCGTGAAATACAAGAACCGTGTCGATGTGATGCTGGCACTTCTCGCGCCCGGCGCTGCGGTGGCAGGGGTCTTCACGCGATCCTCGACACGCTCGGCCCCTGTGCTTGACTGTCAGGCGAAACTTGGCGGCGATCCCAGCGGCCCTGCTGCGATCCTTGTGAACTCGGGCAATTCCAACGCCTTCACAGGCGCGCGCGGGGTGGAATCGGTCAAGGCCGTCACCCATGCCGTCGCCGCCGAAACAGGCGTGCCCGAGGCGCGGGTCTTCACCGCCTCGACCGGTGTGATCGGGGAACCGCTGCCGCATGACCGGATCGTGGCGAAGATCGGTGAACTGGCGGCGGCGCAGGCCTCGGACGGTATCGCCGATGCCGCCCGCGCGATCATGACGACCGATACCTTCCCCAAAGGCGCAAAGGCCGAGGTCAGGATCGGCGGCAAGACCGTCAGGATCGCCGGTATCGCCAAGGGTTCAGGCATGATCGCGCCCGATATGGCGACAATGCTGGTTTATATCTTCACCGACGCGCTGATCGATCAGGCCACGTTGCAGGCGCTTGTTTCGCAGGCCAACGCCAAGACGTTCAACTGCATCACCGTGGACAGCGACACCTCGACCTCGGACAGTCTGATCATGGCAGCAACCGGCGCATCGGGCGTGGATGTGGCAGGCAACGCCGATTTTGCCGATGCCCTGCACAGTGTTATGCTGGACCTCGCCCATCAGGTCGTGCGCGACGGCGAAGGGGCGACGAAATTCGTCACGCTTGCCGTCACAGGTGCAAAGGACGACGCCGACGCCAACAAGGTCGCGATGGCCATCGCCAATTCGCCGCTCGTCAAAACCGCCATCGCGGGCGAGGACGCCAATTGGGGCCGCATCGTCATGGCGGTCGGCAAATCCGGGGCGACGGCTGACCGTGACCGGCTTTGCATCCGTTTCGGTGATATCACTGTCGCCGAAAACGGCTGGCGCGCGCCAAGTTATTCCGAGGCAGAGACCAGCGCCTACATGAAAGCGCAGGACCTCGAAATCGGGGTTGATCTGGGCATCGCAAGCGGGAAAAGCACGGTCTGGACCTGCGATCTGACCCACGGCTACATCAGCATCAACGCGGACTACCGGTCGTGAAAACCGTCCTTGTCTCGGCGGTCGCACTGATCGATGCAGAGGGGCGCATCCTGCTGGCCCAACGGCCCGAGGGGAAATCCATGGCCGGCCTGTGGGAGTTTCCGGGCGGGAAGGTCGAACAAGGTGAAATCCCCGAGGCCGCGCTGATCCGCGAATTGCAGGAAGAGCTTGGCATCGACACATGGGCATCCTGCCTTGCCCCGCTGACCTTCGCCAGCCACAGCTACGATGACTTCCACCTGCTGATGCCGCTCTTTGCCTGCCGCCGCTGGAACGGGACGCCGCAATCGCGCGAGGGACAGGCGCTGAAATGGGTGCGCGCAAACGCCTTGCGCGACTACCCGATGCCACCCGCCGATGTGCCGCTGATCCCGATCCTGCGCGACTGGCTTTAGGCGATCAGCCAGCTTTCCGCGTCGTCGACCGCATCAAGCGCAAAGGCCTTTATCTCCAATCCGGGGATCAGCGCCCCTTCCATTTCGGCAGCAGTCCGCAGCCAAGGGATGTCGGTCAGCACCGCGCAGCGGTCGTACTTGCCCAGCAACCCGAACAGCTTGGGCAATCGGGCCATTTCAACCCCGATCGCGCCTAGACTTGGCATGGCAAAACTGGTGATGCGATACAACATCACCCCGTTTTCGACCCCCTCGGATTGGAGGATCAGGTCGTCAAGCCCCTGGCCATCTCATCAGAGTCGAGTTGCCCGTTCAGATCGATATCCACACGGTTCGGTGAAACTTTGGTGATTTTCAGCATGGCTTTCCTCCTCTTGCACGGACTTTCTGGCAAAGATCACGCGACTGCGCCTTGATGCTGGTCAAGAAGGTTTCACAAAAGAAAAGGGGCGACCCATCGGGCCGCCCTTCGATTTTCATGGTCCGCCTATCAAAGCTGACGCTCGACCTCTTCACGCTCGAAGATTTCGATCACGTCGCCGGGCCGTATATCGTCGTAGTTCTCGAAGGCCATACCGCATTCCTGACCCGACTGAACCTCGGCCACCTCATCCTTGAAACGCTTGAGCGTCTTCAGCGTGCCTTCGTGAATAACCACGTTGTCACGCAGCAGACGCACACCAGCCGAGCGGCGGGCGACACCTTCGGTAACCAGACAGCCCGCGACCTTGCCCACATTCGAGACCTTGAAGACCTCTTTGATATTGGCATAACCGATGAACTTTTCGCGGATCTCGGCCGAAAGCAGGCCCGAGGCCGCCTTTTTCACGTCATCCACAAGGTCGTAAATGACCGAGTAATAGCGGATCTCGACACCCTTCTGGTTCGCGGTGTTCCGCGCCGATGCATTGGCACGGACGTTGAAGCCCATCACAGGCGCGCCCGAGGCTTCGGCCAGACCGATATCCGTTTCGGTGATTGCCCCGACACCCGAATGCAGGATGCGCACGCGCACCTCTTCGTTGCCGATCTTTTCCATCGCCTGAACGATCGCCTCGGCAGAGCCCTGCACATCGGCCTTGACCACGATGGGCAGTTCGCTGACGTTCTCGTTCGCCTTGGCATTGGCCATCAACTGTTCCAGCGTCGTCGCGGCACCGGCGGCAGCCCGCTTTTCCTTGGCGGCTTTCTCGCGGTATTCCGCGATTTCGCGCGCTTGGGCGTCGGTCTCGACCACGTTCAGCACGTCGCCGGCTTCGGGTGTGCCGTTCAGGCCCAGCACTTCGACAGGCACAGACGGACCGGCTTCTTGCACACGCTCGCCCTTGTCGTTGATCAGGGCGCGGACCTTGCCGTATTGCTCGCCCACGACGAAGATATCGCCCTGGCGCAGGGTGCCGTGACGGATCAGAACGGTCGCGACAGGCCCGCGGCCCACGTCCAGCTGCGCCTCGATCACGGCGCCTTCGGCGGCACGACCGGGGTTCGCCTTCAGTTCAAGGATTTCCGCCTGCAGCGCGATGGCTTCCAGCAGGTCATCAAGGCCCTTGCCGGTGATCGCCGAAACCTCGACATCCTGCACGTCGCCGGACATCTTTTCGACCACGACTTCGTGCAAAAGCAGGCCGGTCCGCACCTTGTCGGGGTTCGCATCCGGCTTGTCGATCTTGTTGATCGCAACGATCATCGGCACCTTGGCGGCCTTGGCGTGGTTGATCGCCTCGATGGTCTGCGGCATCACGGCATCATCCGCCGCAACCACCAGAACAACGATATCCGTCACCTGCGCCCCGCGCGACCGCATCGAGGTAAAGGCCGCGTGTCCGGGCGTATCAAGGAAGGTCAGCAGCGATCCGCTGTCGGTTTTCACCTGATAGGCACCGATGTGCTGAGTGATGCCGCCCGCCTCGCTGGCGACAACCTTGGCGTTGCGGATCGCGTCCAGCAAGGATGTCTTGCCGTGGTCGACGTGGCCCATGATCGTGACGATCGGCGGACGCGGCTTGAGATCGGCGGGCTTGTCCTCGACCTGCTGGATCACATCCTCGACGTCCGAATCCGATACGCGGACGACCGTGTGGCCGAATTCTTCGATGATCAGTTCGGCGGTGTCGGCGTCGATCGTCTGGTTCTGGGTCGCCATGATGCCGTTGGTCATCAGGGCTTTCACCACGTCAGCGACCCGTTCCGCCATGCGGTTGGCCAGTTCGGAAACCGTGATCGCCTCGGGCAGCGAGACCTCGCGGTAGACCTTTTCGCGGTCAGCCGACTGGCCCATCGCCTTGGCGCGGGCACGGTCCTGCTTGCGCTTCATCGCAGCCATTGAACGCTGACGCCCGCCTTCGCGGCCAGTCAATGCGTCATTGAGGGTCAGCTTGCCCGCGCGTCGGCCATCATCCTCGCCGCGGACGGGCTTCGACTTGCCGCCGCGATCACGCTCGGTTTCACGATCGACCTTGCGCGGACTGGAGGCCGGACGGCCGACAGCCGGTTCGCCGGGAACGGCGGCCGGATCGGGCGCAGCGGCGGCAGCGGCCTTTGCGCGTTCTTCCTGCTTGCGCTTACGCTCTTCTTCGTCGGCCTTGGCCTTGGCGCGCTCTTCACGGGCGCGGTCTTCGGCTTCCTTGGCTTCTATCTCGGCGCGGCGCGCTTCGCGTTCGGCGGCACGGGCCTTTTCCTCGGCCTCGCGTTTGGCGGCTTCATCGGCTTCGCGGGCTTTCGCCATCGCAAGCGCCTTCATCCGCCGTTCGAGTTCCGCATCCGAAATACCGGCCGGGCGCTTTGACGGATCACCACCCACGGGTGCAGAGGCTTCCCCTGCGCCGCCCGCAGCCTTGCCGGCACCCGGCTTGGGCACCACAACACGCTTTCGCTTGGTTTCCACCACGACGTTTTTGGTCCGCCCATGGCTGAAGCTCTGCTTCACGTTCGCAGGACGTGAACCACCAAGGCCGAGTTTCTTTTTGCCGTCGTTATCGCTCATTTAGCTTACTTTTCCTTCCCGAGGGCCGCATTGCCCCCGATGCTTTCGCGCAATCCGCGCAGCTTTGTCGCTTCCTCTACAACACGATCGCTGAGTCCACCAGCCGCAAGCGCGCCATGTATCACACTTTGCCGCCCAAATGCCAAACCCAATTCCTGGGCCGTCAGACAGTCGAAATAACGGGCCCCTTCGGGCGTCCACAGTTTCGTTTTGCCCCGTTCGGACCCGTCAGAGGCCTGCACCAGAACGCGGACCCTTTCGCCACCGGCAAGCCAGCCCTTGACCTTTTCGAACCCGCAGACCGCGCGTCCCGCCTTGCGGGTCAGCGCGATCAGGTCGACCACGCGGCGCGCAAGCTGGCGCTCGACCTCGTCCGCCAGATCATCCGGCACGGTGACCGGCGCCTTGGCCGCGCGCGAGAACTGGCCCTTGCCCGCCGCCGCCAGCGCCGCGCGGTCAGCGGTCACATACATCCCGCGACCGGGCAGCTTGCCCAGCACGTCCGGCACAACCTGATTGTCCGGCCCCATGACAAAGCGGATCAGTCCAGCCTTCGGCTGCACCTCACCGGTGACGATGCACTTGCGTTCCGTCTCGTCCCGGTCCTTTGCCTGACCACCACGTGTCATACCTCGGCCCTCCTGACAGACCGCGGATCAGACCTCGCCCTCCTCGGCAGGGTCCTCGTCCTCGGTCTCGGCTTCCAGATCGGCAGGATCGACCCAGCCCAGCATCACGCGGGCTGTCATGATCATCTCTTGCGCCTCTTCCAGCGAAACGTCGAAGGGTTCAAGCACACCTTCATCCTTCACACGCTCGCCATTTACGGTGGTCCAGCCACCGGCCAGTTCCCAGTCGGCGCAGGTTGCGAAGTCTTCCAGTGTCTTCACATCGTCCTTGCCCAGCGCCTCGAGCATCTGTGGTGTCAGCCCTTCGAAATTCACCAGGCTGTCCTCGACGCCCAGCGCGCGGGCGGCTTCCATCGCCTTGGCGGCTTCGGCCTCGAGATAGTCGCGGGCGCGGGCCTGCAATTCTTCGGCGGTGCCTTCGTCCACACCTTCGATCACCAGCAGTTCATCCAGTTCGACGTAGGCCACTTCTTCAAGGTTGGTAAAGCCTTCGGAGACCAGAAGCTGGGCGAAGAATTCGTCCAGATCCAGCGTGTCCATGAACAGCTTGGTGCGCTCTTCGAACTCGGCCTGACGGCGCTTGCTTTCTTCTTCCTCGGTCAGGATATCGATATCGAGACCGGTCAGCTGCGACGCCAGACGCACGTTCTGGCCACGGCGGCCAATCGCCAGCGACAATTGTTCGTCGGGCACCACGACTTCGATCTTGCCGGCTTCTTCGTCCAGAACCACCTTGCTGACCTCGGCAGGCTGCAACGCGTTCACAAGGAAGGTCGGCATGTCTTCATTCCATGGGATGATGTCGATCTTTTCACCCTGCAATTCGTTCACGACCGCCTGCACGCGGCTGCCGCGCATACCGACACAGGCACCCACCGGGTCGATCGAGTTGTCGTAGGAAATGACGGCGATCTTGGCGCGCGACCCGGGATCGCGGGCGACGGCCTTGATCTCGATGATGCCTTCGTAGATTTCGGGCACTTCCATCTTGAAAAGTTCGGCCATGAATTCCGGCGCGGTGCGGCTCAGGAAGATCTGCGGCCCACGCTGTTCACGGCGCACGTCCTTGATGTAGCAGCGGATACGGTCGTTGGGGCGGTATGCCTCGCGGCCGATCTTTTCGTTGCGGCGCAGCACAGCCTCGCCCGCGCCCACATCGACGATGACGTTGCCGTATTCCTCGCGCTTGACCAGCGCGTTGATGATCGTGCCGGCGCGGTCCTTGAATTCTTCGTATTGCTTGTCACGCTCGGCTTCGCGGACCTTTTGCAGGATGACCTGCTTGGCTGACTGCGCGGCGATCCGGCCGAGTTCCACCGGCGGCACCTCTTCGACGAATGTGTCGCCGACCATCGGCAGACCGGCGAAGTCCGTCACCTCGGCGCCTTCGCGCAACCAGCGCGAGCCCGCTTTGGGCTGTTCGAAATAGGGTTTCGCCTGCTGGGCGGTGAACTCGGCCTGATAATTCTCGAGCTCTTCATCCTCGACCACCGAGCGGACGCGGGTAAAGGTCGCGCGGCCTGTCTTGCGGTCGATGGACACGCGGATGTCCATCTCGGCCCCGTAGCGCGACTTGGCCGCACGGGCGAGCGATTCTTCCATCGCTTCGACGACAAGGCTGGGGTCGATGTTCTTTTCGCGGGCCACCGCTTCGGCGGTCTGCAAAAGTTCCAGCTGGTTGGCGGAAGTATAGGCCATGTTATTCGTTCTCCTCGTCGTCGCCCCGCAGGGGCCCATCATCACCGTCGATGATGGTTTCGATTTCATCAAATTGGGTCTCGTCGATCTGACCCGCATCCTTGCGCCCGCGCAGCACGTCGCGGATCAATTCATCCGTCAGGATCAGCTTTGCATCCGACAGCCAGTCGAATTTCAGCCCGATCGTGCCTTCGGGGATCGTGATCAGGACCTCATCATCTTCGGTTCCCGCCAGCACGCCCTTGAAGCGGCGGCGGCCGTCGATCAATTCGTCCGTTTCGATCTTGGCCTCGAAGCCTTCCCACTGGTCAAAGTCCTTCATCCGCGTCAGCGGACGGTCGATACCGGGGCTGGATACCTCGAGGTTATACTCGTCCAGAATCGGATCCTCGACGTCCAGCACCGCGGACACCGCAGTCGAAATCTGCCCGCATTCATCGACTTCGATCTGGCCGTCGGGACGCTGCACCATGATTTGCAGGATCGTGTCCTTGCCGGACATCAGCCGGACGCGCACGACCTCGAACCCCATGTCCTCGACGACGGGGGTGACGATTTCGGCGATGCGGCGGTCAATGGCCGCTTTGGCAATCAGGTCGTTCATCGGTTCCAAGCCCTGTCTGCGGGCACAAAAAAACGGGCGCGCGGCCCGTGATCGTTTCCGGTGGAGGCTTGGGGGTGGAGACCAAACCGCCGCTGTTAAGGTGGATATACGCACCGCAGCGCGAGTCTGCAAGCCCTGTCGTTCCGACAAGGCAAAACGCCCCGCACAGGGCGGGGCGTTTCGTCGGGTCGTCAGTCGATCCGCCTTAGGCGGTGAACCAGCGCTCGGCCATGCGGGCGTTATCCATCTGCCAGAGATTGCCGACCGTTTCGGGGGTCCCGATCCGGTTGTTTAGCGCCTGCACGTAGTTGGCGAACATCGGCAGGATGACACCGCCATCGTCACGCAGGATCTGCTGCATCTCGTAATACATCTCGCGGCGCTTGTCGCTGTCCAGCTCGGCACGGGCCAGCAACAGCAGTTCCTGGAAGCGTGGCTCGTCCCACTGGCTGTCGTTCCAAGGCGCCCCGGCCTCGTAGGCGGTCGAGAACATCCAGTCCTCGGTCGCACGGCCCGACCAGTAGCTGGCACACCATGGCTTTTTCAGCCAGACGTTCGACCAGTAACCGTCAGCCGGTTCCTGAATGACGTTGATGTTGATACCGGCAGCAGAGGCCGAGTTCTGATAAAGCAGGGCCGCATCGACCGCACCTTCGAAGGCGGCGCTAGACGCCGACAGATCAAGGTTGATGCTGTCCAGTCCCGCTTGCCGCAGATAGAACTTGGCCTGATCGGGATCGTAGGCCAATTGTTCCATATCGCCATTGTAGTATTGGTTCGCCGGCCCGATGGGCGAGTCGTTCCCGACCTGACCGTGACCCAGCAGGATCTTGTCGACCATTTCCTGACGGTCGATGCCGTATTTCAAGGCGCGGCGGATATTCACATCATCGAACGGCGCGACCTTGGTCAGCATCGGGAAGATATAATGCTGGTTGCCGGTCAGTTCCTGAATACGCAAGGCAGGATTGGCGCGCAGCAGCGCCTCGGTCCGGAAGTCGATCCGGTTGATCGCATCGACCTGCCCGGTCAGCAGGGCGTTGGTCCGTGCGGTATTGTCGTTGATCGCGATATACTCGATCTCGTCGAAGAAGCCCGCGCTGTCGCCCTTGTAGTGATCGGGATAGCGGGTGGCCAACATGCGCACGCCGGGATCGAAGGATTCCACCTGATAGAGGCCCGTGCCGATGCCGTTGGCGATGGCTTCCTCGATCTGGCCTGCGGGATACATCAGGATGTGATAGTCCGACAGCAAATAGGGCAGATCGGCGTTGCCTGCGGCCAGCGTCAGCTGCACCTGATGGTCGCCGGTCTTCTGCATGTCGATGATGGCCGAGACGATCGGCTCTGCCGCCGATTTCGCGCCTTCCTCGACGTGCATCTGGAGCGAGGCAAGCACGTCATCGGCACCGAAAGGCTTGCCGTTGTGGAAGGTCACGCCACGGCGCAGATTGAAGGTCCAGACCTTCGCATCCGGTGTCGCCTCCCAGCTTTCGGCCAATTCGCCCTTCAGGGTGCCGTCCGCGCCGACCTCGGTCAGGCTGTCAAAGACCGCGCCCTGTGCGCAAGCGATCATGAACAGGTCAGAGTGGGTCCGCCCATCCCAACTGTCCGAGGTATTGGCGCCCGAAAGCCCTGCCGTCAGTTTCCCGCCCCGCGTCTGGGCGCGCAGGGGCAAACCTGTCAGGCCGATGACACCGGCCGCCGCGCCGGTCTTCAAAAGACCGCGTCTGCTAATTCCGTGCATTTTCGTTTTCTCCCTAGTTATCTGGTGGGCGCTTTCCGCCCTGTTGTTCTCATCGCTTGGTTCGGATGATTCGCATTACATCTTATCAACAGCCGCATCGCCAATGTTATCAACTCCGCGTTCGGCCAGCAGTTTGGTCAGCCAGTCAGGGTCCATTTCAGGCACCGAGGACAGCAAAAGGTCAGTGTAGGGGTGATGCGGTGGCTGGAACATCTCGCCTTTCGGTCCCTGTTCGACGACGCGGCCGTCCTTCATGACCACGACCTCATCCGAGATGGCCCGCACCGTCGCAAGGTCATGGGTGATGAACATATAGGTCAGCGACAGCTCGTCCTGCAAACGCGCCAATAGACGCAGGATGCCTTCGGCGACCAGTTGATCCAGCGCCGATGTCACCTCGTCACAGATGATGAACTTGGGTTCGGCCGCCAGCGCTCGCGCGATGCCGATCCGCTGTTTCTGCCCACCCGACAATTCGGAGGGCAGGCGGTTGTAGTATTTCGCCGGCTCAAGCTCGATCTGTTCCAGCAGACCATCCACCTTGCGGCGTTTCTCTTTCCCTTTGAGACCCAGATAGAACTCGACCGGCCGTGCGATGATCTGGCCGATGGACATGCGCGGGTTCAGGGCCGTGTCGGCCATCTGGTAGATCATCTGGACCTGCCGCAACTGGTCCTTGCTGCGTTTGCGGTAATCGGCGGGCAGGGGCACACCATCCAGAATGATCTGGCCTGCCTTGGGTGGCAAAAGACCCGTGATGCAGCGCGCCGTCGTGGACTTGCCGGACCCGCTTTCACCGACCACCGCCACGGTCCGGCCCGCGTGCAGATCGAAACTGACATCATGCAACACCGGGATCGTGCCATAGGCCGCATCCACATTCTGCACGCTGATCACCGGCACCGATCCGGCCTGCACGGCGGGTTTCGCCGGACGCTCAAAGCTGCGGACAGCCCAAAGCGACTTGGTATAGTCCTGTGTCGGTGCCGAAAGCATGGTGCGCGTATCGGCGGTTTCGACTTCATCGCCTTTCAGCAGAACCTTGATCCGATCCGCCATCTGCGCCACCACGGCGAGGTCATGGGTGATGTAGATCGCGGCGGTGCCGAACTGATCGACGATGTCACGGATCGCGGCCAGCACCTCGATCTGGGTGGTGACATCCAGCGCGGTCGTCGGTTCGTCGAAGATGATCAGGTCGGGACGGCAGGACATGGCCATCGCCGTCATGCAGCGCTGCAATTGCCCGCCCGAGACCTGATGCGGATAGCGGAACCCAATTTCGTCGGGGTTGGGAAGACGCAGCTTGGCATAGAGAGCCATCCCGTCCTTCTCGCTTTCGGTGCGGCTCATGACACCGTGCTGGACGGGGCCTTCGACGTGCTGTTCAAGCAATTTGTGGGCAGGGTTGAAACTGGCCGCGGCGGATTGCGCCACATAGGCGATCCGCTTGCCCAGAAGGTCGCGCTTGGTCGCAGCCGAGGCCTTCAGCAGGTCGATCCCGTCGAATTCGACCGTGCCATCGCTGATCCGCACGCCGTCGCGGGTATAGCCCATCGCCGCCAGACCCAGCGTGGACTTCCCCGCACCGGATTCGCCGATCAGCCCCAGAACCTCGCCCCGATGCAGGGTCAGGTCCACGCCATTGATGATCGGCATCCACGTCTCGTCGCTGCGCCCTTCGATCGTGACGCTGCGCATTTTGACGAGGGGCTGATCGGTCTTTTCGGTCATATCACTCTTTCAGCCCCGATGATTTGTGCAACATCCAGTCCACCACGAAATTCACCGCCACCGTCAGCAGCGCAATTGCCCCCGCCGCCAGCAGGGGTGCCGTGGCGGCCATGGGCGCGAATGCGGCGAAGTTCACGAAGCTGGCGAGATCGCGCATCATCGTGCCCCAGTCCGCCAGCGGCGGCTGGATCCCGACACCAAGAAAGGACAGGGCCGCGATGGTCAGGAAGACGAAGCAGAAGCGCAGTCCGAATTCGGCCAGCAGAGGCGCGGTGGCATTGGGCAGGATCTCCTTGAAGATCAGATAGCCCAGCCCCTCGCCGCGCAGCTTGGCGGCCTCGATATAATCCATCACGACGATATTCTGCCCGACAGCGCGGGACAGACGATAGACCCGCGTGCTGTCGATCACGGCGATGATCAGGACCATGAAAACGGTCAGCGGTATGCCCAGCCGCGGCGCCCAGACGCTGGCGATGGTCATCAGAAGCAGCGCGAAGATCAGCGAAGGGATCGCCATCAGCACATCCACCGCCCGCGACAGGATCTGGTCCAGCCAGCCGCCAAGTGTCGCCGCAAGAAAGCCCAAGGTGCCCCCCAGCAGAAAGGCCAGACAGGTGGTCGCAAAGGCGATGCCGACGGTGTTCTGCGCGCCATAGATCAGGCGGCTCAGGATATCGCGCCCGATCTGGTCGGTGCCTAGCGGAAAGTCGGGATTGCCGCCCATCGCAGGATTGCCGCCCGGGATGATATTCGCGGCAACGCCGGGTATGATCTGCTCTTGCCCGTAGGGTGCGATGACACCGGCAAAGATCGCGAAGATCGCATACATGATGATCGTCAGGATCCCGAACGAGGCCGTCAGCGGCATCTCGCGGAACATCTTGCGGGTCCATGCGGTGCCGACGCTTCGGCCCAACAGACGGAACAGCCATGCGGCAATCGAAAAGAGGATCAGCCCCTCGATCGCGATGCGCAGAAAGAAGAACTTGTTGGCAATCGCCGGATCGGGACTGCGCCCCTGCGCATAGGCCCAGACCAGCCACGCCAGCACGAAGACGCCCAGCACATAGCCGTAGGCCACCCCAAAGGGCATATCGCGGAACCGGGGCGCGTTGCCCGTGGCAGCCTGTCCCGCAAAGCGGAACACCCAGGCGATGGCCAGCATGGCGACCAGCGAGACGACGAACCAGATCATTTCGGATGCCTCAGCCGCGGGTTGGACAGGATCGACATGATATCCGCCGTCAGGTTCAGCAGAATGAATGCCGCCGCGAAGATCAGGCAGCAGGCCTGCACCACCGGGATATCGCGGATGCGCACGCTATCGACGAAAAGCTGGCCGATGCCGGGATAGACGAAGACAACCTCGACGACGACGACGCCGGTGATCAGATAGGCAAGGTTCAGCGCGACCACGTTGATGATCGGCGCCAGCGCATTGGGCAGCGCATGTGTCACGATCACCCGCATCGGCGACAGACCCTTGAGCCGCGCCATCTCGATATAGGGCGAGGCCAGAAGGTTGATGATCGCCGCCCGCGTCATCCGCAGCATATGCGCCATCACCACCAGCGTCAGCGTCAGCGCGGGCAGGACCGAGGCGTTCAGCCTGTCGCTGAAGGGCATACCTTGCGAGATATTCGACAGCGAGGGGAAGATCGGGTTCAGCACCGCAAGGAACAGGATCAGGATATAGGCCAGAAAGAACTCGGGGCTGGAAATCGAAGACAGGGTAAAGATGTTCGTCGCGCGGTCGAAGATGGTGTTGCGGTAGAGCGCCGCAAGAATGCCCAGAATGATCGACAGCGGCACCGCAATCGCGGCGGTGATCATGGCAAGAAACATCGTATTGGCAAAGCGCGGCGCGATCTGCGCGGCAACCGTCGTCGCGCCCGAGTCGGTGCCGGTGAAACTTGCAAAGTTCGCCTGCGCGAAACTGGTGCCCAGATCGCCCTGCACCACACCGCCAAGCCATATGAAATACCGCGAGATCAGCGGCTCATCGAGACCGAGGTCACGCCGGATGGAGGCCACGGCCTCGGGTGTAGCACCTTGTCCGAGAATCGATTCCGCGAAGTCTCCGGGAAGCAGGTTCACCGCCACGAAGATCACGATGGACACGATCAGCAACGTCAGCAGACCAAGTGCCAGTCTTTGTAGAATGATGCGAAGGACGCTGCCCAAGACGTTGATTACTCCGATCCCCATCCAAGACTTTATCCACAAGTCCGCGTCTGTAAACCCTAAAGCCCCAGCGAGACCCGATGCGTCGCCATCATGTCCATCGTGCGCACCAGCTCGGCGGTGATCCCGGGTTCGGACAAGGCGTGGCCCGCGCGCCCTACGAACGTCAGTCGTGACTTGGGCCATGCCTGTGACAGACGATGCGCCGAAAGCGGCGGGCAGATCATGTCATAGCGGCCCTGCACGATCACACCGTTGATGCCTTGAATCTTGGCCATCTGGTCAGGGTGCAGGATCTGCTGCCCTTCGCCCAGAAAGCCCATGTTCTGGAAATAATGGTTTTCGAGCCGTGCAAAGGCGCGGGCATAATCCGCAGGGCTTTCACCCGTGATCCCGTCGCTATCTATCGCCGCAAGTGCATTTTCCCATGCCGCCCAGGCGCGGGCATAGCGCGTCTCGATATTGCGGTCGCCGGAAAACAGGCGGCGGTGATAGGCGGCAATCAGATCGTGCTGCTCGTCCTCGGGAATGATCGAGGTGAACCGCGCCCACAGGTCGGGCCAAAAGTTCGCAGCCCCACCGCCATAGAACCAGTCCAGCTCGCGCCGCGTCATCAGGAAGACCCCGCGCAGCACCAGTCCCGCCACCTGATCCGGATGCGCCTGCGCATAGATCAGCGCCAGCGTCGCGCCCCATGACCCGCCGAAGACGATCCAGCGGTCGATGCCCAGCGTCTCGCGGATCAGCTCGATATCGGCGACCAGATGCCATGTGGTATTGGCCTCGACGCTGGCATGAGGACGCGAGCGGCCGCAGCCGCGCTGATCGAACAGGATCACGCGAAAGACGGAGCCATCGAAATAGCGCCGCATCGCCGGACTGCACCCGCCGCCCGGACCACCATGCAGCACCACAACGGGAATCCCGTCCGGATTGCCGCATTGTTCCACATAGACCTTGTGCCCGTCGCCCACGTCCAGCATCCGCTGGTCGAAAGGATCGACGGGCGGGTAAAGGTGGGCGCCGGGGCGTTTTTGTCCTACGACTTTGTCCATAGGCACCCTATATCGCGTTTCGACGCAACTGACCATGAATGAGGCGAAGATGTCGGCAACGAATACGGTTGACCCCTCCGAGATCGCGAAATTCGAGGCGATGGCCGCCGAATGGTGGGACCTGAACGGCAAGTTCAAGCCGCTGCACATGATGAATCCGGTCCGGCTGGACTACATCACCCGCCAGATTGCCGCCGAGTTCGGCCGCGATCTGTCGCAGCCGCAGGCCTTCGAGGGGCTGCGCATCCTCGATATCGGCTGCGGCGGCGGGTTGCTTTGCGAACCGATGGCGCGGCTGGGGGCGACGGTCGTCGGTGCCGACGCCGCCGAACGCAATATTCCCGTCGCGCGCATCCATGCCGAGCAATCGGGCCTTGCGATCGACTATCGCCACACCACGGCCGAGGCTTTGGCCGACGCGGGCGAAGAATTCGACGTTGTGCTGAACATGGAAGTGGTCGAACACGTCGCCGACCCGCAGGGCTACCTGACCGCCTGTCATGCGCTGATGAAACCGGGCGGGCTGCATATCTGTTCGACGATCAACCGGAACCCCAAAAGCTTTGCCATGGCGATCGTCGGGGCGGAATACGTCATGCGGTGGCTGCCCAAGGGCACGCATGAATGGAACAAGTTCATCACGCCGGATGAATTGTTCGCGCTTCTGGAAAAGGCCGGAATGACACCGGTGGACCGCAAGGGCTTTGTCTTCAACTTCGCGCGGTTTACCTGGTCGATCTCGGACCGGGACCTGTCGGTAAACTATGTGACAGCCGCGACGAAGCCTCTGGGGTAGTGTTCTGCCCGCGAAGTAACCTATGGTTGGGCAAAGAAGTTATCGACGGCAAGTGATGAATTTAATCAATTATGCCCAACGCGGGCGCAGGATGATCCGGAAGCCCATCATCCTGATGCAATTACAGGCCTTCTTGCGTCGGCAGATTGCGGAGGATTTCCAAGCGGCGGGGGTTACGCCACCGCCTCTCAGGGTCGTTGCATCTGACCAACCCAGCATGGATAGCGAGATGATCCTGCGCAAAGACGGCGACAAGATTGTGGCTATCGTCGCAAAATCGCTCTCAGGCCGGCAAAAGGCGTTCCTTAGCAGGCGCATGGCAGCACACATCCACTGGTTCTCGCTCACCTCACCCGAGGTGAGGGAAATCTCGGCGGATCTTTCGGACGGGGATTCGACGGGCTTGGGGGTCTATCGTTTTTCTACATCCCCGAATGTCGGAGTTGCGATCACGGATACCTATTTCTTTACGCGACGCGGCTATGCCTTTGACCACGCTTTTGCGAAAGACAATGCGGTCGACTGGAATGAACGCTCGGACCGGATTGTGTGGCGCGGATCACCAAACGGACACGGGCTCTTGTCGGTTGATCCCGTCAATCTGGACACACCGGGTGTCAGACAAAGGCTGAGAATGGCGCATGTCTGCAAGTCCACCGACATCGACTTCAGGTTTGTCACCGGTGGGAGTCAGGCCTTCACAACGCGACTTAGCGAAGCTGGCATGATCGGAGACGGCATTCCGCCTACGGACTGGGCGAACATGAAGTTTGGCATCGACATCGATGGCACGACCAACGCATGGGATAATTTCATGCAGCGGCTGATCTTCGGGTGCTGTATCTTCAAGGTGGAAAGCCAGTTCAGCTTCTATCAGTGGTACTACCACCGCCTAACCCCATGGGAACACTTCATCCCAGTGAAAGCAGATCTCTCTGATCTTCGGGAAGCCGTGGACTGGGCCCGCTGTCATCCCGATCGCGCCCGCGAGATCGCCGCTGCGGGTCAGGCATTCGCGCGATCTATGACGACCGAGACAGAAACCCGCGCTGCCATCGAAATCATCGAACGCCATGAGGCCAGCAAGTGACGCACTGGAGCACCAAATCCGTCCTCGTTGCGGGGGGCGCGGGTTTTCTCGGGCGGCATCTGGTGCGCAACCTTTTGCAACACGGTGCAAAGGTTCACATCATCGACGATCTCTCGACAGGTTCTGCGACCGATCTCGAGGGGGTGTCTTTCATGCACCATGACATCGCGGTCCCCGCCGACCTGCCCGCCTGCGACGTGATCTTCAACCTTGCCAGCCCCGCCTCGCCGCCATTCTACCAGCGCGACCCGATCCAGACCTGGAAAAGCAATGTGCTCGGCACGCTGAACCTGCTGGACCACGCGATCCGCTGCGATGCGACCCTCGTGCAGGCCTCGACAAGCGAGATCTACGGCGATCCGCTGTCGCATCCACAAAAAGAGGAACACTGGGGCCATGTGAACCCGATCGGTCCGCGCGCCTGCTATGACGAAAGCAAGCGTGCGGCAGAAACCCTTTTGATGGATGCCTACCGCACCCGGGGCACGAATGTTCGGATCGCGCGTATCTTCAACACCTTCGGCCCCGGCATGGCCCCCGGTGACGGTCGCCTGATCCCGAACTTCATCGCACAGGCATCCCAAGGGCAGGCCCTGACGATTTACGGAGACGGGCGGCAGACCCGCAGCCTTTGCTATATCGACGATACGGTCGACGGGCTGAGACGTCTGGCCGAGGTCGATGCCGCAAAGGGTGAAGCGGTCAACATCGGCAACCCGCACGAACAATCCATTCTGGAGATCGCGGCCAGCGTCCAAGCTGTTGTCGGAACAGAGGTGCCTCTTGTCTTCTCGAAACTGCCGACCGACGATCCAGTGCGGCGCTGCCCGGACATCGGCAAGGCAAAGCGTCTTCTGGGCTGGACGCCCGACACCGATCTCGCAGAGGGTCTGAAAGCGATGCTGCTGGATGCAAATGTGACGGCCTAGGGGTCCTTGCCGAATTCGCTCAGCTTGACCCGCATCTCACGCAGAACCGGAAGCGCGACCTTGACCTTGTCCTCACCGATATTCGCGACGACATCGGCGATGATCGGGGCAATCGC
>NZ_DAIPIW010000110.1:0-5877 GCF_036770585.1 Yoonia sp. | reverse complement strand
GCACGCTGACCAACAAGATGGCGCCTGCGCTGCGCAAGGTCTACGACCAGATGCCGGAACCCCGTTATGTGATCAGCATGGGGTCCTGTGCGAATGGCGGGGGCTATTACCACTACAGCTATTCGGTGGTGCGCGGCTGTGACCGCATCGTGCCGGTGGATATCTATGTGCCCGGCTGCCCGCCGACGGCAGAGGCGCTGCTTTACGGCATTCTGCAGCTTCAGCGGAAGATGCGCCGGACCGGAACCATCGTGCGCTAGGCACTGAAGGATTTTCAACATGACCGAAGCCCTGCAAGAACTCGGCAACCATCTGGAGCTGAAGCGCACCGACTGCGTGCTGTCATGGGAGGTGGCCCATGACGAGCTGACCGTGACCGTGGCGCCCTCGTCGCTGGTCAGCTTTGTGGAGTTTCTGAAGACCGATGGCAGCTGCAGGTTCTCGTCGCTGGTGGATATCACCGCCGTCGATTATCCCAGCCGCGCCAAACGGTTCGACGTCGTCTATCATTTTCTGTCGATGTATCAGAACCAGCGCATCCGCCTGCGCGTGCAGATTCGCGAAGACGACATGGTGCCCTCGATCATCGGCGTGCATCCTTCGGCCAACTGGTTCGAACGCGAGATCTTCGATATGTTCGGGATCCTGTTTTCCGGTCACCCCGACCTGCGCCGCATCCTGACGGACTATGGTTTCCGCGGCCACCCGCTGCGCAAGGATTTCCCGACGACCGGTTACACCGAGGTGCGCTATGACGAGGTGCAAAAGCGCGTGGTCTACGAACCGGTGAAGCTGGTGCAGGAATACCGCCAGTTCGACTTCATGTCGCCATGGGAAGGGGCGGACTACATCCTGCCCGGCGACGAGAAGAAAAAGGACGAGAAGGCGGGGTGATGGGTGGCGGCAAAAAGGCAGCGCCGACGATGCAGTGCGTCGTACAAGGGCGCAGGTGGCCCGGCGTCGGGACGCGATAGATGGTCACCGGTCCTGTCGATCCGCGCTTCGCCCAAGTGTCGCAATTATTCTTCGTGATCGGGGCGCAAAAGTGCGGTACCACTTGGCTGCACCGCTATCTGGCGCATCACCCCAAGGTCTGCGTGCCGGTGCACAAGGAAACGAATTATTGGCGGGCGGTTCATATTGGACCAAACTACCTCAAGAATGAAAACAGCGCGTTTTCTCGAAAGTATCGTGAAATTGTGCAGCCTTCTCTGAGGGTCAGGTTGAACCGACTATTGAAGCCTGCCAGCCGACCCGAGCCGGAACTTGTGAAATCGCTGCGCCTGGTCAAACGGGCGCTTGGGCAGGCCGACCGACCACACGCGTTCTATGCAGATTTGTTGTTCCAGAAAAAGACTCCGCAGACGCGTGCCGTAGGCGAGGTTTGTCCGCAATATGCGCTGCTTTCTGAGCAGACATATCGTGAAATGGCGGGCTTGGCAGAGAACGTCGGTTTTGTCTTCATAATGCGAGACCCCGCTGCGCGTGCGATTTCCGCTATCAAACACGGTCTGCGGTCTCGCCTTGGGCGCCAATACCCGATTGATGAGTCGATCCTGGCCGATGCGATATCAGAGGGGCTGCACGCACAGCGGGGGTGGGGATTCGACAAAACACATTATCACAAGACACTTGCGACGCTTGAGAGTGCAGTTCCCTCTGACCGCATCCACCTTATGTTCTACGAGACCATGTTCGATGACGCAGAAATCGGACGTATGAACGCCTTCCTCGGGATAACGCCGCATCAGGCTGATTACGGCTTACGGGCGAATGCCGATACAGCGCCCGGTCTGGCAGTGGACCCAGGGCAGAGGCGCGCGTTGGCTATGGCTTTCGCCGATGTCTATGCTGCCATGTCGGATCGCTTCGGTGACGCATTGCCTGCGGCTTGGCGCGATAGCATGGCTTTGGCCGCAGAGGCTGGGGTCAAGGATGCCTGACGCACCGATCCTCTATTGCCTCGGCGCGACCAAGGCCGGAACGACCTGGCTTTACCGCTATCTGCATGACCATCCCGATTGTGCCATGCCGGCGGTCAAGGAGGCGCATTATTGGGATACATTCGAGGCCGAGCGTCGCGACAAGCAATTGACCGCTTTCCGCGTGCGCCTGCGCGAGATGCGCGATGACAAGACACAGGCGGCCAAGGCGGGGCGGGGCTGGCAGGTCGACAACATGGACCGCCGCATCAACGAGATGAAGGCGCTGGTCGCGGTGCTGGAAGGTCCGCGCGGCGATGATGCCGCCTACCTTGGCTGGTTGCGGCAGGGCAGGGCCGATGCCCGGCTGGTTGCGGATATCACGCCCAACTATGCCACGCTCGATGATGCGACGCTGGAACGGATGCGCGATGCGGCGCCGGAGGCGAAGTTCATCCTGCTGATCCGTGACCCGCTGGACCGGCTTTGGTCGCACATCCGCATGCAGGCCCGCCGTCAGCGGCAGGAACACGAGAAATACGAAAAGAAGGCCAACAACATCCTTTACCGCATCCTCAATCGCGGGCAGGAGACGCATATCCTCGAGCGGGGCGATTATCCCAAGATCATCCGCAAGCTGCGCCGCGTGATCCCGCAGGGCCGCTTGCTGATCGCCTTCTTCGAGGATCTGCTGACCGATGCGGGGCTGGCGAAAGTCTGCGCATTTCTGGGGATCGCACCACGACAGGCGCAGGTCGAAACCCCCGTGCATGCCGGACCGGAAGTTGTTATGCTGGACAAGCTGCGCCCGCGCGCGCTTGGCCTTTTGAATGAGCACTATGAATGGGTGGCGCGCAATGTCGGGCCCCTGCCACAGCGGTGGCAAGACAATCTGGGAAGGGTTTAGGCCATGATGGACGGCGATATCCGTGTGAACACCTACGACGACGGCTCGACCGATGCGGCGACGGGTGAACAGAAGATCCGGAACTTCAACATCAACTTCGGCCCCCAGCACCCTGCGGCGCATGGGGTGTTGCGGCTGGTGCTGGAACTGGACGGCGAGATCGTGGAACGCTGCGACCCGCATATCGGCCTGCTGCATCGCGGCACCGAAAAGCTGATGGAAAGCCGGACCTACCTGCAGAACCTGCCCTATTTCGACCGGCTCGATTACGTGGCGCCGATGAATCAGGAACACGCCTGGTGTCTGGCCATCGAAAAGCTGACCGGCACGCAGGTGCCGCGCCGCGCCTCGCTGATCCGGGTTCTCTATTCCGAGATCGGCCGTGTCCTGAACCACCTGCTGAACGTCACCACGCAGGCGATGGACGTAGGCGCGCTGACGCCGCCGCTTTGGGGCTTCGAAGAGCGCGAGAAGCTGATGATCTTTTATGAACGCGCGTGCGGGGCACGTCTTCACGCGGCCTATTTCCGCCCCGGCGGTGTGCATCAGGACCTGCCCGACCAGTTGATCGAGGATATCGACACCTGGGCGCAGGCCTTCCCCAAGGTGCTGGACGATATCGACGGGCTCTTGACCGAGAACCGGATTTTCAAGCAGCGCAACGCCGATATCGGGATCATCACCGAAGACGATATCCTCGACTGGGGGTATTCGGGTGTGATGGTGCGCGGGTCGGGTCTGGCGTGGGATTTGCGCCGCGCGCAGCCCTATGAATGCTATGACGAGTTCGCGTTCCAGATCCCCGTCGGCAAGAACGGCGACTGCTACGACCGGTATCTGTGCCGCATGGAAGAGATGCGCCAATCGACCCACATCATCCGCCAGGCCTGCGAAAAGCTGCGCCATGAAAAGGGCGATGTGATGGCGCGTGGCAAGATGACCCCGCCGGCCCGTGGCGAGATGAAAACCTCGATGGAGGCGCTGATCCATCACTTCAAGCTTTACACCGAAGGCTTCCACGTGCCTGCGGGCGAGGTTTACGCCGCCGTCGAAGCGCCCAAGGGCGAGTTCGGCGTCTATCTGGTGGCCGATGGGACCAACAAGCCTTACCGCGCCAAGCTGCGCGCGCCGGGCTATCTGCACCTGCAATCGATGGATTACATCTGCAAGGGGCACCAACTGGCCGATGTCAGCGCCATCATCGGCACGATGGATGTGGTGTTCGGAGAGATCGACAGATGACGATGGCGGATATTCTCTTTGGTTTTCTGATCGCCTGCGGCTTTTTTCTGTCGGCGGCCGTGGCGCGGATGTTTCGCGGACGGCGTTCGGGGATCATTTTCGGCGGGGTGGTCGGTCTCGCGTTTTCGGTGGCGGCCCTTGTCTATGGCCTGAACTCTGTCTTTGATATCGCGGGTGCCGAGGTGGCAAACTGATGAGGAGAAACAACACCATGCGTTTTGCACTGATTCCGGTTTCACTTTTGGCGCTGTCCGCCTGTGCGGTCCAGATGCCCGATTTCCGCGCCGGCGGCATGGGGCCAACCGAACCGGCCGCAGCACCTGTGCCGCAGCCGACGACATCGCCGATTTCCGCCAAGGAACGGTTCGTTGCCGCGACCGAGGCGAACGGCTGTGTCTTCAACGCCGCGAATGTGGGGACGATCATGTCGGCGGCGGAATTGTCGGCGGGTGATCTTGAAACCATCCTGACCGATCTGGTCGCCGAGGGCCGCGCAAGACCGTCGGGCGATGCTGCCTTCACGATCACCACACCGGCCTGTATCGCGTAAGGGATGAACGCTCTGGTGGCCATGGTGCTTCTTGCTGGCGCAGGAACGCCAGCCGGGTTAGTTCCCGGCGCGATCTTCATGGCTCATCTGAGCACGATGCTACTTATTGGAATGAACTGATGCTACGCCGCCTCTATCACGAACAGCCCGAGACCTTCGCCTTCACGCCCGAGAACCTTGCCTGGGCCGAGGCGCAGATGAAGAAGTTCCCCGAGGGTCGTCAGGCCTCGGCGATCATCCCGCTCTTGTGGCGCGCGCAAGAGCAAGAGGGCTGGCTGACCCGTCCTGCCATCGAATATGTGGCGAAGATGCTGGATATGGCCTTCATCCGCGCCTTCGAGGTGGCCTCTTTCTACTTCATGTTCCAGCTTCAGCCTGTCGGGTCCGTCGCCCATATCCAGGTTTGCGGCACCCTGTCTTGCATGATCTGCGGGGCCGAGGACCTGATCGGCGTCTGCAAGGAAAAGATCGCCGACCAGCCCCATACGCTGTCGGCGGATGGCAAGTTTTCGTGGGAAGAGGTGGAATGCCTCGGGTCCTGCGCCAATGCGCCGATGGCCCAGATCGGCAAGGATTACTACGAAGACCTGACCGCCGCCCGTCTGGTCGAGATCATCGACGAACTGGCCGCAGGCCGCGTGCCGACGCCCGGCCCGCAGAACGGGCGCTTTGCCGCCGAACCCAAAAGCGGGCTGACCTCGCTCAAGGATTTCACATCTGGCAAGGCGAAGTATAATGCGAGCGCGCAGGCCGCCGTCGATATTGGCGACACGGTCAAGCGGATCGACGGGACCGAGGTGCCGCTGCTGACGCCATGGATCAAGGGTGCGGGCAAGGCTAAGGCCAAGAAACCGGCGACCAAGGCCGTCGCGCCGACGCCTGTGGCGGATGTGGATGTCGTGGAGAAGGCGCCCGAGACGCTTGCGGCGGCGCGTGAGGGCGGGGCGGATGATCTCAAGAAGATCAGCGGCGTCGGACCCAAGCTGGAAGGCGTCCTGAATGATCTGGGCTTTTATCATTACGACCAGATCGCCAAGTGGACCGAGGAAGAAATCGCTTGGGTGGATGCGCGGTTGAAGTTCAAGGGCCGGATCCAGCGTGACGACTGGATCGGACAGGCGACCAAGCTTGCGAAGCAAAGCTAGGCGCCCGCGTTTTGGGCGCTTGGGGCGGATCGGCGACGCAAGGATGTGGTTGTCAGGACAGTAATTCTTTACCCGCAGGCCGTTGATCGGTTAGACGTGGGGCAAGCGCGT
>NZ_DAIPIW010000109.1:0-5893 GCF_036770585.1 Yoonia sp. | reverse complement strand
AAGTCGACCTTCTCGGCGATGATCTCGCAGCCGTAGCGGTCGTTGCCCATGCTGTCGATCCACTTGCTGTAGTGGATGCGGCCGTGGACGAGGACTTTCATGCCTTTTCGCAATGCTCAGCGACCGTCTTGCCGAGACCGCCCCGGCAGGTGAAGCGGTGCCATTAGGTGTCCATGACCCGGACCGCATCAATGGCTGAGTACGATCTCGAGGCACTATCGCTCAGCGAGCTGAAGAAAATGCAGAAGGACGTTGCCAAGCCGATTTCCACATTCGAAGATCGGCAGAAGGCGGAAGCCCGCGCCAAGGTGGACGCGCTGGCAGGGGGCAAGATCGCAGAGGACATGGCCATCGGTTGATGCCCGCGACTGCGATCCCTCTTGTCATGTTTCAGCAAAGCGGACGCTCAGGCGTGGCGCCACGACCGAGTGCCGTCGGTCTAAATGGGATGCAGATTTTGCGCTGAGATCCGGCACAAGACCGACGTGGAGGGCGGAAAGCCGACCGATGCATGTGCAGCAAACCCTTGAGAGATGCTGCGGGAACAAACATTCGTCGCAAACGCGAAGTGTTCCCGAAGGAAATAAGCGGATATCGCTTGTTTGAAGCTTAGGTGCTTCGACAACCTTATCAGCCGCGGAAGCGCCATTGGGTTGACCGGTGGAAGCGCAGATATGCAGGCATTTGCACTCTTGCGTCGACGGGGCCAGAGGGCGCCTCAGTACCGCGCAAGGATTGAAACCGGCTGGTCAGGCAAGCTGTGTGGCCATGGTGTCGTGCCGAACGGGGCCAAGTCTGGAAACTGCGTTGCCAAGGTGTAGCCATCCTCTTCTTGAAGATCGGTCACCTGCATGATCACACGTTGGGAAATCGACCCCATTGCCGCCAGGCTCGCAGCGCTTGCATTTCCGTTCAGGACCGCGCGCAGGTCGTCTTGCGTGACGCGGTCGTGCAACGTGATGTCGGCCCGCACGATCAGACCATAGCCGCTCAAATCCTCGCTGAGCCCGCCCCATAGTTGCCTGAACCTTTCGCTGCGACCCGCGAAGGGTGAACCCGGCAGACCGTACCAGCCCATGGCAGACGGCAGATCACCGATAGCCCAGAAACGGCCGGTCCATACGAGATAGCTGCTTTCCTCTGCATCAGGCTGATTGTAGAGCAGGCTGTATTGCTGCGCGATATGGTCGCCGATCTTTTGGCTCTCGCCTGTCGCAATGATCCGGTTTGGCACATCGAACCAATGCATGAACTCGTGCAGGTACGGGTTGTAAGGCGTGATCGGCAAAGCAATATTGCCATCGCGGGCAAAGACTTGCCCAACGACGGTATCCAATCCGATGTAAACCCAGTGATCCGACTGATAGGTCGCGACGCCGTCATTCATATGGGCGGCATAGCTTATTGGCGTGGCGATGCCGTTGTCGAAGATCATCGTCATGCGCCATGCCGTCCGTTGTTCGACGGGCACGTGGATCCAGTCCTGTTCTCCCACATCGAAACCATCGGGCAGGTTCCAGACCGGATCGCCAGCCGTGCGCGAAGTTCTCGTCCAACCCCATGAAGGCGGCAAATCTGCGACCTGCATCCGGACGATCCAGTCTGACGACACCTCGTCCGATAAGAACCTGTTGTAGCGGATGATGCCGTTCGTGATGTCATCCTGGCCGACCACCCGCGAGGAAATGACCATGTCGTAGTCGCGGCGCACGTCGCCTGCGGTGTGCAAAAGAGCGGCGGTGCGCGCGGGCACGGTCATTCCGGTCGCATCCACCCCGGGATAGGTGGGCGGATAGGTGGTTTCGTCGACGCTGATGTTCTCCCATTGCCAGCCCTCGCCCAGAGGATCCGTCAAGGCAAGACAGGGCAGCGCAAAGCACATCGCCGTGTCTGCTTCCTGCTCCGACAGGATGCGTCGTCCGACGGCGATTGGCGCGGCGCTCATGGCTTGGTTGGTGACAAAGACGAACCGCCATGTGACATGCGGCGCGGGGACTGGCGCGACGGGGGTGAACAGACCCTCGTAGGCTGCGGCGATGCTGGCGACCAATGTTGGCGCAAGGTCGAAGCGCGTGACCTCGACCAGACGATAGGGCGCCATCCAGTCTTCTTCCGCCGCCAGGTCACGGCTTTCGATCCGGTAGCGGACATGCGGCAAATATCCATCCAGCGCGTCGATGGCGAGGATTGCTTTCTCGGGATCGTAGACGGACACATCGGCATGGACAACGCTGCTGCGGTCGTAGTCGGGAAACCGATGCGGTCCGTTCCAGCGCTCGGTCCAGAAATAGTGGGGGTCGATCGGCAAGAACCCCTCGGCATGCGCGAATGCGGTGATTTCCTCATCCGCGCTCTGCGCCGATGCCGCGCCGGGGGACACGAGTGTCGCCGCTATCACAAGGGCGGCCTGATACAGCCAGGAGCGGGCCATGCTAGCCATTCCACCTTGCGACATATGTGGTCACTGTCAGGCAGCCGCCGCCTAACTGTAGCACGGCCGGGTTCACGCCCCCCAGGGCGGGCATGTTGAAGGCGAACCGGCTTTCGCCGCGGATCAGGGTCGGGCTGACCAGCCGCGCGGTGAAGGTGACGCGGGCGGTGGCGCCCTCGATTTCTTCGTCGGCCACCACGCCGCGCCACGACAGATCCCCGGTGCGCGACCACGCGACCATGCCGCGGGTTTCGGGAAAGATCCGCTCGGGGCGGAAGTGGCCGCCCCAATTGACGGTCACTGTGTGGGTTTCCATGCCGCCCATAGCCGCCATGGCCGCCATCGGGCATTGCGAGGCGTCAGTGGCCACATCGGTGATCTGCCAGCGCCCATCACGCGGCGTGATGTCCTCGAACAGTTGCAAGGGGCAGTTGCCCTGCCCGCCATAGGAGCGATCAAGTTGCGCAGGCGACAGTTTGCTCCAGACCAGATCGCCTTGTGGATCGCGCACAAGGATCTGGTTCTCGGCATCGTCGGGGATGTTGATGTCAACGGTAATCGCGACCTGCTCGAGGGTCAGTTCACTGACACGGCAAGTGCAGCCGGTGCTGGTGCATTCGGCCATCTGGATCCGCTGCCCCGTCTGGGCAATCGCGGCAACGGTCGAAAGCAGAAGGGCTGTGGCAAATGCGAGGATAAGGCGCATCTTGAATCACTCCGGTCAATTCGGCGGAAATAGGAGGTCGATGATCTCGTCGGCATCGCGATCGCCAAGGTCGATCGGGGTGAAGTCGGGGCCTGCAGCGCCGAGGTTGTCTTGCGCGGGCGATTGCGCCCCACCAGCCCCAAGCTGTTCCACGCCCAAAAGCGTGGGCGGCACGACATAGGTGACGGGATAGGGGCATGCCTCGGCGGCGACACTTTCGCCCATGCGGCATTGCGCGGTTCCGAAAGTAAGGACCAGCGCCTCGCAGGTCGACAGGAAGCTCGCGTCAACCAGCGTGGCGCCAGCAGTGTCGAAGCCGATGATCTCCAGAACCTGATCCCCGCTTCCAACGAGCGGCGCGACCGCGCGCCCATTCGCATCAGCCCCCAAAACGGGGACGCTGAACGTGAAGCGAGGGCCGGACGGCATCGCAAGGGTGGCCCCCACCATGCAGCCTGCGCCGAATTGCGTGGTCGCGCGCAGGGTGACGGTGATGCCCGCCTGATCGGCGGGGCCGCGCACTTCGAAGCCGGTGGTCGCACGCAGCATCCCCGCTTGGTCAATGATGCTGATCATGTAGACCCCCGGCGCATCCGGGATCGGCAAGGTCGGGTCTTGCGACGCAATCAAGGTGGCAAGGTCGGTGGTGTAAACCACGGCCCCCCCCTGTGCTTCGATCCGAAGCTGGCCTGCCAGACCGGCAGGGGCCGCGATATCCACCGGGACATAGCCGTCCGAACCCGCCACCAAGCCGGCATCGGACAAAAGGGCAAGGCTGACCGACCCCTCTGGGGCTGTGCCGCCCCCGGCGCGATCATCGGCTACAACCTCGAAATCGATGCCGCCGAACATCTCGCCCTTCATGTCCTGAAACTGGATCTCGTAGAATCCGGGGCGTTCAGGCACCGGCAGCACCGGGTCCGAGGCGCCCATCAGATCCGTGCCAAGGATCGTAAAGATCGCCGGCGCGTCGCGGTCATCGGCGTCATGAATGGCGATGAAGCCGTTGAAATCCGCCGGTGCTGTCAGCGTCACAGGCATGAACGCGCCCGGCACGGCGACAATCGGCGCATCAGGCAAGTCAAGCGTGAGTTCGTCCCACCGGAAGACCGGGGCGAGAACCACCTCTTGCGGCGTGGAGCCGGGCAGGATCGTCACGGCCCGGTCGCGGAATTCGCGCGTCCCGGATACTGCGCGGATGTCATAGGCGTTGCCGACACCCAGCGGATGATCCTGCAGCGACATCGCCCCGAAAAGGCTCTGGCCACCGGCATGGGTTGCGTCTTCCCCATCCACCAGCCTGATGTCCAACGAGTAGTTCACATCGCGGGGCACGCCGGGCAAAGTCAGGCTGACCGGGCGCGTCTCGGCCCCCGCCACAGGCTGACCCATATGAATCATGGGCGCGACCATCCCGGCCACCATCTGCGCGGTGATATCAGCATCGGTGAAATGGCACAGGCGGCCCAGGCCATTCGTGTCAAGGCAGGTGCCGTTGCCGTCCACCCATTGGCGCGGGTTCAGGCGCAATTCCTGCCCCTCCGGGCCAAAGAGCGACAGCGAGGGATGTTCCATCGCCGTTGGCGTGGCAGAGGCGGTTTCGAATTCGGGCGCGGTCACGCTCCACCCGATGGGCAGGGGGATGGTCAGGCCGCTGGCCGGATCGGTCCAGTCGCAAACCGCCTGCGCGCAGGTAAAGACCGTGTCCACTCCGTATTGCAAGCTGCCCTGATCGGCGGGGTTCGGCCCGTGAAGCACGACCTGCAACTGCGCCGATGGCGGCAAGGGCACGGAATCGGGCCAGAAGACGACCGGCAGGCTGTTGGCACCGGAGACCAGCGTTCCGGCATAGCCTTCGGCAAATGGCATGACTGACAGGACAAAGGGCGCGGGGTCGATCATCGGCAGTGCCATGGTCAGGATCAGCGCGCCGTCTTCCTCGACCACGCTGTCGATCTCGCGCTCGAAGAGGACCGTGCCGAAGGCTGCGGGGGCGGGCGTGAAGCGGCCCTGATAGCCGGTGGCGTCGGCGCGGGTTTCCAGCACCACATCCATGACCTTGAGCGGGTCAGTCGGCGTTCCGGGTGGAACATCATAGGGCGGCACGGTCAGGATGCGCCATGGCCCCTGCAGGTCCAGCGCGCCGTGATCTTCGTCGCCGCCGGCGTCGATCTGCACGGTGAAGTCATTGGGCTGCCCCGGAAAGATCGCCACATCCGCCGAAAGCGTCACCTCGCCCGGGGCGGTGGCGGTCACGCGCCAGCTGCCGGGTTCGAAATTGCCGGTGACGACAGGGCCGGTTTGCACGGGCGCCCAAGGGCCGGAGGTCATGTCAGGGTCAAGCGGCACGGCCTGCCACGTCACATCCGACTGCGGCACATCGGGCGGCAGCCGGAACGTGGCGGTGACCTGCGCCAGATCGTCTTGCGACGCGTCGCCCCGCGTGGCGACGGCGGCTTGGGCGGCAAGTTCGGCGCTGGTGGTCAGGTCGCTGTCGACAAAGGGAATTCCGACACCGAAGCGGCGCGAGAACATGACCTCGGTGCGCTCACGGTTCAGATAGCGTAGCTCGTATTCGCCGGCCACGTCCGGAGCCCTGAGGCTGACCGCGCCATTGCGGCTGAGCGAAAAGGCCCAATCATGACGCTGATGCTCGTTCACGGGTTGGTCGAGATCGGCGATCACGATCCGCTCCTCCCCTCGTTCGGGGGCGCGGAAGGTGAAACGGACACGGCTGCCGGGTTCGACCGACCCGA
>NZ_DAIPIW010000035.1:0-25244 GCF_036770585.1 Yoonia sp. | reverse complement strand
GCAGATCCTTCAGCATCCGGTGCAGCCGCCAGAAGCCCGCGCGCGCGCCGTATTCATAGATTGATTCCATGTTCCAGTGCCGCTGCCCGGGCCAGGGGGCGGCGCCGGTGATCTCGGACAAGAACGCCTCGGAGGCAGGATCGCCGTGCAGGATGTTGTTTTCGCCACCCTCTTCGTAGTTCAGCACGATCTGCACCGCGATCTTCGCCCCGTCCGGCCAATTCGCCTGTGGCACTTCGGCCCCGTATCCTGTCATATCGCGGGGGTAGCGTTTCAATCCGGTCTCCTGTCATGCAGTTGGCCTTTCCAAGATGCAAAAAACGCAGATACTGTCCAGCGATGCTTCGCAAGCGACGGAAGGGAAAAGCGCAAGGATGACCGGATATCTGACCACCCATGTCCTCGATACCGCCCGTGGTTGCCCGGCACAGGGACTGAAAATCGAGCTTTTCCGTCTGACGGGCGAGGCCCGCGAATTGTTAGCTACATTGGTAACCAATGCGGATGGGCGGACAGACCGGCAGATTCTTCCGGCTGGGGATTTTGCAACCGGCACCTACGAACTGGTGTTTCATGCCGGTGCTTATCTCGACGCTTTGGGCACACCGCCGGAAGCCCCCCGCTTTCTCGACCTGATCCCGATCCGCTTCGGCATGTCGAAGGATACGCACTATCATGTGCCCTTGCTGCTGTCGCCCTTCGGCTATTCCACATATCGCGGTAGCTAAGCCATGTACGACCTTGCCATTCTCTGGGACTGGATCGCCTTTTCGGTGCGCTGGCTGCATGTGATCACCGCGATGGCGTGGATCGGGGCCTCGTTCTATTTCATCGCGCTCGACCTGATGCTGAAGCCTAACCCGAACCTGCCCGCAGGTGCCTCCGGCGAGGAATGGGAGGTGCATGGCGGCGGCTTCTACCATACCGTGAAATACATGGTCGCCCCCGCCGAGATGCCCGCGCATCTGACATGGCACAAATGGCAGAGCTACTGGACATGGCTGTCGGGTGCCGCATTGCTGATGATCGTCTATTGGGTCGGCGGCGAATTGTATCTGCTTGACCCGACCAAGGCCGATCTTGCCCTCTGGCAGGGCATCCTGATTTCCGGTGGCTCACTGACAATCGGCTGGCTGATCTATGACCAGCTTTGCAAATCGAAGCTCAGCGAGAACCCGACCCTGCTGATGCTGCTGCTTTTCGTGATGCTGGTGGTGATGTCATGGGGCTACAACCAGATCTTCACGGGCCGCGCGGCGCTGTTGCATCTGGGTGCCTTTACCGCAACGATCATGACGGCCAACGTCTTTTTCCAGATCATGCCGAACCAGCGGATCGTCGTGGCTGACCTGAAAGCGGGGCGCACGCCGGATGCCAAATACGGCAAGATCGCCAAGGTGCGGTCGATGCATAACAACTACCTGACGCTGCCGGTGATCTTCCTGATGCTGTCGAACCACTATCCGCTGGCTTTCGCCACGCAATATGCGTGGATCATCGCCAGCCTGATCTTCCTGACAGGTGTGACGATCCGGCATTACTTCAACACGATGCACAAGACCGGCAAGGGGCCGCACTGGACATGGGCGGTGACCGTCCTGCTGATGCTGCTGATCGCGTGGCTATCGACCGTGCGCAGTGGCGAGACATGGCAGGACGCCGAGGCGCGCACCCTGACGCCCTACGAACAACGCTACGCCGATGCGGCGCTCTTTGAGGTGGCCTATGATACCGTCATCGGCAATTGTTCCATGTGCCACGCCCGCGAACCGGTCTGGGGCACCATGAAATGGGCACCCAAGGGCGTTTACCTTGAAAGCCCCGGTGATGTGGCGCGGCACGCCAGCCAGATCTACCTGCAAGCGGGCGTCAGCCATGCGATGCCGCCGCCCAACGCCATCCAGATGGCGCCCGAGGCGCGCGCCGTGCTGGTCGCCTGGGTCAGACAGGCCCGTGACGACGGATGAGCCTGTCGGTTCCACGCAAAGTGGTCGCTGGCCATGGCCTTTCGGACCCCAGATGCTTTAAAGCATCGGGCAAGCAGTCCAGCACGCGGATTCGTCGCCCGATGATCCCGGACATGCCGAAGTCGCGTCTGGAGGACCTATGTCACTCTTCTTCATAGTTGCCCTGCCCTTCTTCGGGGCCCTTTTGCCCGGATTGATGAACCCGGCGGGCCGTTCGGCCACTGCTGGGGTGACCTTTACCGTCACACTCAGCGCCTTCGTCGGACTGCTGACCAACCTGCCCGCGATCATCGCAGGCGAGGTCGTCACCGCCCGTATCGACTGGATGCCCCTACTGGGGCTGAATTTCACGCTGATGCTGGACGCTCTGGGCTTTTTCTTCGCCTTCCTGATCCTCGGCATCGGCCTTCTGATCATCGCCTATGCGCGCCAATACCTCAGCCGCAACGACAATATGGGCGAGTTTCTGACCTACCTCTTGCTGTTCCAGGGCGCGATGGTGGGGATCGTCCTGTCCGACAACATCCTGCTTTTGCTGATCTTCTGGGAGCTGACGTCGCTGTCGTCCTTCCTTTTGATCGGCTATTGGAAGCACTTGCCAGAGGGACGGCAGGGCGCGCGGATGGCCTTGACCGTCACCGGCCTCGGCGGGCTGGCGATGATCGCGGGGATGCTGATCCTCGGCAATATCGTCGGCAGCTTCGATCTGAGCGTGATCCTGCAAAACCGCGAGTTGATCCAGGCCGATCCGCTGTATCTGCCGGCGCTGATCCTGATCCTGCTGGGGTGCTTCACCAAGTCCGCGCAATTCCCTTTCCATTTCTGGCTGCCCCATGCGATGGCGGCCCCCACGCCGGTTTCGGCCTACCTGCACTCGGCCACGATGGTGAAAGCGGGGATCTTCCTGATGGCGCGGATGTGGCCGGTCCTGTCGGGCACCACGGAATGGTTCGTGATCGTCACGACCGCGGGGCTGATCACGATGGTGCTGGGCGCTGTGATCGGGTTGTTCAAACACGACCTCAAGGCGCTGCTGGCGTTTTCGACGGTCAGTCACCTTGGCCTGATCACCATGCTGCTGGGCACCGGCACGGCCTTTGGTGCGATGGCGGCGGTGTTCCACATCCTGAACCATGCCGCTTTCAAGGCCGCGCTCTTCATGTCGGCGGGGATTGTCGATCACGAGGCGCACACCCGCGACATCCGCCGCTTGGGCGGGTTGCGGACCCAGATGCCCGTGACCTTCACCATCGTCGTCTTCGCGGCGCTTTCAATGGCGGGCATCCCGTTCCTGAACGGGTTCCTGTCGAAAGAGATGATGCTGGAAGAGGCGACCCATACCGTTCTGTTCGGCAGCACATGGCTGGTGCCGGTTCTCGCGACCTTCGGGGCGATCTTTTCGGCGGCCTACAGCTTTCGGCTGATCAGCCATACCTTTCTTGGGCCGGTCCGCGACGACTATCCGTCCAAACCCCATGATCCCGGCGCGGGGCTTTGGCTGCCGCCTGCCCTGCTGATCATTCCGGTGATCGTCATCGGCCTTTCCCCCGCCGTGATCGAACCCTTCGTCCGCCTGGTGACCGAGGCCGTCCTTGGCGGCACGGTCGAGATGACCGACAAACATATCCGGATCTGGCACGGATTGGTGCCTGCGCTTTTCATGTCGATCATTGCGGTTCTTGGCGGGGCCGTCCTGCTGGCGCTCTTCCGGCCGCTGCTGGCGCTCTGGGATGCGACACGGCGTCCCGAGGCAAAAACCATATTCGACGCCATCATCGCGACCGCTGTCCGTCTGGCGCAGATGCTGACCCATCCGTTGCACAACGGGGCTTTCAGCCGCTATGCCGCCATCGGGACAGTGACGATCGTCCTTTTCGGCTATTATGCCTGGACCACCGGCACGGTTGGCCCCGCTGCCTACGCCAACCAGCGGGCGGACCCAATCCTGATCTCGGGTTGGGCCATGCTGGTCGCGGCAAGCATCGGCATGGTTGTCATGCATCGCAACCGCTTCTTGTCCCTGATCCTGATCGGGATCGTGGGGTTGATGGTGTCGATCGGCTTTGTGTTTCTGAGCGCGCCGGACCTCGCCATGACGCAGTTCACGGTCGAGGTGGTCACGATCATCCTGATGCTTCTTGCCTTGAACTTTCTGCCCTCGCGCACGCCCGTCGAAAGCTCGGCGCTGCGACGGCTGCGCGATGCCACGGTGGCGATTGCGGGCGGGCTGGCGACCTTCGGGCTGGCCTATTACTACATGTTGCGCGATCCGGTCGCCGCCTCGATATCAGAGTTCCATCTGGCCAATGCCTATAAGGGCGGCGGCGGCACGAATGTTGTGAACGTGATCCTTGTCGACTTTCGCGGCTTCGATACCTTCGGCGAGATCATCGTGCTGAGTATCGCCGCCATGCTGATTTATGCGCTGACTGATGCTCTCTTGGGAAGTGCGGTGCGCGCGCGCCTGCTGAACCGGCAACCGGAGTATCCACAGGCAGGTGGCGTGCATCCGATGATGATGGTGGTTCTGACACGCGGGATGATGCCCGTGGCGCTGATGGTCGGCGTCTATATCTTCCTGTCGGGCCACAACGAACCGGGCGGCGGTTTTATCGCGGGGCTGATCGTCTCGATCGCCGTGGTGATGCAATATATGGCCAGCGGCTTTGCATGGACCTCGGAAAGGCTGCGCTATCCTTATCACGGTGTGATCGGCGCCGGCGTGCTGGTCGCGGGGCTGACGGGGATCGGGTCGTGGTTCTTTGACGCCCCCTTCCTGACCTCGGCTTTCACCTATGTGCGGATCCCCCCTTTCGGGGAATTCGAGCTTGCGACAGCGGCGCTGTTTGATCTGGGCGTCTTCTTGTCGGTGGTCGGCGCGGTGATGCTGTCGCTGGAAAGCTTTTCGCGGCTCGCACGGCGGCACGACACGCCCGACCCGGAATATCCGATGGATTTCGACCCGTCCCGAGACGAGCCGGATGCCGTGACCACGCAAGGGAGGGTCTAAGATGGAGTTCCTGATCGCCTCCGCCATCGGCGTGATGACCGCTGCGGGCATCTATCTGGTGCTGCGGCTGCGGACCTTTCCGGTCATTCTGGGTATTTCGCTGCTGACCTATGCGGTGAACGTCTTCCTTTTCGCCTCGGGTCGCGTCGTGATCGGCGCGCCGCCGGTGCTGCGGGACGATGTGACATTCTACACCGACCCGCTGCCGCAGGCACTGGTGCTGACGGCCATCGTCATCTCATTTGGGATGACCGCCGTTGTCGTCATGATCGGGCTGGGGGCGTTTCTGGGCTCGAACGACGATCATGTGGATGACCAGCCCGGGGCGGACGACGACAGCAAGGAGGGCGCGGCATGACCCATTGGCTGATCGCCCCGATCATCCTGCCCGCGATGATGGCCCCCTTCGTGGTGCTGGCCGCGCGGTATCACATCGGCATCCAGCGGGTGTTTTCCATCGCGGGCGTGCTGACGCTGGTCGTCATTTCGGCCGCGCTGTCATGGGTCGCCTCGGACGGCACGATCATGCTCTATCAGCTTGGCGACTGGGCCGCCCCCTTCGGCATCGTGCTGGTCGGCGACCGTCTGTCGACCATGATGATCCTGCTGACCTCGGTGCTGGCCCTTGTCGTCCTGCTCTATGCCATCAGTTCGCGCTGGGACGAGAGGGGGCGGCACTTTCACGCGCTGTTCCAGTTCCAGCTGATGGGTATTCTCGGCGCCTTCCTGACCGGAGACCTGTTCAACCTCTTCGTCTTCTTCGAGGTGCTGCTGATCGCATCCTACGGCCTGATGATCCATTCCGGCGGCACTGCGCGCCTGCGGGCCGGGGTGCAATATGTGCTGTTCAACCTGATCGGATCGACCCTGTTCCTTTTCGCGCTGGCTGGCCTTTATGCCGAGACGGGCACGCTCAACATGGCGGATCTGGCCGAACGGGTGGCGCTGATCAGTCCGGACGAGACGGCGGGGATCCGGGTCGCCGCCGTGCTTTTGATCCTTGTCTTCGCGATCAAGGCCGCCCTCGTCCCGCTGCACTTCTGGCTGCCCTCCAGCTATGCCGAGGCCCCTGCCCCCGTGGCGGCCCTCTTTGCGATCATGACCAAGGTCGGGGCCTATGCGATCATCCGGGTCTATACGATGATCTTCCCCACCGATCTTGCCGCGACTGCTGGCCTGCATGATGTCTGGCTCTTGCCGCTGGCGCTTTTGTCCCTGGCGGTGGGCACCGTCGGGGTGCTGGCGGCAAAGCAGTTCGACAGGCTGGTCACTTTCGCGATTGTCGGATCGATGGGCATGGTGCTTGTCGCCGTGGGGCTGTTCACGCAAGCGGGGATCGCCGCGGCGCTATACTACATCGTCCATTCGACGCTGGCGGCCGCCGCTCTTTTCCTGATCGTTGATCTGGTGCGGGTCAGCCGCAAATCGCTGGCGCTGGAAGCACAGCCCGCCATTGCAGGGGCCGTGCCGATTGCGGCGCTGTTCTTCGTCTCGGCCATCGCCATGGCGGGCCTGCCGCCGTTGTCGGGGTTCCTTGGCAAACTGCTGGTCTTGCAGGCCGCATTCCCGACAACCCACGCAACTTGGGTCTGGGCGGTCGTGCTGACCACCAGCCTGATCAGCGTTGTCGGCTTCGCCCGCGCGGGCAGCACGATCTTCTGGAAGGCCAAGGCCGTTCCCGCCGACCCCCAAGCCGCAAGACCCCCTGAACCCGCGACCATGTCCTACGTCGCCGTCGGCCTTCTGGTGCTGCTTCTGGCGCTGCACACGGTCTTTGCAGGGCAGATGCACGGCTACACGACCAAGATCGCAGCCCAGCTTTTCGCCCCCGCGCCCTATTTGGCAACGGTGCTGGACACCCCCGGCAAGCTCGGCGACGGCGGCACGAAAGAGGAGGATCACTAGATGCGACGTGCCTTCTACTGGCTGATCCCGCACCCGCTGCTGACACTGATCCTGACAATCACCTGGATCCTGCTTCAGAACGAGCTTTCCGCCGGCATGACCGTCTTCGGCTTCATTCTTGGTGTGCTGATCCCCTGGGGCACGTCGATCTGGTGGCCCGACACCCCCAAGAGCTTTCATCCCCTCCGGATGGTCAGCTACAGCTTTGTGGTGATCTGGGATATCATCGTCGCCAATATCGAGGTCGCATGGATCGTGCTGACGGTGCCCGCCAACAAGCTGAAGCCCGCTTGGATCGTTGTTCCGCTGCGCCTCAAACAGCCAGAGGCCATCACCCTGCTGGCGGGCACGATCACCCTGACGCCCGGGACGGTTTCCGCGGACCTGTCCGATCAAGGCAGTTGCCTTCTGGTGCATGTGCTGCATACCGATGACCCCGACGGTGTCCGCGACGACATCATCAATCGCTACGAACGCCGCCTGCTGGAGATTTTCGCATGATCCTTGCAACGCAACTCTTCAACCTCGCTGTCGCGATTGCCTTCCTGTCACTGGCGATCGGGCAGATCATGTCGATGGTCCGTCTGGTCATCGGACCGACATCCGGCGACCGCGTGCTGGCGCTGGATACGATGGTGATCAACGCATTGGGTCTGGTGGTCGTGTTGGGCACCTACAAGGGCGTGCAGATCTATTTCGAGGTGTCCTTGCTGATCGCCATGCTTGGCTTCGTGTCGACCGTGGCCATGGCGCGCTTCATCTTGCGGGGGGATATCATCGAATGACACTTTTGATCATCGGCACTTATGTCGCGGCGCTTTCGCTCATCATCGGGGCCGTCTTCGTGCTGGTGGGCGCCATCGCCCTGTTGAAATTCAATGACCCGATGACCCGATTGCATGCCCCGACCAAGGTGGGGACGCTCGGCATCGGGATGTTTCTGGTCGCCTCGGTCATCCATTCGATCGACATCGGCCGCCCGTCGATCCATGAATTCCTGATCATGGCCTTTCTCTTCGTGACGGCGCCGATCTCGGCCCATTTCATCGCCAAGGTGAACATCCACCGCCGCGCCTGCGAAACGCCCCCCGCCCCGACCCAGGACACGACATGGTCGACCCTGAATGTCGAACCGCAAGACGCGATCAACGAGGGGCCCTGACCAAAAAAACGCGCCGCAGTCTTCTGCGGCGCGTTTCGTTTCGAAAGCGGCTTGCGCCTTACTTCATTGTGATCCGGCCATCGGTGTAGGGCTGGTAGGGCGCATTCGCCGCCAGATACTCTGCCGTGACATCCGCAAGGTCGGGACCGAAGTCATAGGCGTTGGCCGCATCGACGAACATCGCATAGCCATCGCCGCCGTTCCGCACAAAGTTGTTGGACACGACACCATAGGTCGCGGCCGGATCGATGGGTGCGCCACCGACCATCACATCGGAAATCCGCGAGCCCGGCGCAGCGCTTGTGTCAACGGTAAAGGACATGCCCGCCACCTGCGGGAAGCGCCCGGCCCCTTCCTCGATCTGACCGACACCATTTTCCAGCGCCGCGACGATCGCCTCTCCGGTGACCTGGAAGGTCGATAGCGTGTTCTGGAACGGCAGAACGCTCAGGACCTCGCCCATGGTGATCTCGCCCGCGTCGATCGAAGCGCGCAGACCGCCGCCGTTCTGGAAAGCGATCTGGATGCCCTGATCGGCGACACGGTCAAGCATCGCATCGGCGACAAGATTGCCCATCGGACATTCCATCGCGCGGCAGACCGAGCGGTCACCTTCGATGGCCTCGGTCGCTTCCGATACGACGCGGGCCTTCATTTCCTCGATTGGTCCGGCAAGCTCGGCCACACGGGCGACGGCGGCCTCGTCTTCGGCGACGCTGGCATCCAGCAGGATGGTGTCACCGGTGGCAGAGGTGACATTGCCCGCGTCATCAAAGACCAGTGTCAGGTGACCGATGTATTTGGAATAGGCATAGGCCTGCACCACGGGCACACCGTCAACCATCGTCGGATAAGCGGGCGCGCCTTCGACGGTGTTCGAAAACAGCGTGTGCGAATGTCCGCCGACGACCGCATCCAGACCGTCAACCGCCGCGGCGATTTCCATGTCCTTTGCCATGCCGACATGGGTCAGCGCGATGATCTTGTCCACGCCCTCGGCCGTCAGGGTGGCCACGTCAGCCTGCAGGCTTTCGATCTCGGGGGTGAAAATCACGGCATTCGACGGGCTGGACGTCTCTTGCGTGTCAACGGCCAGTGCCGAGACGATCCCGATCCGCTGTCCGCCGACCTCGAGGATCACATGGTTCTCGACCTGACCGGCCAGCACGTTCGAGCTGGAGACGTCGATGTTGCCGGAAATCACCGGAAAAGAGACGTTGTCGGTCAGCTTGCGCAGACCTTCGTCGCCATCGTCGAATTCGTGGTTGCCGACGGCCATGGCGTCATAGCCGATCTGCTCCATGAACTCGGCTTCGACATCGCCCTTGTAGGTCGTGTAGATCAGGCTGCCCTGATACTGGTCGCCTGCATCCAGCACCAGAACATTCTGGCCTTCAAGCTCGGCGCGCAGCTCGTTGATCTTGGTAATCACCCGCGCGATCCCGCCGAAACACTCGCCCGCGGCATTCGCGTCGGCGCCGCAAGTGGAATCGAAGGCGTTGATCGGTTCGATCCGGCTGTGCAGATCGTTGGTGTGGATGATATGCAGCGTGAAGTCCGCAGAGGCCGCCCCCGCCGTCAGCGCCAATGCGCAGCTGGTTGTCAGGATTCTTGTCATCATTTGGATTGTGCCCCCGGAATTGGAATGTCGTCAGCTTGTCGGCGAGGGTGAAGAGAGTCAAACCCAATCCACCCGCCCGCCTTACGGGGCAATCGTTCTGCCCAATTCGTAACAGGCGCTTGACGCCAAGGCAGGCAAACGCCATCACCCAATCATGCTGATCTACAAGATTTTCCGCGCCGACGAATGGGCGCAATTGCAGGCCGAAGGCGTGACCGAGGGCGCGCCCATCGACGTCGCTGACGGCTATATCCACTTCTCGACCGCCCAGACCGTGGCCGAAACCGCCGCCAAGTATTTCGCGGGCGAGGACGGGCTTGTGTTGCTGGCGGTCGAGACGGATGGGCTGACACCGCTGAAATGGGAACCCGCCCGCGCAGGCGTCCTTTTCCCGCATCTCTACCGCAAGATGACACTGGCGGATGTGGTCTGGTCTCGGGCGCTGCCCGTGGTGGACGGCGTCCATCAGTTTCCAAAGCTTTCATGAAGGCGCTGGAAAGCATCGGTCTGGCCGCCTTGCGGCGGGTGGACCCTGAAACGGCCCATGGGCTGGCGCTGAAGGCCTTGAACGCGGGCCTTGGTCCGCGGTCAGGTCCTGTGACCTCGGATCGGCTGAAAACCGCGCTCGCCGGGCTGGTCCTGCCCAATCCCGTCGGCCTTGCCGCAGGCTTCGACAAGAACGCCACGGCCCTGCACGCGCTGGCCAGAACCGGATTCGGCTTTCTCGAAGTCGGTGCCGCCACACCGCGCGCGCAGGAGGGGAACCCGCGGCCGCGCCTTTACCGCCTGACGCAGGATCAGGCGGCGATCAACCGCTTCGGTTTCAACAACGAAGGGATGGAAGCGATTGCCGGCAGGCTTGCCGCGCGTCCAAAACCTGCGGTCATCGGGCTGAACCTTGGTGCCAACAAGGACAGCAGCGACAAGGCGGTCGACTTCGCCGCCGTTTTGACGCGGTGCGGTGCCTTGGTCGATTTCGCGACGGTCAACGTCTCGTCCCCCAATACCGAGAAACTCCGAGACTTGCAGGGCAAGGCGGCGCTTTCGGCGCTCTTGGCGCGGGTGATGGATGCGCGGGCAGCCCTGAAGACCCCCATTCCGGTCTTTCTCAAGATTGCGCCCGATCTTTCCCTCGCCGAATTAGAGGATATCGCCCGCGTCGCCGATGCCAGCGGCGTCTCGGGCATCGTGGCCACAAACACCACCCTTGCCCGCGACGGGCTGCATGGCCCCCACAAGACCGAGGCGGGCGGATTGTCGGGCCAGCCGCTCTTCGAGAGATCGACACGGGTGCTGGCGCAACTGGCCGGGATGACAGCACTTCCGATCATCGGTGTCGGCGGTGTCGGATCAGCCGAACAGGCCTACCAGAAGATCCGCGCCGGTGCCGCGGCGGTCCAGCTTTATACCGCTTTGGTCTATGGTGGCATTTCGCTGGCAGGCGAGATTGCGCATGGTCTTGACGGATTGCTCGCCCGCGACGGCTTTGCGTCGGTGGCAGAGGCGGTCGGATCAGGCCGCAGCGACTGGACCTGAGCGGGGACGGTCGGCCTCGGCCTCGAGCGCGGGGTATTTCCACGCCAGAGACGCGCCCCGCACGACGAAGTTCAACAGCAATCCGATCCACAGACCGTGATTCCCGAAGGCTGCCATCAACGGGAAGACCGTCACAAAATAGACCACCGCAGAAAGGATCATCATGTTGCGCATGTCCGTGGTGCGGGTCGCGCCGATGAAGATCCCGTCAAGCATCCATGCGCCAAGGCCGACAACCGGTGCTGCGACCATGTAGGGAAGGTAGCTGCGCGCCGCCGCCTGCACCTCGGGCGCGGTTGTCATGGTGTCGATGGCAGCGCCCCCGAACAGCGCAAATGAGACCGCCAGACCGGCGCAGACAATGCCGCTCCAAAGACTGCTGAGCAGTGCAGACCGCCGCAATGTCGCCCGCGCCCGCGCGCCCAGCGCATTGCCGACCATCGCCTCGGCGGCGAAGGCGAACCCGTCCAGCGCATAGGCCGTCACATGCAGGAACTGCAAAAGGATCTGGTTGGCCGCCAGTTGCACATCCCCGAAATCCGCCCCGAAGAACAGGAAGCTGACAAAGATCGCCTGCAACAGGACCGACCGGATCATGATGTCGGTGTTGACCACCGTCATGCGCTTCAGCCGGACCATGTCGAACACGCGCGCGGCGGACCGCCACGCAGTCTGCGCGAAAACGCCGCGACAGAACCACAGGCCAAGCGCCAGCCCGCCCCATTCGGCGATGAAGGTCGCCCAGGCAACGCCGGTCACACCCCAGCCAAGCGTCAGGCCCAGCCAATAGCTCAGCACGATATTGCCGCCGTTCATCACCACTTGCAGCACCAGCACCGCCTTTGTGCGTTCTTGCGCGATCAGCCAGCCGGTGATGCCGTAAAGCGCAATCGTCGCGGGCGCGGACCAGATGCGGATTTGCATGTAATCGCGCGCCAGCGCCTCGACCTCGTCGCTGGCCGGTGACACCCAGAAGGCACCACGAAAGATCAGCGCCTGAAGCACGATCATCACGGCCCCCGCGGAAAGGCCGATCAGCAAGGCCCGGGACAAGAGCGCATCGACCTCGTCGCGATTGCCCTCGCCGATGGCCTGACTGGTCAGGCCGGTGGTGCCCATCCGCAGGAAGCCGAAAATCCAGTAGATCGCCGACAGGATGATGGCGCCGATGCCGACCGCGCCGATGGGGGCGGCCTCGCCCAATTGTCCGACCACGCCGGTATCGACAACCCCGAGGATCGGGACGGTCGCATTGGACAGGACAATCGGCAGGGCAATGCCCAGGACCCGCCTGTGGGTGACGGGCAAGGTCTCAGCCATCGCGGTCGGGCATCAGGAAGTGGCCTGTGGCCTTGATGAACGGGCGGTCGCGGTTGTCCTGCCAGGCTTCCGCGCTGACCGAGGCATAGCGGCGCCCGAAACGGTTCACCGTCGCCCGCGCATAGGCGTCGCGCGGCAGACCCGAGCGCAGGTAATCGACGCTGAAATCGATCGTCTTGGGAAGCGGGATGCGCGGGCTGTCCTCGTTGAAACGGCCAGCCTCCATGTCTTCCCAGATCATCGCCCAGCTCAGTTCGATGATCGCCGTGACCTCCAGAAAGGCCGAGGTCACGCCGCCATGCAGTGCGGGCAGCATCGGATTGCCGATCAGCCGGTCCGCATAGGGCATGATGGCCGTCAATTCATCCCCGCGCCGGTCAACGGAAATCCCCAGAAACTGGACATAGGGCACGCCCGATACCAGCCGCTGCAAGGTCGCATCGCGGCGCTGCTTGACCACCTGCACGGGTTCGGGGCGTCGGTTCATGGCTTGGCCCTTTCGATGGTGAAGGCACCTGTGGCGGCAGCGACGGGGCGTTCGGGATCACCGTCAACAGCCGTGGCACGCACAAAGGCGATGGACCGGGTGACGTGATAACATTCGGCGGTCGCGGTGATCGTCTCGCCCGGTTTGGCGGGGCGCATGTAGTCGATCCGCAAATCCAGCGTCGCCGTCGCGATCGCCGCCGCCGGATGGGCCATGACGGCAGCCCCAGCGCAGGTGTCCATCAGCGCCGAAACCGCCCCACCATGGACGACCCCTGTTTCAGGATCACCCACCAGTCGCGGATCATAGGCCATGGCGATCACCGCCTTGCCGTCGGCAATCTCGATCACTTTCATCCCAAGCTCCTTGGCATGGGGTATCGCCTCGATGAACTGGCGCGCGATTTTCTCGCGCCGGATGGCTTGTGAATCGGACATGGTGTTCCTTCTCGTCTTGCTGCGGCGTTACCCGCTTTGCGGTGCCTTGACCAGTTTCTTGCGCCCGCATCTATCGTTGTTTGCCTTCTCATCTGGCGTTAAGCTGCAAAAGAGGAGAGCCAAATGCCAGAAGTCCGCCTGTCGTTCAAAGAGATGTGCGCCAAGTTCGACGTCACACCACGCACATTGCGCTACTACGAATACATCGAACTGCTGTCGCCGGAAAAGGAAGCGCGGGCGCGTTTCTACGGTCCACGGGAACTGGCACGGATGACCTTGATCCTGCGCGGGCGCCGGTTCGGTTTCTCGCTGGAAGATATCCGGCAATGGCTGCTGATCTACGAAAAAGAAGGCACAGAGGCCCAGATGCGTGAATGGGTCGAGCTTGCCGACCGCCAGCTTCTGGAACTGGCCGAGCAGAAAAAGCAACTGCAAGACACGATTCAAGAGTTGCAAAAACTGCGCGACGACACGGCCAAGACCCTCGGTTAGGTCCAACACGCGGCCATGGTCGCGTTCGAAAATTTCACATTGCGGTGATGAAAACATGCTGACCTTTCGTCAGCATTCCCGTGACGCCACGTTACGTTTACGTGCGCGTCAACTTTGGTTGTAAGGTGGCGACATCCCACACAGGTGCAGCCGATGAAGGGTTCGCACAAAGGACTGACGCGATGACGACCGACACGCTGAACATACGGCAGATGTGTGACGCTTTTGATGTCACACCACGCACATTGCGCTTCTACGAAGCCAAGGAATTGCTGTTTCCGATCCGTGAAGGACAAAAGCGTCTGTTCACCAAACGCGACCGCGCGCGGCTCAAGCTGATCCTGCGGGGCAAGCGCTTTGGCTTTTCGCTGGAAGAGATCCGCCAGCTTCTTGACCTCTATCACATGGATGACGGTCAAGAGGCGCAGCTGTCCAAAAGCTACGTGCTGGCCGAGCAGCATCTGGCGGCGATGGAAGCCCAGAAAGCCGAGCTTGATGAAGCCATCGGCGAACTGAAGGAACAAATGGCCTGGGGGGCGGCAAAGCTGACCGCTCTGGCCAAACGCAAGTCGTCGGCGGCCTGAACGCCGGCTGACCGATCAAAACTGACGGAGAGACAAAAGCGATGCCCATCTACAATCCACCCACAAAAGACATCCAGTTCGTACTGCATGATCTGCTGAAGGTCAGCGAACAGGACATCCCCGGTTTCGAAGATCTCGACCGCGATTTCACCAGCGCGGTGATCGAGGAAGCCGGCAAGGTCGCCTCCGAGGTGCTGCACCCGCTGAACGTGGTCGGCGACAAGGAAGGCTGTGTGCTGGAAAACGGCGTCGTCCGCACCCCGACAGGCTTCAAAGAGGCTTTCGAACAGATGAAAGACGGCGGCTGGACCGCGATGGACTGCGACCCCGCGTATGGTGGACAGGGCCTGCCTTACGTCATGCACACGGCGGCGCAGGAACCCTTCGTTTCGGCCAATATGGCGTTCAACATGTATCAGGGCCTGACCCACGGGGCCTATTCGGCGATCTATGCGCATGGCTCGGACGCGCAAAAGCAGACATACCTGCCCAAGCTGACCACCTGCGAATGGACCGGCACCATGAACCTGACCGAGCCGCATTGCGGCACCGATCTGGGCCTGATGCGCACCAAGGCCGTGCCGCAGGACGACGGCACCTACAAGATCTCGGGCCAGAAGATTTTCATCTCGGCCGGCGAACACGACATGGCGGAAAACATCATCCACCTCGTGCTGGCCAAGATCCAGGGCGGACCCGAAGGCATCAAGGGCGTCTCGCTCTTCATCGTGCCCAAGTTTCTTGTGAACGACGACGGCTCTTTGGGCCCGCGCAACGGCGTCGCCGTGGGCAAGATCGAAGAGAAGATGGGCATCCACGGCAACGCGACCTGCGTGATGAACTATGACGAAGCCACCGGCTATCTGGTGGGTGAGGAACACAAGGGCATGCGCGCCATGTTCACCATGATGAACGAGGCCCGTCTGGGTGTCGGCCTGCAAGGCTATGCGCAGGCCGAAAGCGCCTATCAGAACGCGCTGGCCTACGCCAAGGACCGCCTGCAGGGGCGTGACGTGACCGGCATCAAGAACCCCGACGGCCCTGCCGATCCGCTGATCGTGCACCCCGACATCCGCCGCAACCTGATGGACCAGAAGTCCTTCGTGGAAGGCGCACGGGCCTTCACCTATTGGGGCGCCTACCTGATCGACCGCGCCCACAAGAACCAGGATGCCGATGCCGACGGCCTGATCTCGCTGATGACCCCTGTCATCAAGGGTTTCCTGACCGACAAGGGCTTCGAGTATGCGACGGCCGCCCAGCAGGTCTACGGTGGTCACGGCTATATCGAGGAATGGGGCATGTCCCAATATGCCCGCGACGCCCGCATCGCGATGATCTACGAAGGCGCCAACGGCATTCAGGCGCTGGACCTTGTGGGGCGCAAGCTGGCACAAGACGGCGGCAAGCACGTCATGGCCTTTTTCGACATGATCAAGACCTTCATCAAGGAAAACGAAGGCAACGACGCGCTGAAGAAGGACTTCCTCGATCCGCTGAAGGCGGCGTCGAAAGACTTGCAGGCAGCCGGCATGTACTTCATGCAGAACGGCATGAAGAACCCCAACGACGCCTTGTCAGGGTCCTATGACTTCATGCACATGATGGGTCATGTCTGCCTTGGCTATATGTGGGCGCGGATGGCGAAAGCCGCGTTGGAGGCCCTTGAGGGCGGCGCGTCCGACAAAGACTTCTACGAGACCAAGATCGCGACCGGCCGCTACTACATGGCGCGGCAACTGCCTGCCACAGCGATGCACCTTGCCCGCATCAACACCGGGGGCGACACCGTCATGGCGCTGAAGGCTGCGAATTTCTGACGTTGCATGATCTGCTTCCGCCGGAGCCTCCGGCGGGAGTATTTTCGAACAAAGCGAGGGCAATGGAGGGCCCCGAACTGTGAGAGTTCCCCGCATATGGGGGCGCAGCACAACAGCCAGGGCGCCTCGCTTCGCTACGGTCATCGGCTCTCCAGCCTGTACCGTGGCGGGACTGTCGCGCAGCTTGGTTAAGTTTGGGTAAAGCAGCCTCGCTTTGCTCGAAAATACTCAAAGGGCCGACATGGCCGCAGAGAGATTGGTGGAGGACAACGCGTGACGATGAAACTGCACTGCTTTGGCGAAAGTGGAAACGCCTACAAAGCCGCGTTGACCCTGACGCTGGCTGACGCGCCGTGGGAGGTCGCCTTCGTGGACTTCTTCAAGGGGGCCACCCGCAAGCCGGACTTCCGCGCCCTGAACGTGATGGGCGAGGTGCCGGTGCTGGAAGACGGCGATACCATCCTGACCCAGTCGGGCGTCATTCAGGATTACATCAGTTCGAAGACCGGCAAGCTGGGCGGCAAGTCCGCCGCCGAGCGCCGCGAGGTCCTGCGCTGGATGTTCTTTGACAACCACAAGATCTCGGGCAATGCAGGCGCGTTGCGATTCAACATGAACTTCCTGCCCGAAGCCAAACGCAATGCGGACGTGAACGGCTTTCTGGCGATGCGTCTCGCCTCGGCCCTGAAGGTCGTGGACAGCCATCTGGACGGGCGCGACTGGCTGGCCGGCGAAGAGATGACAATCGCCGATCTCGCCTGCTGCGGGTATCTCTTCTACCCGGAAGACTTTACCTTCGACCGCAAGGATTACCCCAATATCGACCGCTGGCTGGACGCGATCGCCGCCCAGCCCGGTTGGCAACACCCATACGATATGATGACGCGTGCCTTTGGCGCGACGGCCTGAACGGAGGATACCATGACCGAAGCCTATATCTACGACACCGTGCGCACACCGCGCGGCAAGGGCCGCAAGGACGGCAGCCTGCACGAGGTGACATCCGCCCGCCTGTCCGCAGGCGTGCTGAACAACCTCAAGGAACGCAACGGCCTTGACGGCCATGCGGTCGAGGATGTGATCTGGGGCAACGTCACCCAGGTCGGCGAACAGGGTGGCTGTCTGGCGCGGACCGCCGTGCTGGCATCCGACCTCGACCAGTCGATCCCCGGGCTGGCGATCAACCGCTTCTGCGCCTCGGGCATGGAGGCCGTCAACCTCGCCGCCAATCAGGTAAAGGGCGGCGCCGGTCAGGCCTATATCGCTGGCGGGGTCGAGATGATGGGCCGCGTCGCGATGGGGTCGGACGGGGCGGCGATTGCCGTTGATCCCTCGATTGCGATGGACACCTACTTTGTCCCGCAAGGCATCTCGGCCGATATCATCGCCACCCAATACGGTTTTACCCGTGATGATGCCGACCAGCTGGCGATGGAAAGCCAGAAGCGCGCCAAGAAAGCCTGGGACGAAGGGCGGTTTGCGAAATCCGTCGTCACCGTCAACGACATCAACGGCCTGCCGATCCTCGATCATGACGAATACATGCGTCCCGAAACGGACATGCAGACGCTGGGATCGCTCAACCCCGCTTTTCAGGCCATGGGCGAGGTCATGCCCGGTTTCGACAAGGTGGCGCTGATGAAATATCCGCACCTCGAGCGGATCAACCACATCCACCATGCGGGCAATTCGTCCGGCATCGTGGATGGCGCGGCTGGCGTTCTGATCGGCTCCAAGGAATGGGGCGAGGCGATGGGCCTGAAACCCCGCGCCCGCATCAGGGCCACCGCCAAGATCGGCACCGATCCGACGATCATGCTGACCGGTCCGGTTCCCGTGACCGAGAAGATCCTGAAAGACAGCGGCATGAGCATCGGCGACATCGACCTCTTCGAGGTGAACGAGGCCTTCGCCTCGGTCGTGCTGCGCTTCATGCAGGCCTTCGATGTCGATGACAGCCTTGTCAACGTCAACGGCGGGTCCATCGCCATGGGCCACCCGCTGGGCGCTACTGGTGCCATCATCATCGGCACCCTGCTGGACGAGCTTGAACGGACCGGCAAGGGCACCGGACTTGCGACGCTGTGCATCGCATCCGGCATGGGTGCGGCCACGATCATCGAAAGGGTCTGAGATGTCCGATCATCCGACACGCATCGCCGCAAGCGACGTTCTCGACGCCATTGTCGAGATCGTCAGCGATGCCATGGTGTCGGGTGATTTCGAGAGTTTCGCCTCGGTCTTTCACGCCCCGCAGCAGATGACGACGATGGCCGGGCAGATCGACATGGAAACGCTCGAAGACATGCGGCGCGGCTTTTCGGACATGCACCGGATGTTCAAGGACAACGGGATCACGGCCCTGCGCACCGAGATCGGCGATTGCCGCTCTGCCGGGGAAACCCGGATCATGTCGCGGCAAATGACCGAAGGTGTCACCGAAGAGGGCAAGGCCCTGCCTGCCTTCGCGATTTTCCTGACCATCGACCTTATCGAGGGCAGTTTGAAGGTCACACAAAGCGAACTTCTGGTTGCCCCCGACAGCGAAACCGCGCGGGCGCTGGCCAAGGCCGACCGCACCGCACGCACATCGACCCATTAGACAGACAAACTGCCGCTGACCACGCGCGGCTTACGAAGGAAGATAGGATGACCGATTTCACAATGAGCACGGACGCCGATGGTGTCGCAACAATCGTCTGGGACACCAAAGGCAAGTCCATGAACGTCATGACGCTGGACGCATGGGACGAACTGGAGGCGCTGGTCGATCAGGCACTGGCCGAGGATGCGATCAAGGGCGTGATCATCACCTCGGGCAAACCCGGCAGCTTTGCCGGTGGCATGGATCTGAAGGTCATCGCCAAGATGAAGGAAATGGCGGGCGACAATCCGGCCAAGGGCCTCTTTGACGGGATCATGAATGCCCACCGCATCATGCGCAAGATCGAGCGCGCGGGCATGGACCCCAAGACCAACAAGGGCGGCAAGCCATTCGTCGCCGCCCTGCCCGGCACGGCCCTTGGCATCGGTCTGGAGATTCCGCTGTCCTGCCACCGCATCATCGCCGCCGACAACCCCAAGGCCAAGATCGGCCTGCCCGAGATCATGGTCGGCATTTTCCCCGGCGCGGGCGGCACCACACGCCTTTCGCGCAAGCTGGGTGCCATGGCCGCATCGCCGCTGTTGCTGGAAGGCAAGCTGAACGATCCGCAAAAAGCCAAGGCCGCTGGCGTGATCGACGAAGTTGTGCCCGCCGAAGACCTTCTTTCGGCTGCAAAGGCCTGGGTGCTGTCCGAGCCGAACATCGTCAAGCCTTGGGACGAAAAGGGCTACAAGATGCCCGGCGGCGCGCCTTACCACCCTGCAGGCTTCATGACCTTCGTGGGTGCCTCGGCCATGGTCAACGGCAAGACCCAAGGCGTCTACCCTGCCGCCAAGGCGCTGCTTTCTGCCGTATACGAAGGCGCGCTGGTGCCCTTTGACACCGCGCTGAAGATCGAGGCGCGCTGGTTCACCAATGTCCTGATGAACCCCTCGTCCTCGGCCATGATCCGCAGTCTTTTCGTGAACAAGGAAGCTTTGGAAAAAGGTGCAAACCGCCCCGAAGCCGCAGATCAGAAAGTGACCAAAGTCGGCGTCATCGGTGCAGGCATGATGGGCGCGGGGATCGCGCTGGTCTCGGCCCTTGCGGGGATCGAGGTCGTGCTGATCGACAACACGCAAGAGGCCGCCGACAAGGGCAAGGCCTATACCACAGCCCATCTCGACAAGGGCATTGCCCGCAAGAAGGTGACGCAGGAAAAGAAAGACGCGGTTCTGGGCCTGATCAACGCCACCACCGACTATGACGCGCTGAAGGGCTGCGACCTGATCATCGAGGCCGTTTTCGAAGACGTCGGCGTCAAGGCCGAGGTCACCCAGAAGGTGCAGGCCGTCACCGGCCCCGATTGTATCTTTGCGACCAATACCTCGACCCTGCCGATCACGGAACTGGCGAAGGCGGCGGTTGATCCTGCGAATTTCATCGGCATCCACTTCTTCTCGCCCGTCGACAAGATGCTGCTGGTCGAGATCATCAAGGGCAAGAAAACCGGTGACGTGGCCGTGGCCAAGGCGCTGGACTATGTCCGCCAGATCAAGAAGACCCCGATCGTCGTCAATGACGCGCGGTTCTTCTACGCCAACCGCTGCATCATCCCCTACATCAACGAAGGTATCCGCATGGTGAAGGAAGGGGTAGAGCCCGCGCTGATCGAAAACGCCGCCAAGCTGGTCGGCATGCCGCTGGGTCCGCTGCAACTGGTTGACGAAACCTCTGTCGATCTGGGCGTGAAGATCGCCAAGGCAACCAAAGCCGCCATGGGCGATGCCTATCCCGATGGCGAGGTGGACGAGGTGCTGTTCTGGATGTTCGATCAGGGGCGTCTCGGCCGCAAGTCGAACGCGGGCTTCTACGCCTATGACGACAGCGGCAAGCGTCTTGGCCTGTGGGAGGGTCTGGCCGCGCAATACCCCGTGGCAGACGATCAACCCGATCTGACACTGGTGCAGCACCGTCTGCTCTTTGCGCAGGTGCTCGAGGCTGTGCGCGCACTGGAAGAAGGCGTGCTGGAAGACATCCGCGAAGGCGACGTGGGCGCGATCCTCGGCTGGGGCTTTGCGCCATGGGCGGGTGGCCCGTTCAGCTGGCTCGACATGATCGGCGCGCCCTATGCGGCGGAACGCTGCGACCAACTGGCCCAAGAGGTCGGCGCGCGTTTCACCACGCCCGCGCTGCTGCGCGAGATGGCGGACAAGGGTCAGGATTTCTACAAACGCTTCGGCCCTGACGCGCAAGCCGCCTGAAGATGCAAGGGGCGCCCTTTCGGGGCGCCCTTCGTCATTCGGGGCCATAGCCGAACCGCGCGATGTCATCGGCGGCAAGCTGCGCGACGATCGCTATCTCCTTGGCGCTGTAATAGTCGCGCCAGTCCCGAGACCGCTCTGACCGGTTGAGATGCAGAAGAGTTAGCCGAAATCCCAAGTGATCCCAGAGGGGCGCATAGTCTTCCGGGTGTTCCACCCTTACGAAGGCATCGCAGTGCAAGGCGCCGTCTGCGCGGGTGACATAGCTGGCGGCGGGGCTTCGCATCTCGGCAGCCTGTATCAGCGGATCCCGCAGGAAGGCCTTGAAGTCGAGCACCTTGGCCCGACGGACCGCCGGATGATCGAAACGCTGCGCGCGCAGCCAGTGGTAGTAGCTGACCAGCCGGTCCCAGGGATTGCGCACCAGCGTGCAGACAAAGTGGTCAGGCGGCACAAGCCCACCCACATCCCGCAAGGTGCTGTGCTTCCAAAGTCGGCCCGGCACCGCCAGCCCATCCAGCCGCGCCTTGCGCCGGCGTGCTTTCGGCGTATCGCCGATCAGGATATCATCCGCCGCCGCGCGGTCCTCATAGGCGCGCATGAAACTGGTGCCGCCCGTCTTCGGGATATGCACGAAAACAAACCGGCGTCGGGATGAAATGATCATCTTTCGCAGATGTCAGCCCGGACCCCGGTCAGGCAAGTGGAAAGCAAATGTCTGACAATTCCCTCTTGTCAGATGATGGGGTTTTCCGCTCTTATATGGCAAAGCAGCGGGGGGATATCACATGGGCTGGATGCGTGACGAGACGGGCCTGGGCAAGCGCGAGGCGAATTACGTTCCCCTGACGCCCTTGTCGCATCTGCAACGGGCGGCGCTGATCTTTGCGGATCGCGAGGCATTGGTCTACGGCAAGACCCGCCTGACCTACGGGCGCTATTACCGGCGCGTGTCGCGGCTGGCCTCTGCGCTGACGAAGGTCGGTGTGATGCCCGGTGATGTGGTCGCGACCATCCTTCCCAACATCCCCGCCCAATCCGAGGCCGCTTTCGGCATCCCCGCCTGCGGCGCGGTGCTGAACACGATCAACACAAGGCTCGACGCCGATACGGTGGCCTACATCTTCGATCACGGCGAGGCCAAGGTCGCCCTTGTCGACAGCCAGTTCCTGCCGCTGGCCATGGCCGCCATCGACCAGATGGAGGGCACGCCGCCCCTGATCATCGAGGTTCCCGACGATCAGGCGGGCGTTCATGCCATCGGCGAGCAACAGAACTACGAGGATTTTCTGGCCACGGGCGATCCCGATTTCCGGTGGGTGCTGCCGCAGGACGAATGGGAAAGCCTTGCGCTGAACTATACCTCGGGCACCACTGGGCGGCCCAAGGGCGTGGTCTATCATCATCGCGGCGCCTACCTGATGACCATGGGCACGCCGATCAGCTGGGAGTTGCCGCTCTTTTTGCGCTATCTGCAGATCGTGCCGCTGTTCCATTGCAACGGCTGGAACCACACCTGGATGGCGCCCGCCCTTGGCGGCACCGTCGTGTGCTGCCGCGATATCACCGCAGCGGCGATCTATGATGCGATTGCAAAGCAAGGCGTCACCCATTTCGGCGGCGCGCCCATCGTTCTGAACATGATCGTCAACTCCAAGGCGGAAGACCGCAAACCCTTCGATCACACGGTCGAGGTCTTCACCGCCGGTGCCCCGCCCGCCCCCGCCACGCTGGCAGCTATCGGCAAGCTCGGCTTCAACGTCAAACAGGTCTACGGGCTGACCGAAACCTACGGCCATGTGACCGAATGTATCTGGGATGACAGCTGGGGCAGCCTGCCCGACGAGGAACAGGCCGCCATCAAGGCCCGTCAGGGCGTCGGCATGCCGATGATGGAAGATGTCACCGTCGTCGATCAAGACATGGGTCAGGTGCCGCGCGACGGCGCCACCCAGGGCGAGATCGTCATGCGCGGCAATGCGGTGATGAAAGGCTACCTCAAGAACCCGCGCGCCACCGACAAGGCCTTTGCGGGCGGCTACTTCCACTCCGAAGACCTTGCGGTCCAGCACCCCGACGGATCGATCCAGATTTCCGACCGCGCCAAGGACATCATCATCTCGGGCGGCGAGAACATCAGTTCGGTCGAGGTCGAGGGCGCGCTGATGCACCACCCTGCCGTCAACCTCTGCGCCGTTGTCGCCATGCCCGATGACAAATGGGGCGAGGTGCCCTGTGCCTTCGTCGAACTCAAGGATGGGGCCAGCGCCGAAGAGCAGGACATCATCGCCTTCGCGCGCCAAAGGCTCGCGGGCTTCAAGACACCCAAAAAAGTCGTCTTTCAGGAGCTTCCCAAGACCTCGACGGGCAAAATCCAGAAGTTCGCGCTGCGCCAACTCGCCAAAGCGCTTTAGGCAAGCCCTGGATGCCTCCGGCGGGAGTTTCTCGGGAGAAAGAAATCAAGGCCCTGTCCGGCGGCTTCTTTCTCCCAAGAAACTCCCCCCGGAGGGTCCGGCAGCTGTCAGGCAAGCTGTCGCAAAAGGCTGCGCGCGCCAGATGACAAGCCGGTCGGACTGCGATAGCTTTCGAAAAAACAGGCGGCGGGCAGATGACAGCGCTGGATCGGTATGTGCGGCTAGAAAGCGACGCGCTCTGGCGCGAGGCGCCTGATGCCCAGCGCCGCGATGTGGTGATCTCTTTCGGAGATGCGACGCTGGTGATCGCCGATCAGGCGGGTCGGCCCCTTGCGCATTGGTCGCTGACAGCGCTGAACCGGCTGAATGCGGGCGAACGGCCGGCGGTCTATGCACCGGACGCGGAGGCAAGCGAGCTTCTCGAAATCGCCGACGCGACCATGATCGACGCCATCGAAGAGGTGCGCCGCGCGCTGGCCAGATCGCGCCCGCGCCCGGGGCAACTGCGGCTTTGGCTGACGCTGGGGGTGATCGGTGCGCTGGTCCTGGTGGCGCTGCTCTGGCTGCCGGGGGCGCTGACCCGTCAGGCCCTGGCAATCGTGCCGCAAAGCAAGCGGGTCGAAATCGGGACCACCATGCTGGCCCATATGCAACCGACAACGGGGCGTATCTGCCAGTCACCGCGTGCGGCGGCCGCCGCCGCACGTTTTCGGGACAGGCTTTTCGGGGCCGGCAGCACGGCGCGCATCGTCATCGTGCCGCGCCTGTCCTCGGGCGCGCTGGCACTGCCCGGCGGTCTGATCGTGGTCGAGAAATCCATCCTGCAACAGGTCGACGATCCGGCGGCAGCGGCGGGGTTCATCATCGCCGCGCGGCCGCTGGTGACAGGACAGGACCCGCTGGCACAGATCCTGACCGAAGGCGGACTGGGCACCACCTTGCGGCTTCTGACCACTGGCGAGGTCGATGACGCGCTGTTGCAGGCGCAGGCGCTGCTCTGGGCGCAATCGCCCGGGATACCGCCTGACGTGACCCGCCTTGCCGATACGCTGGCGGCCGCCGAAATCCCGCTGGCCCCCTACCGCAGCGCCGTCGATGCCCGCACGGGCACGCTGCCCGACCTCGGCCCCGAACGGCTTGACGGCCAGCAGCCCCGCCCGATCCTGAATGACAGCGACTGGGTCAGCCTGCGCAACGCCTGCGACGGCTAGGCCTAGCGCGTCCCGAACATCCGGTCGCCCGCATCGCCCAGACCCGGCACGATATAGCCCTTGTCGTTGAGGTGGCTGTCGATGGCGGCGGTCACGATCGGCACATCGGGATGCGCCTCTTTCATGCGTGCGATGCCTTCGGGCGCCGCAAGCAGGCACAGAAAGCGGATATTCGTGGCCCCCGCCTGCTTGAGCAGATCAATCGCGGCGACCGACGAATTGCCCGTGGCCAGCATCGGGTCTACGGCGATCACCAGCCGGTCCTCGAGCGCGGTCGGCACCTTGAAGTAATACTGCACCGGCTGCAGGGTTTCCTCGTCGCGGTAGAGCCCGACAAAGCCGACACGGGCCGAGGGGATCAGTTCCAGCACACCATCCAGCAACCCGTTGCCCGCCCGCAGGATCGAGATCAGCGCCAGCTTCTTGCCGT
>NZ_DAIPIW010000108.1:0-6242 GCF_036770585.1 Yoonia sp. | reverse complement strand
GATCCCGATGTTCCTGATCATCGGCATCTGGGGCGGCAAGGACCGCATCTATGCCAGCTTCAAGTTCTTCCTTTACACCTTCCTTGGCTCGGTGCTGATGCTGGTGGCGATGGTGGCGATGTTTGCCGATGCGGGCACGACCGACATCCCGACGCTGATGACCCATACTTTCGGCAGCGAGAGCTTCAGCCTGATGGGTGTGCAGATCGTGGGCGGGATGCAGACCCTGCTGTGGCTTGCCTTCTTCGCCAGCTTCGCGGTGAAGATGCCGATGTGGCCAGTGCATACATGGTTGCCGGATGCCCACGTGCAGGCCCCGACGGCGGGGTCGGTGGTGCTGGCGGCGATCCTGCTGAAAATGGGCGGCTACGGTTTCCTGCGCTTCAGCCTGCCGATGTTCCCTGTCGGATCCGAGGTGATGGGGCCGCTGGTGCTGACGCTTTCGGCCATCGCCATCGTCTATACCTCGCTGGTGGCGCTGGTGCAGGAGGACATGAAGAAGCTGATCGCCTATTCGTCCGTCGCCCATATGGGCTACGTGACCATGGGGATCTTCTCGGTCAACCAGCAGGGGATCGACGGGGCGATTTTCCAGATGATCAGCCACGGGTTCATCTCGGGCGCGCTGTTCCTGTGCGTGGGCGTCATCTATGACCGGATGCACACGCGCGAGATCGAGGCCTACGGCGGGCTGGTCAACCGGATGCCGGCCTATGCGCTGATCTTCATGTTCTTCACCATGGCCAATGTGGGCCTGCCGGGCACATCGGGTTTTGTCGGTGAATTCCTGACACTGATGGGTGTCTTCCAGGTCAATACATGGATCGCGATCTTCGCGACCTCGGGTGTGATCCTGTCGGCGGCCTATGCGCTGTGGCTTTACCGGCGGGTCGTCCTTGGCGATCTGATCAAGGAGAGCCTGAAGTCCATCACCGACATGACACGGCGCGAGCGTGTGATCTTCGCGCCTCTGGTCGCGATGACCCTGCTGTTGGGGGTCTATCCGGCCCTCGTTCTCGACATCATCGGCCCAAGCGTTTCGGCGCTGGTCGGCAATTACGAAACCGCGCTTGCGACCGCTCAGGCCGCGACGCAGTTCGCTTCGAATTAAGGAAGGCACGTCATGATTGGTGCTGATCTGCAAATCCTGCTGCCCGAGATCATCCTGTCGGTCTTTGCGATGGGCGCGCTTCTGGTCGCCGTTTATACCACCAAGGATGCCATGGCGCCCCTGCTGACATGGGTGACCTCTGGCGTCTTCGTCCTGCTGGCGCTCTGGATCGGGGTCAATGGCGCGGGGACGAATGTGGCCTTCGGGGGCATGTTCGTCGATGACGGTTTCGCGCGCTTCGCCAAGGTGGTGATCCTGCTGTCGGCGGCGGCGGTCCTGCTGATGTCGGAAAGCTACATGCAGCGGCGTGGCCTTTTGAAGTTCGAATATCCCTTGCTGGTCGCCCTCGCCGTTGTCGGCATGATGGTGATGGTTAGCGCGGGCGATCTGATGGCGCTTTACATGGGGCTGGAGTTGCAGTCGCTGGCGCTTTACGTGGTCGCCGCCTTGCGCCGCGACAGTGTGAAATCGACCGAGGCCGGCCTGAAGTATTTCGTCCTTGGCGCCTTGTCCTCCGGCCTGCTGCTTTACGGTGCCTCGCTGACCTATGGCTATACCGGCACGACGCTCTTTTCGGGTATCATCGCCGCGACCGAGGACGGTGTCTCGCTGGGGCTGCTTTTCGGTCTGGTCTTCCTGATGGCGGGTTTCGCCTTCAAGGTTTCGGCGGCCCCTTTCCATATGTGGACACCGGACGTCTACGAAGGCTCGCCCACGCCGGTGACGGCCTTTTTCGCGACCGCGCCCAAGGTGGCGGCGATGGCGCTCTTCGCCCGTGTCGTGCATGACGCCTTCGGCGGCGTTGTCGGCGACTGGCAGCAGATCGTGGCCTTCCTTGCCGTTGCGTCGATGTTCCTTGGCGCGATTGCCGCGATCGGGCAGCGCAATATCAAGCGGCTGATGGCCTATTCGTCGATTGCGCATATGGGCTTTGCGCTGATGGGGCTGGCGGCAGGCACGGCCTTTGGCGTGCAGGCGATGCTGATCTATATGGCGATTTATGTGACGATGAATATCGGCACCTTCGCCTTCATCCTCTCGATGGAGCGTGACGGCCGTCCGGTGACGGATATCGACGCGCTCAAGATGTTCTCCAAGAAGCAACCCTTGCGCGCGCTGGCGATGCTGGTGCTGCTGTTCAGCCTTGCGGGCGTGCCGCCGATGGTCGGTTTCTTCGGCAAGCTTTACGTGTTGCGCGCGGCCTATGACGGCGGGCTGGCGTGGCTGGCGGTGGCCGGTGTCATCGCCTCGGTCATCGGGGCCTTCTATTATCTGCGGATCGTCTACTTCATGTATTTCGGCGAAGAAGGTGAGCAGTTGGACAGCAAGATGAACCCTGTGCTGTGGTCGATGCTGATGGGGTCGGCGGCGGTGATGGTGATCGGCGTCGTGAACCTCTTCGGGATCGAGCCCTTGGCCGCAGCAGCGGCGGCGACACTTGTCAACTGACGCTGGCGGACATGGGCCGTGGCCGGAAGGCTACGCCCGCGTGGTGCTGGACACGGTGGACAGCACAATGGCCGAGGCCGCGCGCCGCGCGCCCGACATTGACCGGCCGACATGGATCATCGCCAAGACGCAGACCGCGGCGCGCGGACGGCGCGGGCGCACTTGGGTCGCGCCTGCGGGCAACCTGAACGCCACGCTGATCTTCCGCCCCGAGGCGACACCGGGCGAGGCGGCGAAACGCTCGTTTCTTGCGGCCAATGCGCTGTATCAGGCGCTGTCGATCTATGTGCCCGCGGCACGGCTGGGCCTGAAATGGCCTAATGACGTCCTGCTTTCGGGGGGCAAGGTTGGGGGCATCCTGCTGGAAAGCAGCGGGCAGGGGCCATTCGTGGACTGGCTGTCGATCGGGATCGGGGTGAACCTGCGGCACACGCCGCAAGGGGTCACGGAGGCGGCCTTTCCGCCCACCAGCCTTTTCGAGGAAACCGAGGCGGATATCGCGCCGCTCGACTTTCTGGCGACGCTGGCGGATGCCTATGCCACGCAAGAGGCGAAACTGCTGCGGTTGGGCTTTCAGCGGATCCGCGAGGACTGGCTGTCGAAGGCCGCGCGTCTGGGCGAGGTGATCACCGCGCGCACGGGCCGCGAGGATATCACCGGCATCTTTGACACCATCGACGGGGACGGCAATCTGGTGCTGATCACAGGCACCGGCCCGCGTGCCATTCCGGCAGCGGATGTGTATTTCTAGGGGGGCGCGATGCTTCTGGCGATTGACTGCGGCAATACCAATACCGTCTTCGCGATCTGGAACGGCGAGCGGTTCATCGCCACATGGCGCACCAGCACCGAATGGCAGCGCACCGCCGATCAGTATTACGTCTGGCTCTCGACGCTGATGAAGTTCCAGAACATCGACGCCGAGATCACCGAGGTGATCATCAGTTCCACCGTGCCGCGCGTGGTCTTCAACCTGCGCGTTCTGTCGGACCGCTATTTCAACTGCCGCCCGATGGTCGTGGGCAAGCCAGACTGCCTGCTGCCGACGCCGCCGCGTGTGGATGAAGGCACGCAAGTCGGTCCCGACCGGCTGGTCAATGCCGCCGGCGCCTTTGACCGTCATGGCGGGGATCTGATCGTCGTGGACTTCGGGACCGCCACGACCTTCGATGTCGTCGCCAGCGACGGGGCCTATGTCGGCGGTGTCATCGCGCCGGGGGTGAACCTCTCGCTCGAGGCGCTGCACAACGCCGCCGCTGCCCTGCCGCATGTCGATATCAGCAAGCCGCAGGCGGTGATCGGCACGAATACCGTGGCCTGCATGCAATCGGGGGTCTTTTGGGGTTACATCGGGCTGGTGCGTGAGATATGCGCGCGCATCAAGGCCGAACGCGGCGTGCCGATGCGGGTGATCTCGACCGGGGGTCTTGCGCCGCTGTTCCAGCAATCCGAACCGCTGTTCGACGATTTCGAAGACGATCTGACAATTCACGGCCTGACCGTGATCCACCGCTATAACAAGGACCATCAATGAACGACCGCCTGATCTATCTGCCCTTGGGGGGTGCCGGTGAAATCGGCATGAATGCCTATGTCTACGGCTACGGCAAACCGGGGGCAGAGCGGCTGATCATCGTCGACCTCGGCGTGACCTTTCCCGATATGGACGGATCACCGGGGGTCGATCTGATCCTGCCGGACATCGCATGGCTGGAGGCCCGCAAGGCCCAGATCGAGGGGATTTTCATCACCCACGCCCATGAGGATCACGTCGGCGCCATCGGCCACTACTGGGAGCGTCTTGGCGCGCCTGTCTATGCGCGCCGCTTTACCGCCAATATCGCGCGGCGCAAGCTGGCCGAACATGGGCACCCCGAAAGCGTGGTCAAGGTGGTCGAGCCTTACCCGCATATGATCACCTGCGGGCCGCTGACGGTTTCTTACCTGCCGGTCAGCCATTCGATCCCCGAAAGCGCGGGCCTGCTGATCGACAGCCCCGAGGGCCGCGTCCTGCATTCGGGCGACTTCAAGATCGACGAGACGCCGGTGGTGGGTGATCCGTGGAACGCGGGGCTCTGGGAAGAGGTATCCAGGAATGGCGTCAAGGCGCTGGTCTGCGACAGCACCAACGTCTTTTCCCAGGCGCCCGGGCGGTCTGAATCCGCGATCGGCGGGCATGTCGCCGATCTGATGACCTCGGCCGAAGGCATGGTCGTGGCGACGACTTTTGCCAGCAATATCGCGCGGCTGAAAACGCTGGCGATGGCCGCGCAGAAGGCCGACCGCTCGGTCGTTCTGCTGGGCCGCGCTATGCGCCGCATGGTCGAGGCGGCGGTGGAAGAGGGGCTGCTGACAGGCTTTCCGGCCACCGTCTCGCCGGAAGACGCGCTGAACATCCCGCGCGAAAACCTGATGCTGTTGGTCACAGGGTCACAAGGTGAACGCCGCGCGGCCTCGGCGCAACTGGCGCAGGGCAATTACATGGGGATCAAGCTGAAGGAAGGGGATACGTTCCTCTTTTCGTCCAAGACGATCCCCGGCAACGAACGCGGCGTGATCCGCATCATGAACCAACTGTCGGAACTGGGCGTCGATGTGGTGGATGACGCGGGCGGGAAATACCATGTGTCGGGCCACGCCAACCGCCCCGATCTGGAAACCCTGCACCGGATCGTCAAACCGCAGATCCTGATCCCGATGCACGGCGAGCACCGCCACCTGCGCGAGCATGTAAAGCTGGGCACTCACAACGGGATCACCGGGATCGTGGCGGTCAACGGCATGATGATCGACCTCTCCGGCAATGCACCGACCGTCGCCGAATACATCGACACCGGTCGGACCTATCTGGACGGGTCAGTGCAGATCGGCGCGCTGGACGGCGTGGTGCGCAACCGCATCCGCATGGCGCTGAACGGGCAGCTGGTGGTGACGCTGATCATCGACGAGAACGACGAGCCCTTGGGCGAACCATGGGTCGAGACCAACGGTCTGCCCGAGGTCGGGACGTCGGGTGCGCCGCTGGTCGAGGTGCTGGAAGAGGACCTGACCCAATTCGTCATGCGCGCGAACCGCAAGACGCTGGCCGATGATGACAAGCTGGAAAAAGAGCTGAAGGCCATCGCCCGCAAGACCGCGCAGGACGAAATCGGCAAGAAGCCGGAAGTGATGATCGTGGTCAGCCGGTTGGGGTAGGCGGTGGCCGGGGTCAATCCCGGCCCCTGTCAATCCTTCGCGCGTTGCGCAAAGCTCTTGGCCAGGAACGACGGGACATCGTCACCCAAGCCTGACGTATCGGCCTGCCCGCGATTGCGGTCACGTCCGCGACCGCGATCGTTGCGCGGTTTCTCGTCACGCTGGGGCCGTTCTGCCTGCTGGGGGCGTTCTGCCTGCCGTGGGGCGGGCGTGGTCGTTTCGGCGGGTGCTTCGTCTTTGTCACGGCGGCCACGGCTGCGGCGGGGCTTTTCATCGGGCTGGACGCTCTCTTCCACCGGCTCTGGCTGACCACCCTTCATCGGGTTGTCGATGCGCGGGATGCTTTGGGCGACCAGCGCCTCGACCGCCTCGAAATTCTTGGTGTCGCGCGGGATGCAGATCATCACCGCCGTCCCTGTGCGTCCGGCGCGGCCGGTGCGGCCGATGCGGTGGACGTAATCCTCGGCATGGCTGGGCACGTCGAAGT
>NZ_DAIPIW010000107.1:0-6306 GCF_036770585.1 Yoonia sp. | reverse complement strand
CAGCGTGTGGAACACTTCGGACCCCATGCGCACGGCCTCGCGGATATTCGCGGCGCTGACCGGCATGATCATGAATTCCTGAATGTCGATCGGGTTGTCGGCATGTTCACCGCCGTTGATGATGTTCATCATCGGAACGGGCAGGGTGCGGGCCGAGGTGCCGCCGATGTAGCGGTAAAGCGGTTGCGCGGTGAAATCGGCGGCCGCCTTGGCCACGGCCATCGAGACACCAAGGATCGCGTTCGCCCCCAGACGGCCCTTGTTCGGGGTGCCGTCGAGTTCGATCATCATCTCGTCGATGGCCACCTGTTCGGTCGCATCCATGCCAAGGATCGCCTCGGCGATCTCGCCGTTCACGGCGGCGACGGCGTCCAGCACGCCCTTGCCCAGATAGCGGGACTTGTCGCCGTCGCGCTTTTCCACCGCCTCATGCGCGCCGGTCGAGGCCCCCGAGGGCACCGCCGCGCGGCCCATCGTGCCGTCTTCGAGGATCACGTCGACTTCGACGGTGGGGTTGCCACGGCTGTCGAGGATTTCGCGGGCGTGGACGTCGATGATCGTGCTCATGGTGTGCTCCCTTGGGATGTTAGCGGTATCAGGCGCTTTTTAGCGCGGCTTGGCTGCGTTGGGAAGCCCGCGCCAGACGGGCCTCGCGCCAGAGGGTATAGATGCCAGACGCGATGACGATGGCCGCACCGATCAGGGTCGCGGCATCGGGGGTTTCCGAAAATAGCACGTAGCCGATGATTAGGGCAAAGACCATGCGGCTGTAACGGAATGATGAAATGATCCCGGCGTTGCCCTTGCGGGTGGCCGCCACGATGGACAGATAGGCGACCATCCCCACAAGAATTCCGAACGTCAGTTGCCACCATTCCTGACCTTGCGGCATCACAAGGGCCTGCCCCTGCGCATAGGCCAGCAAGACCCCCGCAGGTGTCACGAAGGCAAAGGCATGGCTGCCCAGTTGCACCGCCGAAAGCTCGACCTTCAGACCGCGGGTCAGAAGATCGCGCGTGGCAAGCGCCAGCATCCCCGCCACGGCCAGCAGGGTCGCGGGCACGAACCCCTCCATCCCCGGGCGCACGATGATCAGCACGCCGACAAAGCCGACCAAAATCGCAAGCCAGCGCCGCCAGCCGACCTCTTGGCCCAGAAAGAGCGCCGCACCCATCGCCACCACCAGCGGGGTGGCCTGAATGACCGCCGAGACCGTCGTCAGCGGGATCAGCGCAAGGGCTGTCCCGATCAGGCAGGTGCCGACAACCTCGGCCAGACTGCGCAGGATGACCCTGCCGTTCAGATAGGCCGGATGCCAGAGCGCTTGCCCCCGCAGCGCCGACCAGATCAGAAAGCCCACCAAGCCACCAAAACAGATCAGCGCGATGACCTGACCGGCGGGCATCCGCACCGCCAGCAGCTTGATCATCCCGTCCACGATGGCGAAACTCAGCATCGCCAGCACCATGAAGGCCGCACCGCGGATATTGTCCAATTCAGTCGTCCTTGTCTGTCAGCGGCACGGCGTAAAGTTCCAGCCGGTGCCCTTTCAGGCGGTAACCCAGCTTGCGCGCGATCTTTTCCTGCAGCGCCTCGATTTCGGCATCGACGAATTCGATCACCTCGCCGGAATGCACGTCGATCAGGTGATCGTGGTGTTCGCGGTCCGCCGTTTCATAGCGCGCGCGCCCGTCGCCGAATTCGTGCTTTTCAAGGATGCCGGCTTCCTCGAACAGTTTGACGGTGCGATAGACCGTGGCCAGCGAAATCCGCGGGTCGATGGCCGAGGCGCGGTGATAGAGCTCTTCCACATCGGGGTGGTCTGCGGCGTCTTCCAGCACGGCGGCGATCGTCCTGCGCTGTTCGGTCAGGCGCAGCCCGTTGGCTTCACAACGCTCGATTATCGTGGCGGTCATCGCGGCCTCTTGGTCCTTGCCGACCTGATAGCGGGGCAGGGGAAGAGTTTCCAGCCTGATAACGTCAGAGGATCAGCCGCCCCTCCATGGTCCGCACGGCGTTCCCGCTGATCGTCACCGCGATGGCGTCGCCCTTTGTGGTCTGCGCTTGGATATGCGACGGGCGGCCCATCGCCTCGCCCTGATGGATTTTCAGCGACAGATCGCGGCCCAGTTCCTCGGTCAGCAGGGCGGCCAGCGCGGCACTGGCGCTGCCGGTGGCGGGGTCTTCGGGGATATTGTCGAGCGGCGCGAACATGCGCGCGTCGATCCTCTCGCCGTCACGGACATAGGCGAAGACCGCGAAGTCGAGACCGGACGGATAGCGTTTCATACCCTCGCGGAAGGCGGCGATATTGGTCTGGATCGCGGCCAGCGCGGCTTTGTCCACCAGTTCGACCAGCACGAAGTCAAGCCCCACCCCCGCCTGAACCGGTGGGTGCGTCTGGGTCCGGATCGCCGTTCGGGGCAAGCCCAGCGCCTTGACCACCAGGGCCGGATCGGGGGTGCCGAACCTTTGCAACGGGGCCGAGACGGTGAATGACGCCATCTGGCCGGTCACGCGACAGGGTATCGGCCCCACACCCAGTTCCAGCACCATGTTGCCCGTCGCGCCCTGATCGCGCAGGGCAATCGCCGTGCCGATGGTGGGATGGCCGGCGAAGGGCACCTCCATCGTCGGGGTGAAGATGCGGACTTTCGCGGTATGGGCGGGGTTGTCAGGCGGATAGACAAAGGTCGTTTCCGAGAAATTGAACTCGCGCGCGATCTTCTGAAGCTGGGCCTGATGCAGGGCTGTGGCATCGAGGATCACGGCAAGCTGGTTGCCGCCGAATGGGGCATCGGTGAAGACGTCATAGACGACATAGCGGGTCATGGTTGATCACCTTTCGCGTCCCGGACGTGATCCGGGACCTCTGTCTTTGGGATGTGATGCCCCGGAACATGTCCGGGGCGATCAAAAGCTACGAACCCAATTGCACCAGCGCGTGCCGCTTCTTGCCCGCGCTCAGCTTGACGGGCGAGGCCAGCGCCCCCGCATCCAGCACCAGCCCGGCTTCGGTCAGCGGTTCGTCGTTCAGCCGCGCGCCGTTCTCGGCGATCAGGCGCTTGGCCTCCTTGCCGGAACTCGCCAGCCCCGAGCGGACGATCAGTTGCACGATGGAAATACCGTCACCGATCTCTTCCGCAGACAGCCTAAGCGTCGGCAGATCATCCCCGATACCGCCTTTCTCGAAGACCTCGCGCGCGGTGGCCTCTGCCGCCGCCGCCGCCTCTGCCCCGTGCAGCAGGGTCGTCACCGCGTTGGCCAGAATGATCTTGGCCGCGTTGATCTCGGACCCTTCCAGAGCGCCCAGCCGGTCACATTCCTCGACCGGCAGCTCGGTGAAGATCTTGAGGAACTTGCCCGTGTCCGCATCGGTCGTATTGCGCCAGAACTGCCAGAATTCATAAGGCGACAGCATATCGCCGTTCAGCCAGACAGCCCCGCCCTGCGACTTGCCCATCTTGCGCCCGTCGCTGGTGGTCAAAAGCGGCGTGGTCAGCCCGTAGATCTCGTGATCCAGCACCCGGCGCGTCAGGTCGATGCCGTTGACGATATTGCCCCACTGGTCCGAGCCACCCATCTGCAACAGACAACCGTATCGGCGGTTCAGTTCCAGAAAGTCATAGGCCTGCAGGATCATGTAGTTGAATTCGAGAAACGACAGCGACTGCTCGCGGTCCAGCCGCGATTTCACGCTCTCGAAGGACAGCATCCGGTTCACGCTGAAATGCCGCCCGATATCGCGCAGGAAATCGAGGTAGTTCAGCGCGTCCAGCCATTCGGCGTTGTTCAGCATCAGCGCATCGGTCGCACGCGCGCCGTAGGTCAGATATTTGTCGAAGACCTGCTGCATGCCTGCGATATTCGCGTCGATCTGTTCCGGCCCCAGCAGCGGACGCTCGTCCGAGCGGAAAGAGGGATCGCCCACCTTGGTCGTCCCGCCGCCCATCAGGGTGATCGGCTTGTGGCCGGTCTTTTGCAGCCAGCGCAGCACCATGATGTTCATCAGATGCCCGACATGCAGCGACTGCGCCGTCGCATCATAGCCGATATAGGCGGTCACGACCCCTTTGCTCAGCGCCTCGTCGAGGCCCTGATAATCCGTGCAGTCGGCCAGAAAGCCGCGCGTCATCATGACCGTCATGAATTCGGACTTGGGGTGGTAGGTCATCGGCTTGTCCCTGCTTGGTTTGCGAGGCACTCTATAGTCAGGCAGGCGGCAGAGGGGAAGCGGATGTTTGACGGTCGGGTGGTGCGGGCTTTGGGGACGATGTCGGGAACCTCGCTGGATGGTGTGGATGCCGCCGTGATCGCGACGGATGGCGAGGTGATCCACGGCTTCGGTGCGACGGCCTACCGCGCCTATACGCCTGCCGAACACGGGGTGCTGCGCGCCCATCTGGGACGCTGGCCCGCGGATGGCTGCAAGGTCGCGCAGGCCATCGTCGAGACCGCCCATGCCGAGGTCATGGCGGGCTTTACGGGTATCGACCTGATCGGTTTTCACGGCCAGACCCTCGCGCATGATCCGGCCAACCGCCGGACGCATCAATGCGGCGACGGGGCGGTTCTGGCGGCAAGGCTTGGGCTGCCGGTGGCATGGGATTTCCGCACCGCCGATGTGGCCGCAGGCGGGCAGGGCGCGCCGCTGGCGCCGTTCTTCCACTTCGCGCTGGCCAAATGGATCGGTGCGACGGCTCCGCTGGCGATGCTGAACCTCGGCGGTGTCGGCAATCTCACATGGATCGACCCCGCACAGGACAGGCCCGAAGACGACGGGGCCCTGCTTGCCTTCGACACAGGCCCCGCCAATGCGCCGATGAACGACCTGATGCAGGCGCGGCGGGGCGAGCCCCAGGATGCCGATGGTGCCATCGCCGCGACAGGGCGGGCGGAGATGCAGATTGTCGATGCCTTCCTTGCCGATCCCTATTTCGCGATGCCCGCGCCCAAGTCACTCGACCGGGGGGCATTCGCGGATTTGTCCGATGCGGTGCAGGGGCTTGCGGATGCCGACGCGCTCGCCACGCTGCTTGAAGCGGTCGTGCAAAGCACGGCCCTTGCGCTGGCCGTCTGTCCGCGCCCGCCGGAACGGCTTTTGGTCACCGGCGGTGGTCGCAAGAACAGGGCGTTGATGCGGCGCTTGCAGGCGGTGCTGCCCTGCGCCGTGGCCCCGGTGGAAAGTGCCGGTCTCGATGGTGACATGATCGAGGCGCAGGCCTTCGGCTATCTTGCCGTGCGGGTGGCGCGCGGGCTGCCGATCTCGGCCCCGATGACGACCGGCGTGGCGTCACCCCTGCGCGGCGGGCAACTGGCGATGTCGCCGCACAACCGCCCTATTTAGGGACATCACAGGCGGTTTGCTGCCCCAATCACGAAAATATCAGCCCATTGTTTCTGAAATGCGCTAGAATTGGCCGATCAGAGGCTGTCTGCGCGCACGAAACAGCCGACGCGGCATCTACGCCCCCTCCGGCCATTGCGCCGCGGATTTGCGATGCCATCTATTGGGGCGGAACAAAGCAAATCAAGGAGACTTTTATGCTTTCCAAGACATTCAAGCGCGGCCTTATGACGGCTGCTGTCCCGGCATTGATGTTGGGTGGCATGGCACAGGCCGGCGGCCTTGCGGAAACGATCGTCGAACCCGCGCCGATGCCTGCGCCCGTGGCCCCCGCACCGATCGCGATGGGCGCCGACTGGACCGGCTTCTATGCCGGTGGCCAACTTGGCTATGGCAACCTGCAATCCGACGCCTTCTCCGAGGATGCAACCGGCGCGCTCTACGGTGTCCATGCAGGTTATCTTTATGACTTCGGGTCGGTCGTCGCCGGTGCCGAGGTGGACTATGACCTGAGCAACATCGAGGCCGCAAGCGAGGGGACGATCACGCTGGACAGCGTCGCCCGCGCCAAGCTGCGTCTGGGCTATGATGCCGGTGCCTTCATGCCCTATCTGGTCGGCGGTGTCGCCCTTGCCACCACCGGAGACGCGCTTGACGGCGAAGGCACCGGCACCTTCGGCGGTCTCGGGATCGACTATCAGTTCAGCCCCACGATCCGCATCGGTGCCGAGGTGCTGCAACACCAGTTTGAGGACTTCGACGATATCGACGGTCTTGATATCGACGCGACAACCGCCAGCGCGCGCGTGTCGTTCCAGTTCTGATCAGGGTTCATGCGCTGCGGGGGCTGTCCCAATCCCTGTCCAAGACCTGCAGCACCATGACAAGGCCCGCCCCCACGCCACGGGGGGCGGGCCGTTTTGTTGTCAGGCGCGGGTGGCCGCCTGCCGCTCGGCGAA
>NZ_DAIPIW010000106.1:0-6435 GCF_036770585.1 Yoonia sp. | reverse complement strand
AAACTCGCTGCAACACGTATCTGGTTGAAGGTTTATGAGTCGGTGGCCTAGGCCAGCCCGAGCTTGGTTTCGCGTGCCGCGCGCAGGCGGGCAAAGTCGTCGCCTGCGTGATAGGACGACCGCGTCAGCGGCGTGGCCGAGACCATCAGAAAACCCTTGTTGTAGGCGGTCTTTTCGTAGGTCTTGAATTCTTCCGGCGTGACGAAGCGGTCCACCTTGTGGTGCTTGGGCGTCGGTTGCAGATATTGGCCGATGGTCAGGAAATCGATATCGGCGGCGCGCATGTCCTCCATCACCTGCACGACCGCTTGCTTGTCCTCGCCCAGACCCACCATGATGCCCGATTTGGTGAACATCGTGGGGTCGATTTCCTTCACGCGCTGCAACAGCCGCAGCGAATGGAAATAGCGCGCGCCGGGGCGCACCTGCGGGTAAAGGCCGGGCACGGTTTCGAGGTTGTGGTTGAAGACGTCCGGTTTGGCCGCGACGACGGTTTCCAGCACCGAAGGGTCGCAGCGGATGAAGTCCGGCGTCAGGATCTCGATCGTGGTTTCGGGCGACTGGCGGCGGACGGCGCGAATGGTCATCGCGAAATGCTCGGCCCCGCCATCTTCGATGTCGTCGCGGTCCACGGATGTGATCACGACATGCTTCAGCCCCAGCTTCTTGACCGCATCGGCGACGCGGCCCGGTTCGAAGACGTCCAGCGCCTCGGGCGGCTTGCCGGTGGCGATATTGCAGAAGGTGCAGGCCCGCGTGCAGACCTCGCCCATGATCATCATCGTGGCGTGGCCCTGAGACCAGCATTCGCCCACATTGGGGCAACCCGCCTCTTCGCAGACCGTCACCAGCTTGTTGTCACGCATGATCTTGTGCGTGTCTTTGTAGCCCTGCGAGACAGGCGCTTTCACGCGGATCCAGTCCGGCTTTTTCGGCTGTGGCGCGTCGGGGCGCCGCTGCTTTTCGGGGTGGCGCTGCGCTGGGATTTTCAGGTCGCGTGTCGGCATGATCTGCTCCGGCTGATCTTGCCTGATTACCTAACGCTCCTGCATGGGTTTGTCCAACATCCCAGATGCCTCGCATGGCGGGCCTGCGCGGAACGCAAGCCCTACCCGATCAGCGGCCCGTAGCGTCCTTGGGTTTCGGCATAGTGCCGTTTGAGGCGCTCCAGCGCGATCCGCAAGACGATCTTGCCCGAGCGCGCCGACCAGCCCATCCGCTTTTCGGTCTGTTCCAGCCCTTCGAGAAAGCAGCAGCACCGCAACGCCACATCCGCAAGACCCGGACCAAGATCGGCCAGTGCCGCACTGATCCGCACCAGTGCATCCTCTGCCCCTTTCGAGATCGCGGATTGCGGGAAGCTGTCCATACCATCCAGCACGTCCTGCCACTGGCAGAAGCCTTCGAAACCGATCTCCACCAGTTCGTAATCCTCGCGCAGACGCTCGCCCGCGGCGACCAGATCACGGCCCAGGAAAGGCTTGCCTTGCCGGTCGCGGCGACGCGAGAGCCCAAGCAAGGGGCTTTCCTGCGCCACCGGACGATAGGGCTGGCGCGCGACACCGTCGAGCGTCTCGCTGTCCCAACCGCCATAACCGACCACGTCCGTGTCGACAAAACCACCCGCGCGGTTTTCGTCGCGGGCCGTCAGACGGCGCAGTTCGGCCCGTCCAGCATTGGTGATCACATAGCGGACGATACGGCCTTCGGGGTTGGTGCAGATGATCCATTCCTGCAGGGCGATGGCCTGCGCGATCTCGCGATCCACCACGGCCGTCCGCATCTGTTCGCCCTCGGGGTCCCTGCGGACGATCACGGCCGTTTCCATATCGCGCGCGGCGGCAAGCACGGCGCCTTGTTCGGCAAGGCGTCGCAGCACCCGCTTGGCCTCTTTCTCGATCCGCGCTTGCGTCAGACCGGCAGGTTCGGTCCTGCGGCCTGATCCCGCTGGCTGCGAGACCTGCCCCGACAAGGCCTCGAGCGCGCCATCGACAAGCGGGTCATCGCGGCGACCTTCGAAACGGCGGACCTGCCGCATCACCGTTGACGGATGGCAATCATCCGCCCGCGCCAAGGCACGGATCGACTTGCCCCCTTCGGTATGCACCAGATAGTTCCGCGCGGCATTCGGAACCCAGCGTGGCAAAGCGCCAGTGTTGATTTCGTTTCCCAAGATCGTCATCGTCCAGTCCCTTCAAACTTTGGCCAAGTTTCGGTGCTCCGCATTCCTCGGATTCACCAAACATTAACACTACCTGCGCGTGTATCGTTACCTAACGGTTAACGACCCAAGCGGCCCATCAACCATTCTTTCCAAAGACTAAACTTCTCTGAGAGCAGCGTTCTGATCTGCGCGGCTTTCCGCAACACCCGTGTGGGTTGTGTCATTTTCTGACACCGAATACTGTCAGAGAGAGTTGACAATGCTTGATATCGAAACCCGCCTTGCCACACTGAAACGCCCCGCCCTGCTGGCACAGGCTGCGCGCTTTGGCGCCGATGACTACAGGCGCGACATTCATCTTGCCCGCCTGCTGGAAACAGAGACGCTTCCGAAACCGGCAGCCGCGCTGATGGCGCTATTTTCGCGCGAGGCGGAACTTGACGCCCTGCGCAAGGAAAACACGGGCCACTACCGGCCCGCGCGTCATGTCGAGGTGCTGATCGCGATCATGGGCGAGGCGCAGCTTTTTCGCGCCACCACCCATCCCGCCTAGGTGAAGGCGTCGGGCATGCTTGCCTTCTTTTCGGCCACATAGGCGCGCAGGCGTGCTTCGATCTCGGGGTCGAGTGCGGGTTGCTGGTAGGTATCGATCAGCTTCTTGACCCGCACGCTGGCCAGTGCCTGCGTGTCGCGCCCGCCCTCTTCGTCCCATGTCTCGAAAGGTTTGTAATCCAGAAGATCGGACCGCCAGAACGCCGCCTTGAAGTTCGCCTGCGTATGGGCACAGCCCAGATAGTGCCCACCGGGCCCCACCTCTTCGATGGCCCCCATGGCCTGACCGTTCTCGGACAGATCGACGCCTTTCGCGAAATGGTGCAGCGTCCCTAGCTGGTCGGCATCCATCACGAATTTCTCGAACGAGGCGACCAGCCCGCCTTCCAGCCAGCCGCAGCTGTGCAACATGAAGTTCACACCCGAGAGCAGACCCATCTGCAGGCTGTTGGAGGTTTCATAGGCCGCCTGTGCATCGGGCAGTTTCGATCCACAGAACGACCCCGCCGACCGGTAAGGCAGGCCCAGACGGCGCGCAAGCTGGCCCGCGCCATAGGTGATATGCGCGGCCTCGGGGGTGCCGAAGGTCGGCGCGCCGGAATTCATGTCGATCGACGTCACGAAGGCCCCGAAGATGGCAGGCGATCCCGGCCGCACGATCTGGCTATAGGCGACACCCGCCAGCACCTCGGCCAGCACCTGCGTCAGCGTGCCCGCAACCGACACGGGCGCCATGGCACCACCCACGATAAACGGGCTGATGATCGAGGCCTGATTGTTGGCCGCGAAGATTTCAAGCGCGCCCATCATCACGCTGTCGAAGGTCAGCGGCGAGTTGATGTTGATCAGCGAGGTCATCACCGTGTTGTCCTGCACGAACTCCTTGCCGAAGAGGATCTCGCACATCTCGATGCTGTCCTGCGCGCGGCTGGGTTCGGTGACGGACCCCATGAAGGGCTTGTCGCTGTAGACCATATGGGCCAGCAGCATGTCGAGGTGGCGCTTGTTCACCGGCACATCCGTCGGCTCGCAGACCGTCCCGCCCGAGTGGTGCAGCCATTTGGACATATATGCCAGCTTCACGAATTTCTCGAAATCGGCCATCGTGGCATAGCGGCGGCCACCTTCGGCATCGCGGACGAAGGGTGGACCGTAGACCGGGGCCAGCACCATGCTGTTGCCCCCGATCCTGACGCTGCGGGCGGGGTTGCGGGCATGCTGGACATATTCGGAGGGTGCCGTCGCACAAAGCTGCTGCGCCAGACCGCGCGGGATGCGCACCCGCTCGCCCTCGACCTCGGCACCGACGGACCGCCAGCGGTCCAGCGCGGCAGGGTTGTCAACAAAGTTCACGCCGATCTCGGCAAGGATCGTTTCGGCATTCGCCTCGATCGTCTGAAGCGCCTCTTCGGTCAGCACTTCATAGTGGGGGATGTTCCGCTCGATATATTTGGCGGTCTCGACGCTGACGGCTGTCCGCTCGGCGCGGCGGGCGGCACCACCGCCACCCCGTGCCCTGCGCCCCGTGTGCTCGGCTACGTCAGACATGCGAATTCTCCCCTTTGAAGGCACGGTCGTATTTGGCCCTGTCTTACTATGGCAGACCCCGCCCCCGTTTCGAAATTGCGCCCCTTCAGGCGCGAAAACGACATCGGGCGCGCGAAGACGATCCAGCAAAGGCTTTGCGCACCGGACCTCTTGCACTTGCACCCCCTGCGCATTACGGGTGCGGCATGGATATTATCGCGCATGAACGCCTTCTGATCATTGACTTCGGCAGTCAGGTCACGCAGCTGATCGCACGCCGCTTGCGTGAATTGAACGTCTATTGCGAAATCCATCCCTATCAGAACGTGACCGACGCCTTTCTGGCCGATTTCGCCCCCAAGGCCGTGATCCTGTCAGGCGGGCCGGACAGCGTGACCCGCGACGGCTCGCCACGCGCGCCCGAAAGCCTGTGGTCCTATGGCGTGCCTGTGCTTGGCATCTGCTATGGCCAGCAGACCATGATGACCCAGCTTGGCGGCAAGGTGATCAGCGGCCACGGCACCGCCGAGTTCGGCCGCGCCTATGTCACACCGAAAGGCAAGCTGGCCCTGCTGGACGGTTGGTTCGCCACGGACCGCGAACAGGTCTGGATGAGCCATGGCGACCATGTCTCTGAAATCGCACCGGGATTCGAGGTTTACGGCACCTCCCCCAACGCCCCCTTCGCGATCACCGCCGATGTGGTGCGCAACTTCTACGCCGTGCAGTTCCACCCCGAGGTGCACCACACACCCAACGGCCTGAAGCTCTATGAAAACTTCATCCGCATCGCCGGTTTCTCGGGCGACTGGACCATGGGCGCCTACCGCGAACAGGCCATCGCCGCGATCCGCGAACAGGTGGGCAGCGCCCATGTGATCTGCGCGCTATCGGGTGGGGTTGATTCCTCGGTCGCGGCGGCGCTGCTGCACGAGGCGATCGGCGACCAGCTCACCTGCGTCTTCGTCGATCATGGCCTTTTGCGCCTGAACGAGGCCGAAGAGGTCGTCGGCATGTTCCGCGACCACATGAACCTCAAGGTGATCCACGCCGATGAGGCCGACCTTTTCCTCGGCGAGCTTGAAGGCGTCAGCGATCCCGAAACCAAGCGCAAGATCATCGGGCGGCTGTTCATCGACGTCTTCCAGAAATACGCCAATGGCATCGAGGGCGCGGAATTTCTCGCCCAAGGCACGCTCTACCCCGATGTGATCGAAAGCGTCAGCTTCTCGGGCGGACCCTCTGTCACGATCAAAAGCCACCATAACGTCGGTGGCCTGCCCGAAAAGATGGGCCTGAAGCTGGTCGAACCGCTGCGCGAATTGTTCAAGGACGAGGTCCGCGCGCTGGGTGTCGAACTGGGGCTGCCCAAGTCCTTCATCGGCCGTCACCCCTTCCCCGGCCCGGGCCTCGCGATCCGCTGTCCCGGCGAGATCACACGCGAAAAGCTGGAAATCCTGCGCAAGGCGGATGCGGTCTATATCGACCAGATCCGGCGGCACGGGCTTTACGATGACATCTGGCAGGCCTTCGTCGCGATCCTGCCTGTGCGCACCGTCGGTGTCATGGGCGACGGGCGCACCTATGATTTCGCCTGCGCGCTGCGGGCCGTCACATCCGTTGACGGCATGACGGCGGATTACTACCCCTTCAGCCATGAATTTCTCGGTGAAACCGCAACGCGGATCATCAACGAAGTGCAGGGCATCAACCGCGTGACCTACGACATCACCAGCAAACCCCCCGGAACCATCGAGTGGGAGTGACGCAGGGTGTCTGGCCGACAAGGCAAATTGCGGCAGCCCCTACCTGATTTCTGACGCGCCGCACGTCTTCCGCGATTGCCCGGACAGCGGCAAAGCGTTTTGACTTGGCCTTGGGATGCGATAGGCTGCCCATGCTGCGGGAGACCCGAATTCATGAAAAATCTGATCAACGCTGCGCTGGGCATCCTTGATGCCAAGTTGGTTCGAAAATCCACGCACGACAAGCTTGTCGCGAATGCCCACCGGCTTCGGGATTACGAACTTTCCGCATTGATCGACCCGCAGTATCTGGGCCAATATTTCGACAGTCTGGCCGCGTCCAAATCACAGCTGCGGCAAGATCTTTTCGTGCTGAGCGAATTGGGATTCAAACAGGGCGGTTACTTTGTCGAATTCGGCGCGACCGATGGCGTCAAATTAAGCAAT
>NZ_DAIPIW010000034.1:17423-27160 GCF_036770585.1 Yoonia sp. | reverse complement strand
AGCCTTTCTTTTACCGGACTACGGCGGGGGCCGAGCTTGACCTTGTTCTGCGGCTGCCCGGGGGTGCGGTCTGGGCGATCGAGATCAAGCGCGCTACTGCACCCAAGGTCTCTCGTGGTTTCCACTTGGCCTCCTTTGACATCAAGGCCGACCAAAAAATCCTGGTCTATGCTGGTGAACGAGAGGTCCCAGCAGGAGACGGTCTGCGTGCAATGCCTCTGGCCGCTGCCGTGGGCCATTTGCGCAACCTCTAGAAGGCAGAGTTAGCGCCAGCTTCGACACGATGCTGCACCTAGTCGAGCGAATCCAACAAGCGCGCGATACCGTGCTCCAGCTTCTTGCGGTCAACGGCGATCAGATCGCGGTCAAGTTTCAGCAAGAGATGCCCCACGCCGGCCACACAACGCACGCGCTTTGCACCCTGCCCGAATTCGAATGTGGTGCGCGGTCTGCGCTGCTTGCCTGCGACGGCAGGCTGTTGCGCAACCTTCGCTTCGGGCTGGGGTTCAGGGGCCGCATCAAGGGCGGCGCGCAGAACGGCGACCTCGGCCTCGGGTGTGCGGGTATCGAGTGCTGCAAGATCGGCGCGGATACGGCGAACGATGGTGTGATCCTCTTCAATCCGCTTCCACAGCGCGAGGCCCAGATTGCGCGAGATTGCCTCGGGGTAGATCAGGAACGACCCCAGCACATCAAGCAATCGCGCAAATGCACGGATGTAGGACCGGCGCTGGTAGTTGGCGGACTGGAACAGCTCTTTCACGGCGCGGTCCACGTCGTTGGGCGCAGTCTGCGGGTCGGCGGCATAGGCCTGTGCGGTCAGCGCCATTTCCGCAAAAGAAATATCTTTACGGATCAGGTTTTCATCAACCATCTGCCGGTAGAGCGCGGCCTGACCTTCCCCGCGGGGAAGGATTACTGCGGGGATAACGTCCCATTTTTCCGCATCAGTGGCAGCCAGTTCACGATAGGCCGACAGGCGGCGGTAGCCCTGCACCAGCTCGTATTTGCCATCGCCACGCTCTTCCACGCGGATGGGATTTGACAGCCCCACCTCGCGGATCGAGGTGACAAGCTCTGGCAAGGCATCGTCGGGGCCCTTCTTGCGGTCGCGTACAAGGGCCGTTGTCAACACATCATCCAGCGGCACCTGCCGGATCACCTGACCCGCGCGCTTGATCGCCACATATTCATGGGCGAGCGCGTCATTCTCGGCCCTGATACGTGCCTCGGCCTCTGCCCTTGCAGACAGGGCGCCTGCGTTCTCGGCGATGGCGCTGGCCATGGGGCCGCGCCGCTTGGCACCGGGGGACAGACTGCTGATCCGGGGTTCGGACGCTGGCTGATCCTCTTCGGGCATCTCAATGTCGAACATGCGCTTTTTGCGTGTCATGATATGTGCCTCATTCCTCGACATCTTCCCCGCGGGGAAGGTTTTCTCCAGCCTCAGCCGCGGCCATGTCGGACCATGCGCGCATCATATGGCCATGATGCTCTTTCCATGCCTGATCGAACGTACCGCGCGCGCGCCGCCATGTATCGCGGGTCATTTCGCGATAGTCGATTTCATAGACCGAACTAAGAAAGCGGTTTGACTGCTCGACGGCGCGTGTCGCCTCGATCGGGTGCTGGGACAGCCTGTCACCGAAAACCTTGCCAAAAGCTTCATACATCGCGCGGTGCAGGTCGTTGCCCTGCTCATAGCGCGTCAGAAGAAAGCGGACATCGCGGAAAACCTTCGGCAGTGTAATCTTCCCCGCGGGGAAGGTTTGCGCGAAACCGTCCGAGAGATCCTCGAGCGCTTCGGCAAGCTGGCCGATAAAGGATGTTGTGCTGTCGTACTCCCAATACCCTGGCCCCGAGGGTATACATAACATGTCTGCGGCAAAGACCGCGTTCATCGACTGATAGCCAATCGCAGGCGGACAATCGAAGAAGATCAGGTCCCATTCGTCATCAGGCAGCGCATCAAGATAGCGCGAGACGGCAGCGAAGAACGACCATTCGGGATTCAAGTGGCGGTATTGCGCGCTGGCGAATTCAACAAAAGCCGCATTGGCACAGGACGGGATGATGTCGATCGTCGGCCAATTTGTGGGGCGGATGAAATCGCCGATGCGCAAGTCCTGCAATCCCAGATCACGTATGCCCGCAGGGATCGTCCGGCGGGGCAGGGCGGTGCCGCTCTCGGCGGCGACAGGGGCGGCGTTCATGCGGTCCGTTTCGTTTATCAGGTCACGGGCCATGATGCCCCAGACCGTCTGTTCCTCGCTGACATCGGTCAGTCCCGTGGAATGGGACAGCGTCGCCTGCGGGTCGAAATCGACCACAAGAACGCGGTAGCCATCGAGTGCGGCAGCATGCGCGAAATGCAACGCAACGGTGGACTTGCCTGCGCCACCTTTGAAGTTCGCGATCGCGGTGCGAAAGGCGCGCCCTTTGGGCCGCTCGGGTTGCAGTGACTTGCCCTTGACCTTGAGCTTGCGGCGCAATGTGTTGATCTCTTCCAGCGAGAACCACCGCTGTCGCCCGTCGGGCTCGACCTTCCCCGCGGGGAAGGTCGGGTCCGCGGCTAGACGCCCGCGAAAGGTGGACTGGTTCATCCCGAGGATCAGCTCGGCCACCTCCCACGAAGAGAAGCGGCGCAACACCTTTTGGCTTTCGGGCGAGAATGTCTGCTCGCGGATCCAGCTTTGCATCTTGAGAGAGCGGGTCTGAAGTTCGCGAAGGTCTGCGTGGGTGAACATGTTTTATCCGGACGCTAATTCTGATCTTTTCACTAAATACGCCCAATTTGCATAACTTGTCTATGCGCGATATCGTAAATGTGGGTCCCGCGCACTTTGCTGCCACACCTGCCAGCCAAGGGCCTGGCGGATGATTAGCCAACCGAATCGCGCAAAAGGCTCTGAGGGCCCGAATCGGGATATTCCTGCGCTATATGGGGGGACAGGCAAGGTCGCCCACAAGCGCTTGGGGGGACATCCAGAGCCAACAGGGTGACACACTGGATGTCCCCCAATACCAAAAAGATACCTTTCTTTTGAATTTTGACGGGCGAGAGTGGACGGTGCCCTAATCGAATCTTGACAATTCGGCGAAATACAACGCTAATTCAGTCGAGGCGTTCAAAAGCGTTGTGACGGAAAGAATAGGGGGCAACCCCAAGCACCTGACAACGTCGCACCGGCTGTTTCCCAGTCGATCCGGAGAGCAGATATGCAGATTGCAAAGGCAACCGGCCCCCGAGCGGCTGCGTTGAAGTATGACATATTGACGGCGTTGCTGTCGCTAGGCCTACACGACAAAGGTGTGGACGGTCGTCTCGCGCAGCGTTTGGCGCTGGTCATCACTGCGCGGCTCAGTTGGAAGACCGAGACATTCTGTGTCGGCATCCGCGAGCTGGGGCAGCTTTGGGCCGTAACCGACCGGACTGCCAAGCGCGAACTCGCCCTTATGCGCGCGCGCGGGTGGGTCGTGGTGGCGCGTGCGGCGACGCGCGGGCGGGTCACCGTCCATCGCGTCGAGATCGCCAAGGTGATGGCCGCGACACAACCTTACTGGACAGCGGTTGGCCCGGATTTTGCCGAACGGGTCGGGCAGGGGGGACAGACCGCGCCTGCCGATACGACCGTCGTGCCTTTTCCCGTCGGACGCGCCCCCGCCGCCCTGCCGCCCGACGGCGGCCTGTGGGCGCAGACAGCACATTTGTTGCAACACGAGGATGGCCCGCTTTACCGTGCGTGGTTCGCGCTATTGGCCGAGGCCGGGCAAGACGAGGGTCGGTTGGTGCTGGCGGCACCTTCGGCCTTTGTGCGGTCATATATCAACACGCATTTGCGCGCCCGCCTTCAGGCAGCGGTTGCCACCGTCGATCCTTCGGTACGGCGGATCGAGATTACGTACTAACGCCGCTTGTCACAGCAGGCGGCTTGCCTTTTCATGCTTGGATGGGCAAAGCATCACCGTTGACAGCACAGGACTATTGGGAACGTGGAACGACCCTCTGGTACGAGGGACGTGTGCAGCAGGCCTGCGCGCAATATGGGCAGGCCGTCGCCGCGTTGCCGCCCGATGCGGCACCGTCGTTCGTGGTGCAGGTAAAATCCAGCTTTGCTTATGCTTTGCGCGAGGTCGGCCGCTTTGACAAGGCGCTGGCAATTTTCGAGCAGTGCCATGCGCTGTGCCTGCAAGCAGGGCTGGATCATGTCACGGCCACACGGCAGTGGGCTATCACATTGGAATCAATAGGTGATTTCACGCAGGCGCGCCAGCTATACGAAAGTATCGCGCCCGATGATGCCACTTTGCAACTGGATCGCCTGAAATGGCATCACGCGGTGGCCATGCTGGATTGGTCCACAGGGGATTTGGGCGCAACAATGCGCAATTTGTCCGCGGCGGTGGCGGCCTTGCCCGCCGATGCTGCGGCGGCCGCGCCCTATCTGGCTGTCCTGGGCAATGACGCGCGCGTGTCTCTGTATCTGGGCAACGAGGCCCGCGCTTGGCGGCGGGTCGAGCGGATGATCGAAATCCGCAAGGCTGTTGATACGGTGCCGATGTCGGGCGAGACCACGCTGGCGATAGCGCGGGCCGAACTTGCCCGCTTCCGCAAGGACCATAAGGCAGAGGTCGCGATCCTGAAGGACTGTCTGGACTGGATGGAGCGTAACGATCCCGAAGAATGGATGCACAAGCTGGACATGGCCGCCAAATATGCATCCGCCCTGCAGCGGGCCGAAAGTCCCGACGACGCAATCGCCTATCTGCAACAGCTTTGCGCCGCCGCGCCCTTTGATCTGGCGTGGATCGGGGTCGTCGGTCTGGCGCAAATGCAGATCAGGGCAAAGGATACCAGCGGGGTAAGGGAAAGCGCGCTGACATTGCTTGCCTCGGCGGTGGGGATGGGTCCGGTCGCGCGCGAGGTCGAGATCGTGGCGGTCTTCGCGGCACTGGCAAACCAGACAGGACAGACGGACGCCGCGATCTTTCTTGGCAAGCTGACGCTGAAGTATCTTGCCCTTCTGACACAGGAACTGGAAAAAGACGCCCTGCACGGGGTGATCGAGGACAGTGTCGCCCTGCTGGATACGACGCTTGCGCATCTGCGCCGCGCGGGGCGTTTTCACGAGGTCATGGTGTTGCAGGACCTGTTTGCGCGCATTCGCCGTTATGCCCAGCTGTTGCAGCGTTCGGGTGCAGAGGCGCTGGCGTTCCAGCCTGTACCCTTCGATCGGGATGAAGCACGGGCCGAACAGGACTGGCAGAACTGGCGGCAGGAATTGGCCGTCCTGCGCCGTGGTGCGGACCGTGACGCGCTTTTGCAGCGCGCGGCCGAGGTTCTGCAGGCGCTGCTGGATTTCAGGACGTCATCGGGTCCGACGCAGCGGCGGGTCCTGTCGCTGCCGCCTGCGCAAGGAGCGGTCAGGCTGGCGCTATTGCCTGCGGGCGAGCGCTGCATCATCCACTATCGCTGGGCTGACCGAACGCGGCGCAAGACAATCCGGCTGTCGCCGCAGGATTTCCTTGACCGCGTCGCAAAGCTGCGTGCGGCTGTGACGGACCCCGACGCATGGAAGGGGCCCGCGCGCGATCTCTATCGGCTGATCATCGCGCCGATTGGCGGCGAACTTGACGGGATTACGCGGCTTGAGGTCGATGCCTCTGGCATTTTGGGTCATATCCCCTTTGGGCTGCTGACCGATGGTGAGGTCTGTCTGACGCAGCGTGTGGCGATCACATATGTCCTGAACGTCGATCCCATGGCCCCGACCGCGGCACCCCGTTCTGGGCTGGCCTATTTCTCGGCTTTCGGATCGGGGCCACTGGCCGCGCGTCCTGTCGCCTTGCAGGGTGGTCATGACCTGTTTTCGCCGATGACCGTTACAATGGGCCCGCAGATGACGCGCACGCGCCTTGCAGAAGACTTGTCAAAGCGGCCCGCCTGCATGTCGCTGGCCACGCATTTCGAGATCACCCATGCCCGCCCTGATCTTTCCGTGCTGGAAATGGGGGATGGCACGCCGCTTTATCTCGCTGATCTGATGGGGCATGACTTTGATCTTGCGGGAATGCGGGCGGTTTTCTTCGCGACCTGCTCGTCGGGGGTGGATGATGGCGCGGATGTGACGAATACCTCGCTTGCCGCGCTGATCCTTGAGAAAGGGGCGCGCTGCTTCATCGGGACGCTTTGGGACATCCCCGAGACGGCCGCCGCCACGATCACAGCGGCCTTCTGGCAGGCTTTCGCGGCTGATCCGGCGCAGGATCCCGCCCAAGTGCTGGCAGGCTTGCAGGCACACCATGCGGCAAGGTTGCTGGCACCCAGCGGCCCGACCAGCCGCACAGGGGGGATCGGGTCCAGTGAGGGCGGGCTTCTGCCCGAGGAATGGGCGGCCTTTGCTGTTTATGAAAACAGCAACTTCCCGCAACACCAAGCCGCCAAAGGCTGATCCAGCTCTGCTAGGTCTGGCGAGATACAACAAAAAGGACATTCCCGCGTGAACATTGATTTTCAGAAACACACGATTACCGACCTGGGCCGGAAACTGGCCCATATCGAAGGGGTCACGGGGGCCTATCTGCCCAGCCATGTCTTTGACAGCAAAGAGTTGGAAAGAACGATAGACACCACCAAGTTTTCGGTTTCGCGAATGAAGACAGGCCAGCGCAAGGCGGCCAACTGGGAGTTGGCGCGCTTTGTCGATCTGTTCGATCTGGCCAGATTCGGGTTCGATTACCGGCTATTCCTGCTGGAATTCCCTGAATTCTGCGCAGCGCTGAAAGCTGCGGGGGTTGGCAGCTATGGCGCTTCGGTCGCCGAGCATCTGCGCGAGACGTTGCGCGAAGGCGTGCCGCAGGGTGGCAAGATCCTGATCCGGACCGACATGCGGCTAAGTGTCGGTGGGATCGGCTTTGAGGATGACGGCCCGCGTCTGCCCAGCTTTCGCTGGGGCGCAAGGGTCACGCTTCAGATAGCGCTCGCTCCGCTCAAGGAGGCGGGGCATTACTTGTTGTTGCTGCATGACTTTCCGGCAGGGCGGTCGATGGGTTCTCTGATGCCGTCCCGCTATGCGCCGGATCACCGGATCACGGGCCAGACGCTGATCCTGCCGCAACTTTTGTCGAACGAAGAGTCGTTTTTTGTCGGGGGCAAACCGGGGTATCGGTGCCTTTACGGTATTCAGTCGCCCTTTGATCTGGCAGCTTTGCTGGGGTTTGAAGATGCATCAGCGCATGTGCCCGAACTGACGTCACGGCAGGTCACGGTCCTGCTGGAAGTCCTGCGCAACCTGCCTGCCGAACATCGCGCAGCTATTCGGATCAATTTCGGTGAATATCTATTGGACTAGGGCGCGCAAGCCGACAGCGCGCCCCGTCACGTGTCACTGCGGTGCTACGGTCTGCTCGTGCAACCTTGGCAGGCTGTCGCGCAGCTGCGGGATCTTTTTCCACGATGTCAGTTGCCCGCCCGCGGGCTGGATACGTTCAACCACCAGTTTCTGGTCGGTCTGGAAAAACATTCCCTGCGCATCGCAGATCCGGATACGCAACGGAAACCAAGAAGAGGCCCCGAGCGAGGGGATCTCGAAGGTCACGGCGATATTGGTGCCGATCTTGTCGAGGAAAATGTGCCTGCGATAGGCGCTGAAGGCATCGTGGGTCCAGACCGTATAGGCGGTGCCGATGTCCTTGGCATATCCCGGGACGTGGTCGGGCGCGAAATAGGTATCACGACACCATCCGGCGAGATCGTTGAATTCGTAGAACGTCAGGAACGGATACCCTGAATTGGCGAAGCTGCGGACAAACGCGGGTTTCAGCGTGTACGAGATTGCCCTCGGATTGCGGGTGTCGCGGACCTCTGGCATCTTTGCGAAGCCATCGATCAGTGTTTCGAGTGTCTGCACAGGGCCTTGCGCGGCCTTCCACAGTGAGTTTACAAAGTGTTTCATGTCATGCACCTTCCTTCTGGTCGTCGGATGACGCAGCAGGCCCCCAGTGGCGTGCTGATAAGGAATGGCTAACAAAGGGATCGCGCTATCAGGTTCCGACCTGTTGCGATCTGTTGCGCTTCTGGAATTATTTTTGCGCCGGAAACCGGTGACGCGGCGTTATCGGCTTTCAGGCTCTGATCTGATGGGCAATGGTGATGCCAAGCTTTTCCTTGATACTACCCCAAACCTCGAACGTGCGCGAGCGTTTGAGACCGATCGCCTCTCCCGCCTTCTGGACGGATTTGCCAGCGGCGATTTCAGAATAAAGCGTGCGTTCCTGCCTTGTCAGGACGTGATGGGCGGGGTTGGCCTCTGGTGCGGGCATCGCGGCACCACTGACCGAACAGGTCAACAGCCAGTGGTTCTCGCGTTTTCCGGCAAAGATCGGATCGGGATCAAGGGGGCTTGCGATCAGGACAAGGGGTTTGGTCTCGGCACTGTGGCGCAGGAAAGCGTGCTGGCCCCATTGCTGCAAACCGATGATGGTTACCGCATCGGCAAAGCTGAGTTTGCGCTTGCTGCCCGACAGGCGGATGGCGTCGCCCTCCAGCAATGCGTCGAACAGGCTGTTGCTTTCCAGCAGTTCGCCATTGGCGCCGGCGATGCATGTGGGGGCGCCCGCATCCGCCGCGCACGTCAGCAGGGCAGCGCTGGACTGGCGGGTTTTCGACAGGGTTTGCGATGTCACCCATGCGTTGCGGATCAGGTCGTAATATTCGTTGGCAAAGTCCATTGCGCGCTTGGCTTCGGGGGCGGTGGGACTTCCCAGAAACAGATTGATCGCGGTCCAGTAACCGGCCATGCGGTCCAGTTCGAATACGATCGTATCCGTAAAGCCGACCCCCCGTAGCCAGTCGAAAAAGCGCTGGTCGGCGACAGACTCTTGCGGACAGACGCGGGACATCTGCACGGGACGATGGGGGTAGTAGGTGCGCTGGAACTCGGCCCAGGGGTCGATGGTGCGCAGGTTCGTCAGGTAGTGGATGATCGCCTCGGTGGAAAAGCCGCGGATCAGGGGCGAGTGGAATTCCTCCTCGAGTGTGACATCGTTCACGATCTGGCAGGTCTGCTTGTCGCGCAGGGTGATGATCGCACCCTTTGCGCCTGTCATGCGCATGATCACCTCGAGCGCATCAGCCCATTTGTCAGGGTCCTGAATGGCGTCCATCAGTTTGAGCGGCAGGAGTTTTTCCCAGTAAAGCGCGTTTTCCTTGTTCAATGACTTCGTCCAAATCGGTTTTATCTGCCCAGTCGGGACAGCAGGTTTAAGTATTGCCTGACCTGCGTCTGTGGCGTGACATGACGCAGAGGTAAAGCTGTTCAAGCCCTTATCCCAGTAACTTGTGGCGGGAATATGAAAGTGACCGGACCTGAGTCCGGTCACTTTTGGAGATTTGGCCGTTAAGCCTTGCACAACCTGCTGTCAGCCGTCGGAGCTATATGTGACCAGTCGCCTTGTTGTATCCCTGTCTCATACGGCTGTTTCGCCTGCGCACCGTAAGGTGGGCAGGGTCAGAGCGTTGGCGGTCACGGCGCTGCTGGCTATTGGCACAGCATCGCCCTTAACGGCGCAAGTCACATTCGACGAGGTCGAGGCGGCCTTGTCCGCGCTTGAGGCACAGGCGGGCGGGCAGGCGCCACCCGTCGCTGATCTGCCAACAGCGCCGCCGCCTTTATCGCCCACCGAAATCGTGCCGCCGCCTGACGGTTTCGCTTCTGCCCACACCGACACGTCCGATG
>NZ_DAIPIW010000034.1:0-17323 GCF_036770585.1 Yoonia sp. | reverse complement strand
GAAATCGTGCCGCCGCCTGACGGTTTCGCTTCTGCCCACACCGACACGTCCGATGTTCGGGGTGCCGTAGGTGGTGTCGATTTCCTGCCGATCCTGACTGACCAAGCCTGCTCGCAGCGTTTGGGCGACATTACAGAGCAGGCGGATACACTTGCTGCCCAGTCCACAACTCTTGAGGCTCAGGCGCTTGAACTTAACGCGCGCTTTGCAGCGCTGGAAGAACGCAATCGCGCGCTTGAGATTGATCAGGATGTCACGGAATGCCCTGCCGATTTCCTTGCAGCGGTCGAAGAATTGCAGAGCGATCTGGCCAAAGGTGATTTGGGGGCTTTGGTGCAAGAGGCCGAGACCTTTTCGGTTTGCGCGCAGGCTGGCTTGCAGGACCTGAATGACCGCATGGCGGCTTTGGACGCCAGCACCGACCCGAATGCCGCCAATGACCGTCTGGCGGTCGGCAGCGTATTGCGGCGATGGGCCACAGCGGATGTTCAGGTGTCGCGGGCTGTCAGCAGCTTTGTGTTCTTTGACCAGCGTCGTGTGCGCCTGGAGACGGCGACCGGGCTAATGCTGCGACGTTGCGAAATTCTGGGCGGTTACTAGTGACCGCCCGTGCGCGGACAACAGATGCATTTTCCAAAGGAAGTGAGACATGAGTTCACGATACAAAAGCCGCCTTTTCGGTCTGGTCTGCCTGATTGCAGCAGGTGGCTTTGCGCCAGTACTTGCGCAGGACGGGTTCGCGCGGCAAGGCCAGTTGAAAGAGCTCAGCGCCGACCTGAGCGGTATTTCAAACCGTGTGCAGATGTCGGTCGATCAAACCATGGCGTCGATGCAGAACTTGCAGGACTACTCGGGTGATGAACTTACAACGCAAGCCTTTGCCATGCTGGATTCAATCGAGGCAGAGACGCGCGAAGTTATTGACAAGATCAAGGTCACCTCGCCTTTCATGAGTGCGCTGGACGATGCACGCGCCAATGTCCTTGTCTTGTTGCGCAAGAATGAACGTGATCCCCCCAGCCCGTCACGCGATTCGCGGATTGCAGCGCTGACCAGCTCGCTTGCATCGATCGAGGAACAGTCCAAACAGATTCTGGCTGCCGAAGGGACGCTGACATCCCTTTTGTCCGATCATGCGCAGATGCGGGCGGAACTGATCCGCAACGGCGAGGTGCGGGCCGTACAAACCTTTGTCAACGACCTGAGCACCTTGACCGACGGGCTGGAGCAGATGGCCGTGGTCCTCTCCGAAATCTCCCAGAACGTCGTTGTCGTCCCGACCGACGACAGTGTGGCCACTGAGTGAACGCAAAAACACCCACAATCCAAAAGGATACCCCACTATGAAGATCGTTTCGCGTGCCGTGCTGATTGCACTTTTGTCCACGGCCACACCTGTCATCGCGCAAACCCAAGAGCCTGACATGGTCGCCCTTGTTGATAGCGTCACCACCATCGCCGGAGGTCTGTCCGACCGCGTCGCGACTTTGGGCGACATCATCAGCGCCACAACCGATGGCGACGAAGCTGCACGTGCCCTGGACGAGATGCTGGATGCAGCGCGCCAGATGCAGGCCGATCTGGGCCGCGACAGCGCTGTCTGGCAGGATATCAACGCTATGCTCGAGGTCTGGGGCGAACGGCGTGACGACCTGCGCGAACGTGGCGTCGAAAATCAGGCACTTGTGCCGATCGCCGAGACTTGGCAGGCGCGGATCGACGAGGCGCTGACCTTGCGCGAGCAGATCCTCAACCAATCGGCCGAGTCGCAGGCCCTGATCGAACAGATCGAGGCGCAGCGCGACGTCGTCATCGCGCTCTATGACGCGAATCTTGCCGATCAGGCGCTTGATACGATGCGCGCGATCTCGGACGAGTTGGGCCAGATGAACGAGCAGATGGGCTCGATCGTCAGTCAGGCGGGCATTGTCGCCGAACCCAGCAACCTTGCGAACGAGTAGGGCAATGTCCTTGGCGCGGGTCATGGGCGCGGCTTTCCTCTGCGCCGGTTCCTTTGCCGTGGCCGAAGGACAGCAGGCGGCCGAAGTCGATCTGGCTTCGGTCGTGGCTGTCGTCTCGGCGGCAGAGGGGCATTTGACAGGGCTTGAGGCGCTGATTGCCGCGCAAGAGGCCAAGCTGGATGCGATCTATGCACAAAGGGATGCCGCTTCCGAGGCCGGCGATCGCGACAGGGCCGCGCAGTTCGGGGTGGTGATCGACCAGTTGAACCTGACCCTGAACGCGCTCGAAGCAGAGCGTGACACGATCGCGACGACTGTTGCGGTTCTGAAGGACCAGATCGCCGTTCTGGGCGGCGCAGAGCAGACGGAAGCACAAGAATGACGATGATACGACAGTTTCCCGCGGCCAATCTGGTCATGCCACTGGGTCTTTCGGGGCTGCTTGCGGCAGCGGCGGTCGCGGGCGGCGGCTGGGCCGTGCCCCCTGCCGAAGAGGGCGCGGCACTCGGCCTGTTGCAGCGTTTGTTCGGCAACCCCTTTGTGGTGCTGATCGGGCTTGTGGGGGTCTGGGCCTTCTTTTTCGGACTGATCCAGCTATGGGCCTTTCAGTCCCGTGGCGTCCTTGTCGCGCGGCTGGCGGGGCATTCGGGTGCCGCGCCCGACGTAATGGCGGCATCCGATGCCAATCTGACCGCAGCCTTGTTCACGGAACGCTGGGACCATCTGGCCGCGATCCGCATGGCACCCTTGTCTTATGCGATCTGGGCGCTGCCCTTGCTGGGGTTCATCGGCACCGTGATCGGGATTTCGGATGCGATCGGCGATCTGGGCAGCGTCTTTGCCGATGGCGACCGGCAAGAGGCGCTGGGGTCAGTGCTGGGGGCCTTGCAATTCGCCTTTGATACGACATTCGCGGGCCTTGTTCTGGTCATGCCGGTGATGGCGCTGGCCACGACGGTTTCGCTGCGCGCGGATGCGGCGCGGGATGCAGCATTGGCAGACAATTTCGGCATGCAGGCCGCAGGCTAAGGGCGTGAGGGTATCGCGCTCCATAAGCCATGCGGCGCAATATACGGCGCTGGTCGATATCCTGTTCGCGACCATCGGTGTCTTTGTCATCGTCTTCGCCTTGCAGGATCTGGACCCGCCGCAACCCCTGCAGCCCGCACCCTATGACCATCTGATCACCTGCGAAGGGCAGGACGCGCTTGGTTATCTGGGCGGTGACGGGCAAGAGGCGATAGACCTGCGCCCTGCCGATATCCGGTCAGGGCGTTTGGAGACACTCCTGGCGGGCGGTGGCCGTGTGCTGGTGGCGCTTGGGTCCGGTTGCCTTATACCGGGTGACGGGCCCGCCATCGCGCGACAGTTGCGCGATCTTGAAGAGACGCTGAATGACCGCCCTGCGACCGATACTTCGCCGCTGATTCTGTTCGAGTTCGCCCCTCTGGGGCTGGACGATACAGGCGCGGATGCGATCCGGTCGCTTTTCCTGACGGAGGGTCGGCCATGATCGGACTGGGATTCGGCCGCAGGGCGCGCGCGGGTTATCCCGACACGGACGTGGGGATGCTGGACGTTTCGGCCAATGCGCTGGCGGTTTTGATCCTTGCGACCATGTTGGTCATTACGGTCGCGGCGCCGCCCGCCCCCCCGGGCGAAGTGCAGTCCGATACGCCGCCCGACCTCTTTTACCCGACGCCGCTAGAGGTGTCGGTGGCCCCGTCCAGCACATATTGGGCGGTGACCGATGCCGGAGCGACAGTGATCGATCTTGACGGGTTCGCGGTGGGTCTGACAGGCGGCGCAACCGTTGCGCGCACCCCGCAGGGCGAGGCGACGCTGGTTATCGACCGCAGCAATTACCGTGATCTGAACGATCACCGTCTGCAACTGAACCTGGACTGGACACAGCTAAGCGCCACGGCGCAACCGCTTGCAACCATGCAAGGCGTGCAGGACATCACCGCCGCCCTGCGCGGCGCGTTTGATCAGGACGGGCTTGTCCCGACATTCATCGTGACGCCAGAGGGCAGCAGCGTCTTTGCGCAGGTGTATTGGGAACTGCGCAAGGATCGGGTCCCGTTGCGTTGGGTAACTGTCACATCCCAGTCGCCGCTAGTGTTGTCGCGGCGGACCGAAAACTTTGAAACACGGGCGCGGCAATGGCAGCGGTAGTCGTCATCAGATGGCGGTCGCTTGCGGTGGGCTCTCTGGTTTGCGCGCTGGCCGTGACGACCTTGGCCGAACTGCCCGTGCAAGGGTCACAGCAAACAGCGCAGATGCCTGATGTGCAGGCCGCGGTTGAGCGAATCCGCGAGGGTGAAGCCGAAGTACAGGCCCAAGCGAATGCCGCCGAGGCGGGCCTTGTCCCGATGGCCTCTCCCTGCCTGATGCGGCGACCCCGCCTGGCATTGGGTGTCGATCGCAGGTGGCGGCATGATTTCGCGGCGGCAACCGTGGCAACGGGGCCTGCCGTGCGGGCGGACATGCTGGACATCTTGCTGGCCACGGCACCAGACGATCTTTCGCGGTGGCGGATCGATCTGGCGCTGACCGAAAACGCCCTCCGCCAGAATGACGACACCGCTGCGGCAGCCTATCTTGCGCGTGCCGCGGGCAGGGTGGTTCCTGAAAGCTGTCGCGCCGACGAGGCGTTTCTGGCCGCAGCGCTGACCCGTGATCGGCAAGAGGCGGTCAGCCATCTGGCCCGTGCTGCAGCGATCGACCCCGGCTTCTGGTCGGCGCTGGAACAACTGGCGCTTATGTCGGCGGCGGGGACGGGGGATGACCCCGCATCCTGTGCCACCGATGTTGTGCGGACGCTTGAGACGGTCGTGCAACTCGGCGCGCTGGCGCGCAGGGACACGCAGTTCGAGCGGTTGAACCGTGCGCTCGAGGCGATGCCGCGCAATGGCCGCAGCGCCTTGTTGCGCGGCATGATCCTGCGACAGACCGGAGAGCCCGCAGCCGCACGAGAAGCCTACCAGCAAGGGCTGGCGATACTGGGGACATCTGCTTGCGATGCCCTCTTGCGAGAGGGGTTGCGCGGCATGCTGTCGGTTACGGAGAGCGAGACATGAGCAGACACCCCAAGCCAAAGCCAAAGGCTGTCTTACTGGCGCTGATGGCAGCGATAGCCCCCGTCGGGGCCGCGGCGCAAGACTGCGCGCTGAAGCTGTCCGAGTTTTCCGATGCTGCAACGGCCTATGCCGGCGATGTCGGAACCCTGTCGGACAGGCTGACAGCGATGTTCGCCACCTTCGCCGTGATCGAGGCAGCATCGGCAGCGATCCCCGAAGCATGTCCGGCAGGCCTTGATGACAGCCGCGCGGCGGCTTTGGCCGTGGACTGGGAACCCTTGAACGCGCGCAGCGACGCCTTGCTTGACTGCGGCCAGTTCTTCAACCGCCGTATTCTGGCCGATATCGGGCAGGCCAAGTCCGAAAATGACGGCCAGCTGATCCTGCGGCTGGGAGCCGTGCAAGAACGGATTTTCAGGATCGAGGAAACTGTTCTGGATGCGGCGACACAGGCGACCTTTGCCGGCTTGCGCGCCAAGGCGCTGGTGGCCGAACACGATGCGCTGGCCAACCGCTGCCAGATTCTGGGGGATATCTATGACTGATGCGAACTGCATAGTATGCACTGGGGTGTTGCCATGCCGGTGCTGACGATCGGACTTGCGGGTGTCTCGGCTGCATTTGTGACGCGGGCCGTGGCACAGGGACGTTTTGGGCAGTTCTTTTGGGCTGTCGCGACCTGTGCGGCGCTGCTCGTTTTTCTGTGCGATCCGTGCCCGTTTAATGAGGTGACGGTCTGGGCAGGGGCGGCGGCTGTCGTCTGGTTTCTGGACAACGGTGGTGCCAAGCCCGCCATCTTGAGTGGTGGGGTGGCGGGCTTTCTGATCGGGTCGGCAGCGCCCTATCTTGCCTTTGCCCTTGGTGATGGTTTCGCTGCTCTGCCTGAATTGCCGACGGTGCTTGTGGCACTGGGTTCCGCCTGTGCGGGACTTGTGCTGGCGGGTGTATGGGGTGGTGCGATGGCGGTTCTGGCGGCGGCCTTGCCACCGGGACTTTATGCGCAGCCTGCAACGGCCGTTGCCCTGATTTCGTGTGTCTGGCTGTCGCTGATCCTGTCGCGGCGGTCCGGCCCTGCGGCTGTGGCGCTTCTTTTGTTCTTTCCATTTCTTGGCTTTCTAGGGGGTTTGGAATGAGACTTTTTCACCACTGCTTGTCTGTTGTGCTGATGTTGCAGGCCGGGGCCGGGCTAGCCCAGACAGAGACGGCCTTGCCGCCCCCCCCCGCTGCAGTGCCAGCCCCGTCTCTTGCCGAGGTCACGACCCTTATGCCACCGGCGGAGGGAATTGATCTGGCGGCACTGCGCGCGCGGTTCGAGGACCTCAGGCAAAGGCAGGCGCAGGATACAGCATTGCGCCAGCCTGCCAGCGCCCAGACGCTGGCACAGATCGAAAGCACCGCAGCCGCCATTGCCGAGCTTGAGGCCGGTCAGCAGCTGACAAGCTGGCGCGCACAGACATTCGCGGTTCTGGCGCAGTCGTTTCAGGCGGCGGTCCCGCATGCATTGCCCGCAGGCATCGCGCCGGGCGCGCAGCCCGACATCGCCTTGGCTGTCGTTGACGCGCAAGCGACGCTTTATGCCCAGCCTGTGACGGATGCGGAAATGGTGGTCCGGTCGGTGACTGACCGCACGACCATGTTGCGGATCGCCGAAAGCGGCCCCTTCTCGCTGGTCTGGTCGGCCGGTGACGGGTTCGCCTTTGTTCTTAGCCAATTTCGGCAGGTGTATTGATGAAAAACCGCAGCTTTCACTATGTTTCTCTTGCGTGGATCGCGGCGATGCCGGGCTTTGGTCACGCGCAGTCGGCCACGGCTTCGGTTGTCGCGCAGATGGTTGACCAGCTTGCAACCCAGGTGGAAGCCGCCGAAGCCTTGCCTTTTGCTGAAGGCTCGCAAGGTGCGGCACTGGCGCGGCTGGCCGATCTCGATGCGGCGTTGCAGGAACGCGAGGCCGCGGTCGCGACGGTCGCAACCGAAATCGCCGGATCTGTCGCGGTGATCAGTGCTGCCTTGCCGCCCTTTCCCGCTGCGCCCGAACCTGCGCCCGTTCCCGAACCTGCGCCTGAACCTGCGCCTGAACCGACACCGCTGGACCCGCCTGCTCCCCGACCCGCGCCAACCCCCGAACCTGCACCGGTGACGCTGCCCGCCCTTGCCGATCTCGAAGATCCGATCGCCTTTGGCGACCGCGCGCGGCGTGTCCTGAGCAGGCCGGGCGCGAAACTCCGTGATGCAGGCGGGAATGCAACCCCACTGCCCGCGTTTTCAGTGCTTTACGTCTATGCCGAGGGCGGCGACCCCGCAGACCCGCTATTGGCGGTCGGGCGCGGGACGCGCGGCGCCGAAGGATGGGTGCAAGCCTCGCGTACCGAAGAGTGGCGCACAATGTTGGTGATGTCCTATGCGCCGAACACAGGGCGTAACAGGACGGTCTTTTTCAGCTCCGAGGATGCGGTCTTTGACATCCTTGATCTGGAAGAAGGGTCAGCCGAGGCCATCCGGCGCGTGCACGACCAGATTGCCGATGGCACCTATGACCCGCAGCAGATCGTCGCCATCGAACCCGCGCTGACGGTCAACAGTGTCGAGCGGCCCTATTTGATGCCGGTCCTTGATTTCATCCAGACCAGCACCGAAACGCACGGCGATGTCACGATCCTGCAACTGGCCGCCCTGAACCGCGACAGCACCGACACTGCCACCACCGGCGCACAGCCGGTCGGGCAGGACCGGATCAGCGTGCAGGCCGACGCGCGGGACTTCCGCGTCGGCGTCGCCTTTGTTGTCGATACAACGCGGTCGATGGGCCCCTATATCGACCGCGCCAAGGATTTTGTCCGCGACATCTCCTCGGGACTTGCCGCACAGGGACTGCAGGACCGTTTCGATTTCGCCCTTGTCGGCTATCGTGACAACACCGACAGGGCGCAGGATGTAGGCTATCTACGCCGCGTTTATCGTGATTTTGGCAGCCCAACCGAAGCTGCGACGTTGTTTTCATCCGTGAACGAAATGCAGCCCGCGACATCCTCGACCGTGAACTGGCGCGAGGATGCATTTGCAGGGATCGATCTGGCTATCGGAGAGTTGAACTGGGCCGAGGTCGATACAAGGCTGGTTTTCCTGATCACTGATGCCTCGCCACGGTCGGTGGGTGACATTCTCGCAGCAAACAGCCAGATGGGCCCCGAGACGATCAACGCGCTGGCCGCACAGCGCAATATCTCGCTTTTCGTGTTGCATATGCAGACGGAAGAGGCGGCGCGTATCAGTCAGGACACCGAAGGTTATGACGATACGGCACGCGGCCAGCAACTTTATGCGCGGATGTCGCAGACCGGGGATTCCGCGATCTCCAAGTATTTCAGCGTCCGAGGGCAAACCGAACAGTCCTTCGCGGACCAGCTTGATCTGGTTGCGGGTTTGTTCATCGACCAGTTGACCCAGCTGTCGGTCGAGGGACAGTTGTCGGCCCCACAAGATGTGCTCGACAATCCCATGTTGGCCGCCATCACCGCCGGTGGACCTGTGGTCATCGATCAAGAGGGCGATGCACCCCTTGTCGCGGCGGCTGTCGCCGGAGAGCTGTTCCGCTATCAGACCGAGTATCTGGGCGCACGTTCCGGTGTCGAGGCACCAGATTTCTATCGGGGCTGGGCGGTGGACCGCGATATCGCCAACCCCGGCCGCCGCGCGCTGGAGGTCAGCGTTTTCGTGACCCGCGACCAGCTTAGCGATCTTGCCAACAGGCTGGGCGACATCGTCACCCGCCTGCGCGAGAAAGATATGGGGATGGGCGATTTCTTTACCTCGGTTCAGGCCGAGGCGGGATCAACCGCCGTCGATCCGACCTTCGGCAGCTTTCTGCCCAGTTATCTGGACGATCTGCCCTATGGTTCGAAATTCATCAACATGACGCCCAGCACATGGGACAGTCTGGGGCAGACCAGCCGTGAACAATTGCTGGACGAGGTCGAGGCGAAGCTGGCCTCTTACAACCGCATCTATGCAACACAAGACGGCTGGATCACCCTTGATGCGCGGTCTGCCGAGGATCAGGTCTATCCCCTGCCACTGCGGGACCTGCCGTGACCCCTGTTCTCCGGATCGAAGGATTGCAGATCACCGCGGGCGCAGAGGCCGCGACGCCGTTTCGTCTGGATGTGGCCAAGCTGATGCTGCCGCGCGGTGCCTGTCTGGCGGTTGCGGGACCCTCGGGCTGTGGCAAGTCAACCCTGCTCGAGGTGATTGCACTGTTCCGGCGGCCGCAAGGCGCGGTGCGTTTCCAGTTTGCCCCTGCTGAGGATGCGGCCGCAATTGATCTGCGCGGGTCGCAGGACCGGACAATCCTGCGGCAGGGGCCAATCGGCTATGTGCCCCAGATGGGGGGCGTGCTGCCCTTTCTGACGGCGCGGGCGCATATTGCGGCCTCTTTGCATCTGGCGGGTGTCGCTGGGTCACGCGCGGCAAAGGCCCGTTTGTCGCGTCTGGCGCAGGCGCTGGACCTGACCGATCATATGGACAAGCGGCGCGCGGCCCTGTCGGGCGGGCAGCGCAAGCGCGTCGCGCTATTGGCGGGGCTATCGGTGCCGCGGGCGCTGTTGATCGCGGATGAACCGACCGCCGGACTGGACGCGCAGAACGCCGCCCGCGTGATGCGCACCCTTGTCAGGATCGCCAAGGATGAAGGCTCGGCGGTCATCATCGCCACGCATGACACCGACGCCGCTGTCAAGGCAGGTTTTGATTTGACCGAGATCGCGCAGGGCCGTCTGGCATGGGACGGCACGTGCATGCACGGGGGTGTCCATGTCTAGGGGTTCAGCCGCTGCGCGCCGTTGGGCAGGCCCAGGGCTGGCGGTCCGGTTCGCCGTGGCCGATCTGATTCATGACAGGTTGCTGACGGTCATCGGGATTGTCCTTTTGGCGGCGCTCATTGCGCCGCCTGTCGTTCTGCATACCTTACGTGTCGGCTTGGTCGAAACATGGGCACAGGATCTGGCGCGCGATATCCGCAACCGCGAGGTGGTGATCGTGGGCGAGAACAGGATCACGGCAGACGACCTTGCGGTGATTGCCGGATGGCCCGAGACAGGTTTTGTGGTGCCCGAACCTTCCTTCTTCGTGTCCACCCAGCGGGCGCGCAAGGCAGACAGCCGAGGCTTGGCGATTGATCTCAACCTGCGCACCACGGATCTGGACGATCCTGTCATGGAAGGCGTGTATGACAGCGCCCTTGCCCCGCAAGCGGCGGTTCTGTCCGCCCGCGCCGCTGCACGGCTGGAGGTCGCCCAAGGGGATAGCATCACTCTTTTGCTTGCACGGACGCCTGCGGATTCAAGCCCCGTGCGGGTGCCAGTCACGCTTGAGGTCGCAGCCGTTCTTCCAGCTGAAAGATGGGCAGGCGAGGATGCCTTTGTCGCGCCGGCGACGCTCTTGGGGTTTCGCGACTGGCTGACCTTTGCCTCGGACGATCCGGATCTCGTGCCTGATCCGGCGTCGGTGATCTGGCAATCCTTGCGAATTTACGCCCCGAAAGTGGCCGATGCGACAGCCCTGCGGGACAGGCTGGACCTTTTCGGCCTCGAAACGCGGCTGATGACCGATCAGGTCGATCGCATCCTGAAACTGGAAACGGGTCTGCGGCAGATTTTCACGATTGTTCTTGTGCTGTCTGCCACCGCCTTTGTGATCACCGCCTTTCTGCTCCAATGGCTGAGCGTGGTGCGTAAGAAGCGCGATTTCGCGCTGATGTCGGTGTTCGGCATGCCGCCTGCGCAGCTAGCCGTCTTTCCCGCCTTTCAGGGCGGCGTGATGACGGCAGTGGCCTGCTGCATCGCAGCGGGGCTGGTTGTGGGGCTGCAAGGACCGGTCGAGACCATTGTTCAGGGCTATCTGACCACCCCCAGCGCCGTGCAATCTCCCGCGCTGACGCCACTTGCGGGCGGTTTTCTGGCAGCTATCGCCATTGGCGCTTTGGCCGGTGTTGCCGCGGTCCTGACTCTGAGCCCCGAAGATTTTTCTCACGCCCTGCGAGGAGACTGACCCATGCACCCCCGCCATTTCATCAAGACCTGCGCGTTGCCTGCGGCCATCGTCTGGCTGTTTGCAGGCGGCACCGGTCTTGCCGCTCAACCAGTGGCGCCTCCCGCAATCGCCGAAAACTGGTGCGAGCTGGACGCCCCCGGCGTTTACCGCGCAGTGCGCCTGCTGGAACCTCCCACCTGCCCGCAGCCATTGCCCGCCGCGCAATTGCCGCGCGATCTGGTCATTCCGCTTCCTTGCGGGCGCCATCTGGCGCTGCGGCGGCTGGATACGCCGGCCGTGAATGTGCTTGACCACGTCGTCGGCAGTTTCGGCGGCGCGGGCGACGGTGCGTTGCGGCAACGCTATCTGCAAGGCAACAGGACCGAGGCCATTGCTGGCGGCTATACGATCAGGTCAAGCGAGGGTCAAAGCCTGCTTGCGCGCGCCCTTTACGTGCAAAGCCACGAGTGGACCGAACTGCAGGACACGTTGTTCACGGGCGGAGCCTTTGCTGCCTGGTCCGGTGACACCGCCCCGACCGCCGATGTCGCGGCGGCGGCCTGTGCTGCGACTGACGCGCTGGCCAGCCAGACACGCTGGCGCGATGTGCGCCCCAAGACAGGACTAAGCTATTTTGATGCGCAGGACCGGCTGCGCGCGCTGAATGCCTATCTTTCGGCCGAAAGCAGACGCAGGATTGCGTCAGGTGAAGAGCCGTTGGTTCCGTGGGAGGCAGGTTCGCCCGGGTTCTTGCGCCTGCCGTCCGAGGCCGAGTGGGAATTCGCAGCGCGCGGCGGTTCGGTCGGGATCGGGGTGAATGCGCAGATCGCATCCTATCTGATCCAAGAGGCAGGCACCGAGGTGATCCGTGCCGCCGATATTGGCGAAATCGCGGTAATCAGCGACGGCACCTCGCGTCAGACCTTCGGACCGGTGGGCAGCAAGGCACCGAACCTTGCGGGATTGTTCGACATGGTCGGGAATGCGTCCGAAATCACGCAGGATCTGTTCCAGATGGTCAGGCCGGACGCGCTGCACGGCGCGCGCGGCGGGTTTGTGCTTCGCGGTGGCCATGCCTTGACCCCGCTGGGCCTTTCGGGTGTTGCGCATCGTGACGAGGCGCCATTCTTCGATCTGTCGGGCGAGGTTGCTCCCGCACCTGCGGGTTTGCGGATGGTTCTGAACCCGCCGATCCTGACGGCTGGGGCGCCCGAACCGGGTGTATTCCGCAGTGACTTGCAGAACAGCGCATTCGACCAGCAGTTGGCAGAAGCGCATCAGACATTGGTCGAGGTACGCCAGACCCCCGGTGCGGCCTTTCGGTCCGAGGCGCGCGCCCTGCTTGCCGCAGTGGGTCAAGGCAGCGGCGACAGCGGCGCGTTGCAACAGCAATTGCAGCGCGTCGAAATCGCGCTGGAACAGTCCGAAACCGCGATCAATCAGGCCCGCCGCGCTGAATTGGCCGCCACGATCCGCTCTGCCGCGACAGGGATCCTCAATATCCGTGTCAACGGCGTGATCGGGGTCACCTTCCTGCAGGAACTCCCCAAGCTGCGGGCGATGGTTGCAGAGAATGCAGAGGTGGCGCAGCACGCCGAAGGCCAGCGCCTGCGTGACGCTATCGCCACGACCGAGCGTGAACTGGACGCCCGCCTCGCCATGATCGACAGCCAGACCCGCACGGTTCTGTCGCTGATTGCAGCACTGTCACGCGAAGATTCCGACCTTGTGGGCGGGGTCCTTAAACAGGTTAGGGACGAGATCGCGGCTGAAGGCCTGTGGCTTTACGAAGAGCGTGCATGGCCCTTGTTCGAACAGGCGCTGGCCGAGTACCGCGCCGACCCCGAGGCGGATCTATTCGAGACATATCTTCCACTTTTCGATCCCGCGCGCGCTGTCAGGGACAGGTTGCGCGCCCAGAACCAATGACCCCCACCTTCATCGAAACCAACAGGAGAGAATTCATGTATCTAGGAAAAATTCTGGGCAAGCCTTTCAAGATGGCGAATATCGCCCTGATCTCGGCCGCTCTGGCGATATCGGGCTGTGCCGTTGCCCCGACTGCACAGGAACTGGCGGCGACGCAGGACGAATGTTCGCGCTTCCGCACACCCTTTACCGAGATTTCCACCGAACGGAACGAGCGGATCGCCCGCTTTGCGCAGATCGGTGCGGGCGTTGGCGCCGTTGTGGGCCAGCAGGTCGCGCGCCAGCGAGGTGACAACCAGCTGTCGGGCCTTCTTGTCGGCGCATTGGCAGGTGCTGCGGTCGGCGCGGCAGGCGGCTACCTGAGCGATTTGCAAAAGCGGTCCTCGACAACGGCGGAGCTGCAACGCGCTGTCGCGGGCGATGCAAGACGCGACTTGCAGCAAACGGACAGGCTGGTTAGGGCGATGACATCGTTGAACGAGTGTCGTTTGCGCCAGATCACGCAGGTCGAAAGGTCGGTCCGGGCTGGCGGTGATCGCGCTGCTGCGACCGCACAGGTCCGCCTGATCCGCCAGAAGGTCGATATCGACAACCGTGTGATCAATGCCGTTGTGGGCGACCTGACGCGCACCCGCGGCCTTTATATCGGGGCGCTGAACCAGACCGGCGCGAATACCGAGAACTTTGTCGCTTCGATCGAGCGTTATCAGCCACGCGTCACCACACCCCAGCAAACGGCACTTCGCGTGGACAGTTCGCAACGGCCGCGCACGTCGAACCCTGTGGCCAACCTCGGCTATGCCGAAAAAGAGCTGAGTGCAGGTGCCGCCGCGCATGTGCAGAGCATCAACGCGGCGCTGGCCGATCTGAACACCTTGTTGATCTGACGGTATCGCTTTCCCGCGCGGTGATCGTGCCGCGCGGGATATCCAAAAGGGGCGGAAATTTGCTGAAACAGGTGGTGATGTTATTGTCTTTGCTGGCTGCAGGTTGCGGCAGCAGTGCCGATCGCGTTGCGCCTGTGCCTGTGGCAGCACCCGTGCCTGTGCTGTTGCAATCGGACTTGGGCACGGTCTGCAATGCCGTACGCCTGAACGCGGACACCGTAGCCACCGCCGCCCATTGTCTGGAGGAGGGTGCCAGCTTTACCCTGAACGAAAGCGGATTTGTCCTGCCGGTCGAAGCATCGCGGCTGCATCCTGCCTATCCGCTTGCGGATTTGCAGAACGCGGCACGCTTTGATCTGGCCAAACTGTCGGTTGCGGCACCCTTGGGGCGGGGCGGGCGGGTCGTGATCCTGCCCGTCGAACCCGGACCCGTTGATATTGTGGCGGTGACGCAAGCGGGCGCGACCCGCATCGTCCGCTGCCAGTATCTGGGCAGGTCCGGCACGCTGGTGGAACTGGCCTGCGCGGTCGATCTGGGCTGGTCGGGTGCGCCTGTGGTCCAGAATGGCGCACTGGTCGGCATTCTGAGTGCGCGGGGACGGTCCGATCGGACCGATATCGTCCAGATGACCGACGCCACACTCTTGCAAAGCTTTTGAAACCTTTGAAACCGCAGCGCGCGCATGTGCGGCGGCTGCTCGTCCATCCAAGATTGAGGAAAGGAAAATGAAATGCGATTGACCACATCTGTTCTGGCGCTTGTCGCCGCCCTGACCCTTGCAGCCTGTCAGTCCGAAGAAGAACAGGCGCGCGAAATTCTGGCTGATGCCTTGCAGGACTATGCCGTGATGCAGGACCGGACGAACCCGACCGAAGCCCGCCTGACAGCAGGCCATTCGGTGGCAGATGCGCTGGCGCGGATCGTGGCCGAATTCGGCACGACCGATCTGGGACTGGAAATCGCCGCTGGCGGCACAGTGGGCCAAATCACGACCGAGGATTTGCGCCGCCAGATCAGCGCGCTGGAAGACCTGCGCGCGTTTGAACGTTGCGACGAAGAGCCGACGCCTGCCTGCGTGGTTGACCGGCTTGTTGCCGACCTTGGCTACAAAGACCGCGCGGAACTGTTCGACAGGGTCGAACCGGATTCCACGCTGATGATGGCGATGGCCCTCGGTGACACCCAGACCGGCATAGAGGCGCACAACCGCGTCAGGGACCAAGGGCTCAAAGCATTTTTGCTGGCCATGGCGCCAGAGGCATCGCTTGATCCGCGCCTTGTGACAGCCATGTTCGATGACTTGCGGACGGACGGTCAGGATATGGCAGCGACGATGGCGGCCTATCGGATCGTGTCGGGCGATGATCAGGAGATCCTGCGCGACATCGCAGGTCGGTCAAGGAGAGGGCAATTCCTTTTGCAGGTCTTTGATAAAGAGGCGACCTTTTCGGAGCGAATGGAGGAATTCAACGCGCCATCCAATCGTGAAGCGCTGAATTGGTCGGCGATGCGGGGCGCGGGGCGCATGCTGAACGCTTTCGGTCTGATTGAAAGTGATGAACTCTGGCCCGACTTTGCGAAACTGAAACATTCCATGGATCAGATTGCGACAGGCATGGCCGACGAGTGGGGGGACGACTTAGATTATTTCGAGGACGTCTTCGGCGCCGAGGCAGCGACTATGCTTGCAAAACATGTCATCGCCGACCCCGAGGCTGATGCGCGCGTCCTAAGCCTTGCGCTGATGTCGGCAGCAAAACTTATGTCCGAGGCTGACCTGCAGCAGGCCGTCGCCGATCTGGAAGGGCGCGAGGTAATGACATGGGACAACATCCGCGTGTTTGATCCGCTGATATCGGTCAGCTTCTTCGGCGACCGCGCGCTGTTCGAGAGTGTGCGGGACACGTTGACACCACCGACAATCTGGGACGACCTGGAAGGGACATGGGAGACCGGTACGCAGCTCGCTGCCGGAACCGTGTCCGAGGCTGCCTTGCAGGATGAGAGTATCTTCAGATCCGCCGTTCGGGTGGGATCCATGCGTGCCACGCCCGATCAGATGCTGGCGTTTCTGGGTGATGCTGCGTCAAAGGCTGCCGATGTCGCAGAGAACTTTGACAGGCCGACAAGCCGTGTCGATGTCATTTCCGCCGCGCGTGACTGCGGCATGCCGATGATCCTGCAACAGATCGGCGCGACCTCGGACGATTTTCAGACATTTGTCGAGTCCTGTGACGCGGAACGACTGGGTAAGGGGATCGCTGATTTCACCGACGAGGAATTCGGGATCTATCTCGGATATGCCGAGGATATCCTCGATACTGAACGACTGGCGCCGTTGGTTGCATCTGTCAGCACCGCCCCCGCGCGCGGATTTGCAATGCTCGGGTCACTTTCCGATACCGATACCCGCATTTTTGCAAGCGCGGCCTTTGCGATGCTGCTGGCACAGAGATGACGCCTGATCCCGCTGATCGACAAGCAATAATCAAACAAAACTAAACACTTAAGGAGAACATCATGAAAGGCACGATTCTAGAGTTCAACGTCCAGAACAGCACGGGCGTCATTTCAGGTGACGATGGCGGCCGATACACCTTTGGAGGCCCCGAATGGAAATCCCAGGCGACGCCAAGCAAGGGGACGAAGGTCGATTTCATCGCCGATGAAAATCACAGCGCACGCGAGGTATATACCGCAGTCGGTGCAGGGCTGGAAGCTACAAGCGGTACCATGACGCGGGCGGTGATCGCCATCGTTTGTGCGGTTCTCGCGTTCTTTATCCCCATTATCGGTATCGTCCTTGCCGTGGTGGGTCTGGTTTTGGGGCGTCAGGCGCGCAAGGCGGCAAAGGCGGAAGGCGATGATAACGCTGCACTGGTCGCGCTGATTGCGATCGTTGTCGCGGCGATTTCACTGATCTTTGCCGCGATCGGTCTGGTTTCCCTCCTCGCCTTGGGTTCCGGTCTTGCGATTCTGGGTTCCGGTTCGTTGCTTTGAGGGCGTGACAAGTCTCTAGCCGCCACACTGAAGCTTGGGTTGACAGTCGCTCGCGGCTCCCTCGTGGAATTGATCGGATGACGAACGCTGCCCGCAAGGTAACACTGTGCCCTTCGCCGAAAATTCGTTACGGGATGCTGATGTTAAATCAGTCTAATTTGCAGTCGAAATATGAAAATGACCAGACTCCGGTCCGGTCATTTTCGCTACTTATGCCTCTATCACTTAGTTGATTTAGGGTCAGGACCCATTGATTTTGTAGGCTTGGCCTGATTCAAGCTCCGAAAGGAGACTGGATCATGAGCAACCTTTTCTGGCTGAGCGACGCGCAGATGGCGCGGCTGAAGCCCTTCTTTCCCAAGAGCCACGGCAAGCCGCGGGTAGATGACCGGCGGGTGTTGAGCGGGATAATCTTCATCAATCGCAATGGCTTGCGGT
>NZ_DAIPIW010000033.1:0-27212 GCF_036770585.1 Yoonia sp. | reverse complement strand
ACCCCGGCAGGATTCGAACCTGCAACCTGCCCCTTAGGAGGGGGCTGCTCTATCCTATTGAGCCACGGGGTCACGCTGGCTTTCAATGCCTGCCTTTGCCTCTGGGGTCAACGACCACAGCCGCTGGCTTTTGCCGATCCGAGGGGGTAAGAATTGCAAAACGAGTGCTGGAACCAACCCTTTGACGAACATTCCCAAACGCCCGCTGACCCTTCGCGATGTCTCTGAAGCATCGGGTGTCAGCGAAATGACCGTCAGCCGCGTTCTGCGCAACAAGGGCGATGTCAGCATCGCGACACGCCAGAAAGTGCAGGATGCCGCGAAGCGGCTTGGGTATGTGCCGAACAAGATCGCGGGTGCGCTTGCCTCGCAGCGGGTCAATCTGGTGGCCGTCATCATCCCCTCATTGGGCAACATGGTGTTCCCCGAGGTCCTGTCGGGCATCTCGGATGCGCTGGACGGGACCGATCTTCAGCCGGTTGTCGGTGTCACCGACTATTTGCCCGAGAAGGAAGAGAAGGTCCTTTTCGAAATGCTGTCGTGGCGCCCCTCGGGCGTCATCATCGCCGGTCTGGAACATTCCGAGGCGTCGCAGGCGATGCTGCGGCAGGCGGGTATTCCGGTGGTCGAGATCATGGATGCCGATGGCGAGCCGATCGATCACTGCGTCGGCATCTCGCATCGCCGCGCGGGCCGCAAGATGGCGGAAGAGATCATCGCCGCAGGATACAAGCGGATCGGGTTCATGGGCACCAAGATGCCGCTGGACCACCGTGCCCGCAAACGGTTCGAAGGTTTCACCCGCACGCTGGCCAAGGCCGGGATCGAGATCGCGGATCAGGAATTCTATTCGGGTGGTTCCGCCTTGGCCAAGGGCCGCGAGATGACCGCCAAGATGATCGAACGGACACCGGATCTCGATTTCCTTTACTATTCGAATGACATGATCGGCGCGGGCGGGATGCTCTATCTTCTGGAAACGGGGATCGACATCCCTAACCAGATCGGGATCGCGGGGTTCAACGGGGTCGAATTGCTTGAAGGGCTGCCCCGCAGGCTGGCCACCATGGATGCCTGCCGCCGCGAGATCGGCGTCAAGGCCGCACAGATCGTGGCATCCCTGAACAAGGGCGACGCGGTGCCCGAGGGGCGGCTTGTGGTGCTGGAGCCGAAGCTGGAACCGGGCGACACCCTGCGCCGTTGATCAGATCATCCGGATCACGTCCTTGTCGATGGCAAGCACATAGCCCTTGCGCGCGATGTTCTTGACCAAGAGTTCGCTCATCATCTGATTGCCCAAGGTGTCGCGCAGGCGCTTGATGCGCGTCGCCCCGGCCGCCTCGTCACAATCCGAAGCATCGCGGCCGGAAATCACTGCCTCGATCTCGGCGCCTGTCAAAACCTCGTCATCCATCCGCGCCTCTGCCAGCACCGACAGCGTCTCGATGGCGGCATCGGTCAGCTTGAACTCGAAGTCGTTGAGGTAAACCGCCTTCTGGTCGCGGCTGATGGTCAGTGAATTCACCTCGATCCCCTGCCGCTCGATCCGGCCCATGCGGCGGTTGAGGGCGATCAGCATGACAAGAAAGGCCACGGCGGCGATCAGCAGCGCGGTGGCGAAGACCAGCAGGACGAAGATGACGAAACGGTAAGAGGCCAGCGTGTCCGAAAACGCCGTCCCGGACCCTGCCAGAATCTCGAGCAATTTGATCTCGGCGTTGCTGGTCAGGTTGTCGTTCTCGATGAACAGCCGTTCGACCCGCGCGTTGAAGGCGTTTGCATCCGGCAGGTTGATGAACAGCAGAACGGCGGTCAGCGCCAGAATGGCCACAATCGCCGCGATACCCGCGACGACGATCCTGTTTCCGATTTCGCGGGCCTCAGAAGCGGAGGAAGTATTCACCTGCGTCGTCCTTTCTTTCATCCAGACCGGCATCGTCAAAGATGCCCTCGACCTGGAGAAGCTGCCAGCCAGCGCTGGCAAGCGCATCCCGAAGCTGCCGTTCAGCCGACGCGACCGAACAGTCACCGCGCACCTCGACCACACCGTAGTGCAGCCGCAGCGGATTGTCCTGTTTGGCCTTGTAGTCTGCATAGCATGCCGCCTGCGCCGTCGTGGCACCAAGCAGCAAAAGCAGGAATGAGAAAGAAAGCTGTTTCATACCCACACAATCATAGCCGCGTTCGCTGATAGTCAATAACGCTGCATGTTATCGCGCCTGCAATCGCATAACCATCCCTCGTTATTGTTTGGCAGGTCATGGTCGCCCCAATTTCGGTTCATCGCCGCGAAAGGCAATGCGAACCGAAAGGAACGATCATGATGAAATCCCTTGTTGCAGGTGTGATGGCCTTCTCGCTGACACTGGCAAGCGCGCTGCCGGCCCAAGCCAACGGATTGGACCGCGAGGATGTGGGCAAGCTTTTGCTGGGGCTGCTTGCTGTCGGGGTGGTGGGTGCCGCCATCGAGAACAACCAGCGCCGCGAGGATATACCGGTCGTGCGTCAGGACAGGGGCAGTTGGGCAGACCTGAACCAGCCGCGTTCGCGCCCTGACAGTCGGCGTGACGACCGGCGTTTGATCCTGCCCCATCAGTGCCTGCAAACCCTGCGCACCCGCTATGGCGATCTGCGCCTTTTCGGCGAGCGCTGTCTGGAACGGAACTACCGCTTTTCCGCCAGCCTGCCTGAACGCTGCGAGGTGCGGATCTATACGCATGACGGCCCACGCAGCGGATACGATCCGCTTTGCCTGCGCGAGCAGGGTTACCGGACAAACAGACGCCACTAAGGCGCCTCTCCTTGCGCGGCTGCTCGCCCCAGTTGCCGCGCCACCTCGGGTCGGGTGATGCAAGAACCGCGTCGAGCGGTGCGCACACATCCCCGCCCGGTGAGGGGCAGAGAGATTGGACATGGCTCTCTGCCCCTTTTTTCTTGCCCTTCGCCCGCGCATCTGGTGACTGATCCCATGTCTGCCCCCGATTTCAGTTTCGAGACCATCGCCCGTGAACGCGGCCTGCTGCGTGTCGCCGGTGTGGACGAGGTGGGTCGCGGACCCCTTGCCGGACCGGTGGTTGCGGCGGCGGTGGTGCTGGACCCTGCGCGCATCCCTGCCGGTTTGAACGACAGCAAGAAACTGACCGCCAAGCGGCGCGAGGCCCTGTTCGATCAGTTGATGGAGGTTGCCGAAGTCTCGATCGCCGCCGCGACGGTGGAAGAGATCGACGCACACAACATCCTGCGCGCCTCGCATATGGCGATGGTCAGGGCGATCAACGGGCTGCGCTCTGCGCCGGATCATGTCCTGATCGACGGCAACATGACACCGCGCGGTCTGACGGTTTCGTCCGAGACGATTGTGAAGGGCGACGGGCGTTCGGTCTCGATTGCAGCGGCCTCTGTCGTGGCGAAGCTGTGGCGTGACAGACACATGGTGGCGCTCGCGCAACAGTACCCTTGCTACGGCTGGGACAAGAACGCGGGATATCCCACAGCCCAGCATAAATTGGGCCTTCTAGAGTTTGGTGTCAGCCCACATCATAGACGTTCGTTCAAGCCGATCCACAATATCTTGTATCAAGGCAAAATCGTAAGTGATTGATTCAATAAAGTTTTTGACAGCGAATCGCCTCTGAATCACATTGGAGACAGCAAAAGAGCGGGTCACCCGCCGGGCTTAGAGGCAAGTTATGACGATCAAAACGAAAACGCAGGGCGCGTCCGCGCTGCCGCTGAATACGATCCTTGATGGCGACTGCATCGCCGTGATGAACAGCCTGCCGGCGGGGTCTGTAGACCTGATCTTCGCCGATCCCCCTTACAATCTGCAACTGAAGGGTGATCTGCACCGCCCCGACAATTCCAAGGTGGATGCGGTCGATGATGCATGGGACCAGTTCGACAGCTTCAAGGCCTATGACCAGTTCACCAAGGCGTGGCTGGCAGCCGCCCGCCGCCTGCTGAAACCCAACGGCGCGATCTGGGTCATCGGCAGCTATCACAACATCTTCCGCATGGGTGCCGAGCTGCAGAATCAGGGGTTCTGGATCCTCAATGACGTGGTCTGGCGCAAGTCGAACCCGATGCCGAACTTCCGCGGCAAGCGCCTGACGAATGCCCATGAAACGCTGATCTGGGCCTCGAAAGAGGAGGCCAGCAAATACACCTTCAACTACGAGGCGCTGAAAGCCCTGAATGAAGGTGTGCAGATGCGATCCGACTGGGTGCTGCCGATCTGCACGGGGCATGAACGTCTGAAGGACGACAACGGCGACAAGGCCCATCCGACGCAAAAGCCGCAGTCATTGCTGCACCGCGTGCTGGTGGCGACGACCAATCCCGGCGATGTGATCCTTGATCCCTTCTTCGGGACGGGCACCACCGGTGCAGTCGCCAAGATGCTGGGCCGCGAGTTCATCGGGATCGAGCGCGAGGCGGCCTACCGCAAGGTTGCCGAAAAGCGCATCGCGAATACCCGCAAATTCGATACGGAATCCCTTGCGGTTTCGACCTCCAAACGTGCCGAGCCGCGCGTGGCCTTCGGTGTTCTGGTGGAACGTGGCCTGCTGCGCCCCGGCGAAGAGCTGTGGAGCATGAACGGTCGCCACAAGGCCAAGGTGCGCGCGGACGGCACGCTGATCGGGGATGACATCAAGGGATCGATCCATCAGGTCGGCGCATATCTGGAAGGCGCGCCAAGCTGTAACGGCTGGACCTATTGGCAGTTCAAGCGTGACGGGCAGAAGATACCCATCGATCTGCTGCGCCAGCAGGTCCGTTCCGAGATGGCGAAGCACTAGGACTTCACCAAAACTGATACCGCCGGTGCCTGCGGTCAGCGTTTCCAAGGTGGGGGCGTTCCGTAAGCACTCACTTCAACCCCACCATCATGTCTGATGGTGGGGCTTTTTTTGTCTGGGATTAGCCCATCAACTGGCCCGCTTCGGGCACCCAGCGGAACTCGGCCCCATCCGAACCGGGCGCCACATAGCCCAGCGCGGGGAACGGCATGTGGTAGCCGATGGCAGGGATACGGTCCGCGGCGATCATGCCCAGCACGTTGCGGCGGCTTGCGGCCGCGGCTTCCTTGTCGGCGTCAAAGCGCACCTCCCAATCGGGGCGCGCCAGCGACCAGACAGGGTGGTTCGCAAGGTCGGCAAAGATCATCAGACCCGCGCCCGCGCTATCAAGACGATAGACCATGTGGCCGGGCGAGTGACCGAAGGCGGCCATGCCGGTTATGCCCGAAACGACATCGTCCATGTCACCGATAAAGGTCATCTGCTCGGCCAGCGGGCGGACGTTCATGTCAAAGCCCTCGTTGCCGGCGGCGGCCCAGAAATCGAACTCGGCCTGACCGGTCACATAGCGGGCATTGGCAAAGGTCGGCGCGCCTTCGTTCATCAGCCCGCCGATGTGGTCGCCGTGCATATGGGTCAGGACGACGATGTCGATCTGGTCGGGGCTGTAACCCGCGCTGGCCAGTGCGGCGGTCGTGGCAGCGGCGTTCAGGCCGGTATCGAACAGGACCAGCTCGGACCCGGTATTCACCACGGTCGGGGTGAAGAAGAACTGCGACACCTCGGTCGAGAGGAAGTTGGCCTCGCTGACCTCGGCGAATTCCTCGGGCGAGACATTCATCCCGAAGATGCCCTGCGGCTGTTCGCGCGGGGTGGTGCCGCCAAGGATCGTGGTGACTTCGAAGTCACCGATCATGAAACGGCGGTGCTGGGCAAAGCTTGCGCCCATCATCGGGGCTTCGGCATGGGCAGCGCCTGCGGTCAGGCCAACGGCTGGCAGGGCAACGCCCGCTTTCAGAAGGGTGCGGCGTGTGAGGGTCGTCATGGGTCCTCCATCAAATTGAACATGTCGTCGCGATGGAGAGGGTCATAGACCTGTCTGACGTCACGTCACACACAATGCCGTGATGTCTAGCGCGGCATCGGGTTGCTGGCGGTCTTGTAGGGCGTCCAGTCGGTGATCTCGGGATAGTATTTCGCGCGCCATGCCTTGACGCGCGGGTTCATGATCCTGGCCCATAACGTCGGCACCAGCGCGGCCATGGTCATGACGGGATAACCATGCGGCAGTTGCGGTGCCTCGTCGTCATCGTAGGTCTGCAAAAGTGGAAACCGCCGGTTCGGCTTGTAGTGATGGTCCGAATGCCTTTGCAGATTGATCAGCAGCCAGTTCGAGGCCTGCTGCGTCGCGTTCCACGAATGGCGCGGTTTGACATGTTCATACTTGCCCTCGCCAAGGTGTTTGCGGGTCAACCCGTAGTGTTCGACATAGTTGACCAATTCAAGCTGGAAGATCGCCCAGAAGGCCTGCGTCCCGAAAAGGAAGACCCCCCACCAGCCGCCGATCATTGCAGCGACGAGCAAAAACCCCAGTTGCAGCCCCAGATAGCGCCAGAACGGATTGCTTGGGTGATGCCAGGGCAGGTTCTTGCGGGCGAGCATGGCCTTTTCCGCGCTGAAGGCGGAGGGCGGCTGCGTCGTCAGGACCCGCAGGAAATAGCGGTAGAAATTCTCGCCATAACGCGCGGTCACGGGATCGCGCGGGGTGCCCACATAGCGGTGGTGGACCAGCAGATGCTCGGACCGGAAGTGGCCGTAAAGCACGGACGTCATCAGGATATCGCCCAGCCACCTTTCCACCCGCGGGCTTTGGTGCATCAGCTCATGCGCATAGACGATGCCGATGGTGCCCGACAGGATCCCCAGTGCCGCGAAAAGTGCCCATTCCTCGAACCGGTTGAGGTGATCCGATCCCGCGACATAGGCCAGAATCCCGAAGATGGTCGCGATCTGAAGCGGCGGCCAGACCAGCGTGATCAGGCGATACCAGAAAAGCTGGGTATCGGGGGTTTCCGTATCGGGGTTGTCGGTGTTCTTGCCGACAAAGTAGTCAAGCACCGTGAAAAGGTACCAGGTCGACAAAGGCAAAAGCAGGATCGTCCAGCCGCCCCTCGTGGCCACGAAAACGGCCAGCGGGATCATCCCCAGCGACATCCAGAATGGCAGCGCCGCGCTGAGCCGCGCGATTTTCGGGGTGCCGGGGATTGCGGTCATGGGGTGCCTCCGTTGTGATGCGATCAGAATATCAGAGGCGGCACCGGTAACTCAATTCTCTCGTAACGTCGCATGTGCCAGATCGAAAACCTTGCGCATCGCGGTCGGCAGGGCAGCAGGCGAGAATTCCGCCGCCGGGATGAACCTGCCCCTTGCCGGTTTGGCCGCCAGCGGAAGCCGCGCGCACATGATTTTCAGGCGCAGATGAAAGTGGGTGAAGGTGTGGCGGGCCTCTTCGTCCAGCAGGGTCCAATCGGCGTCGAGCGGCGGATCGGGTTTCGGGTCATCCGACCAGTCCGACCCCGGCCAGCCAAGCATCCCTCCCAACAGCCCGCTTTCGGGGCGAGTTTCCAGCAGCCATGCGCCGTCGGCGCGGCGGGCGACATAGACGATGCCGAACCGCGTTGGTGTGGCCTTCTTGGGGGTTTTCTTCGGAAGCTCGGGGGCCGTGCCTGCCACCCGCGCCTTGCAGGGATCGCGCCACGGGCAGATCCCGCAGGCCGGGCTGCGCGGGGTGCAGATCGTCGCGCCAAGATCCATCACCGCCTGTGCATAGTCGCCTGCGCGCTTGTCTGGTGTCAGTTCTTTCGCAAAGGCCGTCAGGATCGGTTTGGCGGCAGGAAGCGGTCTGTGTTCGTCGTGAAGCCGCGCCATCACCCGTTCGACATTGCCATCGACGACGGTTTCGGGGCGGTCGAAGGCAATCGCGGCGACCGCCGCAGCGGTATAGGGGCCGATGCCGGGCAATTGCAGCAGTGCATCATAGGTGTCAGGAAAGACGCCGCCATGATCCGCAACCACCGCGCGGGCACATCTCAGCAGGTTGCGCGCCCGCGCGTAATAGCCAAGCCCCGCCCAAGCGGCCATGACCTCTGCGTCCTCGGCTGCGGCAAGATCGGCGACTGTGGGCCAGATCGACAGGAACCTTGCGTGGTAGTCGCGCACGGCTGCAACGGTGGTCTGCTGCAACATCACCTCGGACAGCCAGACCGCATAGGGGTCGGGCGGCACCCCCGCCTTGCGAAGCGCGGGGCCGACGCGCCATGGCATCTCGCGTGCGTGCACGTCGTACCACGCCAGAAGCTGCGCACTGAGGTCACGCAATCTTTATTCCTCCGTCACTCTTCGGCCCTTACTTGGCGCGTCGCTTGGCATAGAGTAAAGCTCGGACATGAAAGCGCCACGCCAAACCAAGACCACGCGCGGTTTTTCCCGTGCGGCGACGTTGATGCAAGGCAGCATCCGCAAGGCCAGCGAGGGTCGCGGTTTTGCCGAAACGCGCCTGCTGACCCATTGGGCCGAAGTCGTGGGCGATGCAATCGCAGCCATTGCCACGCCGGTGGATGTCAGTTTCACCAAGGGCGGTATGGGGGCGACCCTGACGCTTTTGACGACCGGCGCGCAGGCACCCATGCTGGAGATGCAAAAAGAGCAGATCCGCGAGAAGGTCAACGCCTGCTATGGATACCGTGCGATTGCCCGTGTCCGGATCACGCAAACCGCACCGACCGGCTTTGCCGAAGGACGCGCGGCATTCGATCACAAGCCGAAAACCCCCAAACAACCGACACCCCAGATGCAAGCGGCGGCGCTGGACCTTTCTGGCGGGATCGAAAGCGACGCCTTGCGATCGGCCCTTGCGGCCCTCGGCGCAAACGTCTTGAACAGCAACAAACAGAATCCTGATCAGAGGTAGATTATGAAACGCAGAACTCTCTTGGCCGCAGGTGGCGGTGCAATGATCGCGGGCACGATCCCCCGGCTAGCATTCGCGCAAGAGGCCGAAGGTCGCGAAGTTGTCGAAATGGTGCGCGGCAGCGCCGAGGCGAGCGTCGAGGTGATCGAATACGCATCCTACACCTGCCCGCATTGCGCGTCCTTCCACGCCAACCAGCTTCCGGCGTTGCAGGCGAACTATATCGACACCGGCTTGGTCCGCTTTGTCTACCGCGAGGTTTACTTCGACCGCCCCGGCCTCTGGGCCTCGATGATCGCGCGTTGCCCCGGCGATCAGGATTTCTTCTTCGCCTTCACCTCGTTGCTTTATGAACAGCAGCGGGCCTGGCTTGGCTCGGGCGATCCGGCGATCATCGTCGAAGAGCTGCGGCGCATGGCCAAGACCGTCGGTCTGGATGACGCAAGCCTTGATGCCTGCCTCAGCGATGCCGCCAAGGCCGAGACGCTGTTCAACTGGTATCAGGCAAACGCCGAGCGTGACGGGATCACCGGCACGCCGTCCTTCATGATCAACGGCCAGAAATACGCGAACATGGCCTATGATGATTTCGCTGCTATTCTGGACGAGAAACTGGGCTGACCAGCCTGTCCACAAGCGAGAATCACATGCAGCCTCTTGCAGGTCTGAAGGTCATCGAACTGGCGCGGGTCCTTGCGGGCCCGCTGGCCGGACAGACATTGGCCGACCTCGGTGCCGAGGTGATCAAGATCGAAAGCCCCCAAGGCGACGACACCCGCCAATGGGGGCCGCCCTTCATCACCCATGACGGCGCCGAAAGTGCCGCCTATTTCCATTGCTGCAATCGCGGCAAGAAATCGGTCGTCATCGATCTGCGCACGCCCGAGGGACAGGCGCAGGTCCGGACACTGGTGGCCGATGCCGATATCCTGCTCGAGAATTTCAAGGTCGGCGGTCTGGCCAAATACGGTCTCGATTATGCCAGCCTCTCGGCGGTGAACCCGCGCCTGATCTATTGTTCGATCACGGGCTTCGGCCAGACCGGACCCTATGCAAAGCGGGCGGGTTACGACTTTATCGTGCAGGGGATGTCCGGCCTGATGTCGGTGACCGGTGATCCGGCGGGTCAGCCGCAGAAGGTCGGGGTTGCCGTGACCGATCTTTTCACCGGCATCTATGCCTGCACGGGGATCCTTGCGGCCGTGCATCAGCGCCAGACGACCGGCAAAGGCCAGCATATCGACATGGCCCTGCTGGATGTCGCGACCGCGATCATGACCAATCAGGCGATGAACTATCTGGCCACCGGCACCGCGCCGCAGCGCGCGGGCAACACCCATCCCAACATCATGCCCTATCAGGTCTTCGACTGCGCGGACGGGCATATCATCGTCGCTGTTGGAAACGACAGCCAATACCGCCACTTTTGCGAGCTTTTGGGCGTCCCCGATCTCGGGACGGACCCCGCCTATGCCACCAACACGGCACGCCTGCGCAACCGCGAGGTGCTGACCGACCTGCTGACGGCCGAAACCATGAAGCGCAGCAAGCAAGACCTGCTTGCCGGTTGTGAAAGCTATGGCGTGCCCGCAGGCCCGATCAACAACATGGCCGAGGCTTTCGCCGACCCGCAAGTGATCCATCGCGGGATGCGGATCGACCTTGACGGGGTGCCGTCGGTGCGGTTGCCGATCACCTTCACCGGCGAGAAAGAGGCCCGGCAGGACCCCTCGCCCCGCCTTGGCAAGCATCAGGACCTGCTGGACTAAAGCCCCAGTCTTTCCAATGCGCTGTCGACAGGGGCCCAATCCACCAGTTGCAAACGCACCGGCAGGGTCAGAACCTTGGCGCGAAAGGCAGCCGGAAGGCGCACTGCGTCCTTTTCCGTCGTCACAAGTTGCGCGCGCCGTGCTGCGGCCTCGATCTCCAGCCGTTTCATCAGCGCGTCGGTCAGCGGCTGGTGATCCCCCAGCGCCTCGCCATGGACCAGATTGGCGCCCATGTCGCGCAAGGTGAAAAAGAATTTCTCGGGATTGCCGATGCCCGCAAAGGCCAGAAGTTTGAGGTCGCGCCACGGCATGCCGGTCGGCAGCGGTGCAAGGTGGCCTTGCAGATGCGGGATGCCGAACCGCCAGTCAGCGGCAAAGCGGTCCTGCGCGGCAGGCGGGCCGATCGACAAGACAAGGTCCGCGCGGGCCAGCCCTTGCCGGACGGTTTCGCGCAAGGGGCCCGCAGGAATGACGCGGCCATTGCCGAAACCGCGCAAGGCATCGACGACGACAATCGACAGATCCTTGGCCACATCGGGGTTCTGAAAACCGTCATCGAAGAGAATGACGTCGGCCCCCGCCGCCTCGGCGGCCTTTGCGCCTGCGGCACGGTCCTTGGCCACCCATGTGGGCGCAAAGGCGGCCAGCAACAGCGGCTCGTCCCCGGTTTCCGCGGCCTTGTGCCTGCGCTCGTCGACCCGAACCGGACCCGCCAGCGTTCCGCCATACCCGCGCGAGACCACATGCGGACTGTGTCCCCGCGCGCACAGGCGATCGATCAGCGCGATCGTGGTCGGTGTCTTGCCGGTGCCGCCCGCGTTGAGGTTGCCGATGCAGATGACCGGAACGCCCGCGCGGTGGCGCGGGGCTTGGGCGACGCGGCGGGCGGTTGCAAAGCTGTAGAGGGCGGCAAGCGGGGCCAGCAGGCGCGCCTGCCAAGCGGGCCGGTCAGGTGGGGTGAACCAGAAAAGCGGCGCGCGCATCAGACCGCCAGTTCCTCTAGTCGCAACTGGATATAGGCCGCGATGCGGTTGGTGACATTCGCCCCCTGCGTGGCCACATCCCATGCCACATGCGCCTGTGCGGCGGCCTTGTCCGCCGCCAGCAACCGCTCGACCGCGCCGCCAAGATCGTTTGCATTGCGGATCAGGACCGCGCCGCCCGCAGCGTTGAGCCTGTTCGCGCTTTTCTGGAACGGCGCGACCTGCGGTCCATAGATCACGGCAGAGCCCAGCGTGATCGCCTCGAACGGATCGCTGCATCCCGATCCGGCCAGCGTTCCGCCGATATAGCTCAGCGGTGCAATGCGATACCACAGCCCCAGTTCTTCCTCGGTATCGACCAGATAGACCTGATGCGAGTCGAGCAGCCGGTCCGTTTCCGAGCGGAGCGCGACGTTCAGCCCGAGTGCTTCGAGGCTGGCACAAAGCGGTGCGACAAGGCGGATGTCTTTCGGGACCGCGATCATCAACAGGCGGTGTGCGCGGCGGCTTGCCTCTTTCTGGGCCTTGGCAAGTGCTACCGCCTCTTCGGGATCGGCGTTGGCGACAAGCCAGACCGGACGCGATTCAAGCAAGGCGACGACTTCGGTTCTCTCGGTCTCGCTATAGGGCAGGGCGGGTGCGCAGTCTTCCATGGCGCCCGTCACGATTGTGACCTCCTTGCTGGCCCCGGCGCGGACCAACCGTTCGGCATGGGCTTCGTCGAGGGCAAGGATCGCCTCGAACTGGTTCAGCACCGACCGCATCGCGCCCGGCACCCAACGCCCCGAGATCTTGTCCAGTCCGTCGGCCGTCGCATCGACCATCATGTTGCGGACGTTGGCATTGCGCAGTTCCGCCAGAAGGCGGGTGTCCAGATCGCCGCCCACCCAGATCGACATGACCGGTTGCCAGTAGTCCAGAAACTCTTTGGTTTCCGCCCGTCCGACAGGCTGCGGCAGGGCACGCCTTGCGTCGCGGCGGGTCAATTCCGGAACGGTCGTGACAAAATGCAAGGGATCGCCATGGGCCGTCAGCTTGCGTTGCAGCGAGGCGACGGCGTTCAGCTGATCCCTGTCGCTGCAGCGGACCCAGATGACCGTTCCTTCCGGTCGTGGTGCAGGCGCGATGACCCCGGATTTGCGATGCCCCGATCCCAGACCGGCCAGATAGGCGGCAATCGTCAGGGAGGTGGCCATCCCGTGATCGCCTACTGCCCTGAAGAGTCTTCGCGCTCTTCATCCCGAAGGCGGTGAAGATGCGCGATGTAATAGCGCATGTGGGCGTTGTCCACGGTGCGCTGGGCGGCGGATTTCCACGCGTTGTAGGCTGTCGCGTAGTCGGGAAAGATGCCGACGATGTCGATATCCTCGACGTCCTTGAAGGCATTCTTGCTTGGATCGATCAACTCGCCGCCAAAAACGAGATGCAGGCGCTGTGTCATGGGGAATACCTTCGGTTGGTTAGGACCTGCGCGCACTCTAGGTCTTCGGCGGCGAAGCCTCAAGATGTGCGGCCAGTGATCCGTGCAGCATGGCCCCACCCATCAGGACACCGGGAACCTTGGGTTCGGGGTTGTTGAAGCGCAAGGCCTTGCCAGCGGGATCGGTGACGACGGCCCCCGCCTCGGCGGCGATCAGGGCACCGGCGGCGATGTCCCATTCCCAAGTGGGTCGCAGGGTGATCATGCCGTCGAACTGCCCCTGCGCAACAAGGCACAAGCGGTAGGCCAGCGACGCCCGGAAGGCGCGTTTGACAGGGGGCGGCGTTCCGTCTTTCCAGTGGCGTCCGTCGAAATTGACCTTGGTGCCCAGCACCACGGCATCTTCCAGACGCGCGGGCGCCGAGACGTTGATCGCGCCGCCATTCAACGTCGCGCCAGCCGCGCGTCCGGCTGAAAACATCATGCCATGCACCGGCAGATAGACGGCAGCCGCCACCGGCACCCCGTCTTCGACAATCGCGAGCGAATGTGCCCAGTCATTGCTTCCGTCGATGAAGGCGCGGGTGCCGTCGATCGGATCGATCACGAACTGACGCCGCGTCGAGAGGCGGGCCGGGGTGTCCTCGGTCTCTTCGGACAACCAGCCATAGTCGGGCCGCGCCGCTTGCAGCATGCTTTCCAGCATTGCGTTCACGGCAAGGTCGGCGGCGGTCACCGGCCCCGCACCGTCCGGCTTGTCGGTCACATCGGGATTTCGCTTGAAATAGGACAGGGCGATGTCACCTGCATGGCGTGCCGCCGCTTGCAGAAGCGCGACGTCACTCTCCTGCAAGTGTCAGCCCTTCGACCAGCAGCGACGGCACCACGCGCGACAGATGGGTCTGCGCGTCGTTGGCCGGAACAATCGTCATCAGCATGTCGCGCAGATTGCCCGCGACGGTGCATTCGTTGACAGGATAGGTCACCTGCCCGTTCTCGACCCAGAAACCGGCAGCGCCGCGCGAATAATCGCCGGTATTGGGATTGATTGTCGCACCTATCATCGAGGTGATCAGAAGCCCGGTGCCCATGTCGCGGATCAGGTCGTCGCGGCTTTGGTCGCCTTGGGTCAGCGCGACGTTGGTCAGACCGGGTGACGGCGGCGCGCCGGTGCCGCGTGCCGCGTTCGCCGTGCTTGCCAGTCCCAGCTTGCGGCCCGTCGCCAGATCGAGCGTCCAGCCGGTCAGCACCCCGTCCTCGACAATCGCGCGGCTGGCGGTCGGCAAGCCTTCGGCATCGAAAAGGCGCGAGCCGGTGACACGCGGGCGGTGCGGGTCCTCGATGACGGACAGACCGGACGGCAAGACCTGTTTGCCCAAGGCGTCACGCAACCAGCTGGAGCCCCGCGCAATCGCAGCGCCATTCGTGGCCTGCAGCAGGCTGCCGATCAGGGTGCTGGCCACACGCTCGTCGAAGATGACCGGATAGGCGCCGGTCTTGGGCTTGCGCCCCCCGATACGTTCCACGGCGCGGGCAGCGGCGCGGGTGCCGATCGCATCCGCATCGCGCAAGTCGGCCTGAAAGACGCGGCTGTCGTAGTCATAGTCGCGTTCCATCCCCGTGCCTGTGCCGCTGATCGCGACGCAGGACAGTCCCCTGTCCGTCTTCGCATAGCCCGCCGAAAAGCCGTTCGTCGCCGCAAGGTGGACCGAACGCCGCGCGTATCCGGCCGAGGCCGATTGCACCTGACTGACGTTCTTGTTGCGCAGCGCCGCTGCCTCGGCCCGAAGCGCGTCCTCTTGCAGGGCGGCAGGGTCGGGTTCCTCGCGGGGATCGTAAAGCGACAGACGGCCCGTGTCGGTATCGCGGGCAAGCTGGCTTGGCTCGGCAAGGCCGGCGTAGGGGTCTTCGGGCGCTTCCCTTGCCATGGCCACCGCACGTTCGGCCATCTGGCGCAGCGTGTCCGGCTTGGCATCCGACGAGGACACACAAGCCTGCCGTTGCCCGACAAACACCCGCAATCCGATGTCGATGCCTTCGGACCGTTCCGCCTGTTCCAGCGCACCTTCGCGCACGGTGATCGAAACAGAGGTTCCGTCAACGGCGATGGCATCTGCCGCATCGGCGCCCGCCTTGCGGGCAGCAGCCAGAATTTGCGCGGAGAGATCGGAAAGCGAGGGTGTCATGATGGGATCCTTTGGTGCGACAAGACCTAGTGCCGCCCGGACATGGCCGCAAGACCGCCGGGCGCAAAAGCAAAGGGCGCGGGTTTCTCCACCCGCGCCCTTTTCCGGATACCGATAAGGTCAGCGAACGCGGTTGCCGTTCACATTGACCTGCCCGTTTGGCGTCACCTCAAGCTCGACCGCCATCTGGTCGGGGCCTGTCGCCCGCGCGAACATCCCCATCATCATCCGCGGACCCATGATCTGGTCCGCAGGAACCAGCCCCATGGCAACCAGATTGTCGAGCAGGGCGTTCAGGCCCGTGATTTCGACGTTTGCCGAGCCTTCGGGGCGGGGCATCGGGGCGAATGTCTGGGTGTCGGTATTGTCGAAGGTGAACGCACCGCCACCTGTGATCAACGCACCAACAGCCGAGATGCGGAAGGTATCGAGCGTGATGGACTCGGGTTCGAAAGGCGGCTCTTGGCCGTCGAGGGCCGCAGCATTCGCCGGATCGAGCAGATCGAGCAGCACCTTGGCCGTGCCCGAAATCGCGATTTGCAGCGTTGCAGGATCACGCGGAAGGACGCCACCTGCATCGAAGATATCCCAGACCATCTCGCTGACGTTCAGATCGACCAGATCGAAACCGAAGGCGAAAGGTGCGGGTTCTTCGGTCATGCCCACCGGTATCCGGAAGGTCACGCCATATTGCGCCGCGGATATGTCGATCGGCAGCGGGAACTCACTGATCAGAAAATTCGCCGCGATATCCTGCGTGCTGCTTTCGTAGGCGAGGGTCTGTGCATTGAACTCGCCGCTCAGCGAAACAGCACCTGTGCTGACCGACCCAGAGGCCTGATCGCCATCGGCGTTGATATCGAAGACGTAGCTTCCGTCGGTGATCTCATAACCGCCGCTGAAGCCGAAGCCGGACATCAACAGCGTGTCGGGATCCTCGAAATCGGCATCGGCCGGAATTGTCGCGATACCCGAGGATGTCAGACCGTTGATCTTGGCGGCGGCGGTCACATACTCGCCCGCCCCGCCCGGAACCTGAAAGTCGACCAGCACATCCACGGTTCTGATCGCGATATCCGAGGCGATCTCGCGCATCTCGCCTTCGGTCACAAGGTAGCTGCCGGAAAGATCGGATGCGATCAGTCTGGCATCGCCCGTGATCGTGACATCGCCGTCGACCAGATCGCGGAAGTCGATCCCGTAGCTGTCGGCGGTGAACGCATAATTCATCCGCGCGGGGTCACCGCTGACCACAAGCGCGAAATTGCTTTGGGTCACGTCGATCGTGATGACCACACCGTCATCGCCGGTGATCACGATCGGATAGGATTCGGCCATCGTGACCAGAACGGTGCCGTCGCCCTGCTCGGTAAAGATCATGTCACCGATTTCGGTCACGGCGGTGATCTCGTCATCCGAGAAGGTCAGGGCGATGTCGCTGACGGTGACAGTGCCGCCTGATACCTCTTCCGACCCTATGTTCAGCCCGTCTTCGCCATAGATCTCCATCTGGGACTTCACGCTTTCCCAGACCTCGAGCGCGGTGACGTCCGCTTGGGCGGCCCCGCCGGCGAAAAGTGCCGCGACGCAAACCGCGTTGCGCAGAGGTGTCGAATGTCTCATCAAAAATCCCTTTCTGAATGTGTCTTTTGATGCCCGCCTTGCGGGTCTACTATGCCAAAGCATCGCAGCTATGTTCCATCCTTAGCTACCCGTCTACAAGTCACTTCGAAAGGGAACAGCGTGAAAAACATCGATCTGTCCGGAAAAACTGCCTTTGTCACAGGCGCAAGTCGCGGGATCGGCGCGGCTGCTGCGCGGGCTTTCGCCGATGCTGGCGCCAATGTCGCCCTGATTGCGCGGTCCACACATGACATCGCCGAACTTGCGGGCGAAATCGGCGCGCAGGCCATTGCAATTCCCTGTGATGTCTCGCGCTACGCCGAGGTTGCCGCCGCCGTCGAAAAGACCGCCGAGACCTTCGGTGGCATCGACATTCTGGTGAACAACGCAGGCGTCATCGCCCCGATGGGACGATTGCCCGAAATCGATCCCGAAGCCTGGGCCAAGACCATCGACATCAACGTCAAGGGCGTGATGCATGGCATGCATGCGGTGCTTGCCGGCATGATCGCGCAAGGTGGCGGGACGATCATCAATATCTCCAGCGGTGCGGCCCACAACCCGGTGGACGGCTGGTCGGCCTACTGCAGCTCGAAGGCGGCCGTCTACATGTTGACCCGCGCGGCCGACAAGGAACTGCGCGACAAGGGCGTGCGCGTGCTTGGCCTGTCGCCCGGGACGGTGGCGACCGAGATGCAGCGCGCCATCAAGGCGTCCGGGGTCGGGCCGGTCAGCCAGCTTGACTGGTCGGTCCACATCCCTCCCGAATGGCCGGCACAGGCAATGCTCTGGATGTGCACACCCGATGCGGACGGGTTTCTTGGCGAGGACATCAGCCTGCGCGACGAGGATATCCGCCGCAAGGTCGGCCTGACATGATCGACCTCGATAGGGACGTGGCCGTCTGGACGGTCACCGTCAACCGACCCGACAAGGCCGGTGCCCTGACCCGCGATATGCTGGGCGCGATTGCCGAAATCGCCGAGGCGGCGACCGAGGCAAAGCTGTTCATCCTGACCGGCACCGGCAGCGTTTTCAGCGCAGGGGCCGATCTCGAAGCCGCGCGCGCGGGCCTTGCGACCGATCCGGTGTGGGAGAGGGTCTCGTCCGCGATTGCCGCTTTGCCTTGCCTGACCATCGCGGCATTGAATGGCGCTGTTGCGGGCGGCGCCTTTGGCATGGTCCTTGCCTGTGATCTTCGGCTTGCGGTGCCTGCGGCCAAGTTCTTTTATCCGGTGATGAAGCTGGGCTTCCTTCCGCAACCTTCGGACCCGCCACGTCTGCGCGCGTTGGTCGGGCCTGCGCGCGCGAAAATGATCCTGATGGCAGGGCAGAAGATCACAGCCGATGACGCGCTGGCCTGGGGCCTGATCGACCGGATCGTCGCGCCCGAGGATTTGCGCACCACCGCGCTTGCCTTGGGTGCGGACGCGGCGGGTGCAGCACCCGACCATATCGCCGCGATCAAGCAGATGGCAGGGTAAGAGCAGCCCGTGCGATCCGTCACCACCCAGGCCATTGTCATCGGGGCCGGTCCTGCGGGCCTTATGGCCGCCGAGGTGATGGCGGATGCCGGCCTCACTGTCATGGTGGCGGATGCGATGCCTTCGGTCGGGCGCAAGTTCCTGATGGCGGGCAAGTCGGGGCTGAACATCACCAAGGATGAAGACGCGGCGGCCTTTCTTGCGGCCTACGGCCAGCCTTTGCCGCCAGCCTTTGCCAAGGCCGTTGGTGATTTTGGCCCGAAAGAGGTCATGGACTGGGCCGAAGCGCTTGGCCAGCCGCTCTTTACCGGTTCGACAGGTCGCGTGTTTCCGACGGTGATGAAGGCCTCGCCGCTGTTGCGGGCGTGGCTGGCGCGGCTTTCGGGGCTTGGCGTCACGATGCAGACGCGCTGGCGGTGGCAAGGCTGGGCGGATGAGGCGCACCGGTTCGAGACGCCCGATGGCCCAGTGCAGGTGCAGGCGGATGTCACGGTCCTTGCCATGGGTGGGGCAAGCTGGTCGCGGCTTGGCTCTGACGGGCGCTGGGCGGCGCAAATGCCGGATGCCGTCGCCCCGTTCGCGCCGGCGAATATGGGGTTCGAGGTCGCGTGGTCGCCACATATGGCGCGACATTTCGGCACCCCGGTCAAATCGGTCGCGCTGCAGGCCGGTGATGCCCAGTCCCGTGGCGAGTTCGTTCTGACCAGGCACGGGATCGAGGGGGGCGGCGTCTACATGATTGCCCGGGCCGTCCGCGAGGGTGCGCCGCTGTCGCTGGATTTGGTGCCCGACTGGTCGCCCCAAAAGGTCAGCACTGCCCTTGCCAGACCGCGCGGCAAGGCCAGCCTGACCAATCACCTGCGCACGGTCTTGCGGCTGGATGCGGTCCGCCTCGCGCTCTTGTCTGAATTCGGACGACCCTTTCCCGATGATCTGGCGGGGCTGATCAAGCATCTGCCTGTCGCCCACACCGGCCCGCGCCCGATGGACGAGGCGATTTCGACCGCAGGCGGCGTCCGTTTCGATGCCCTGGATGATGGGCTGATGCTGATCGGGCGGCCCGGCGTGTTCTGCGCGGGCGAGATGCTGGACTGGGAGGCCCCGACAGGCGGCTATCTGATCACGGGATGCCTTGCGACCGGACGGATCGCGGGGCGAAGCGCGGTCGCCTTTGCGTCAGGCGGCAAGGTCTAGGCGGCTGCCCAGCGCCCCGTAAAGGCGCAGATCCTGCCCAAAGTGCCGCTGGATCACCGAGACGGCCCTGCTGTCATAGCGCAACATTTCCTTGAACCGGTGCTTTTTCTGCCGCGCCGACAGATCGATTGCCGGAATGACGCCCAATTGCCTGAACACCTTGCGCAGGTCGCCGTCGGTGTATTCGGTGCGCACGAAGCTATTGATCAGCCCGCCGGACCATTCTTGCGTGCTCATCGCGCCTAGCCGTCGCCAGCGTGGCGAAAGCTGGGGCAGAACACCCCCGCCGTCCCAACGGCCGGATGCAAGCCATGTGTTGAATTCGGGCTCTTGCCATCCGACACGCGCCTTCAAACGCCAGAGCGCATCCGTACTGCGAATCCGGTCATAAAGTGCCGCCATGCGACTGAAGGGATTCTGCACGATGCCGATCGTCAGGTAATCGGCGAAGTCCAGATCAAGCCGGTCAAAGGCGCACTTGACCTCTGCCGGGGTCATCCCATTGAAAAACGGTGTTGATTTCAGGCGGCTGGCCTGCGGTGCGATTTCCTGATCGGACCAGGGGGCAAGCACGTCACTGATCCAATGATGCGCAATCATCGGGTCGAAACAAACTACAAAACGGCAACGGTGTGAAATAAACATGGCAAAACCATGACCTGAATATCATGAATATGAGGTTACGGCGAACAAAAAAATCCAAGCAAGACCGCCATTCCTCGTTTTAATGACTGCTTTGACGCGCTATGCCTAGGCGGCAGGTTGAGGGAGCAGTATATGCGTATCGCGGTTTGGACGCCGGTATCGGTTTTCGCCTTGGCTGCGGCCGGTCAGGTTGCGGCGCAGGACAGCCTGCCGAACTACAGCTTCTACGGCACACCCGGGCTGCTCGAGATGCCTTCTGCCGACACACCGGACGAAGGGGCGTTCGCGACGACGCTGTCTTATCGTGACGGGCTGTTCCAGACCGTTCTCACCTTTCAATTGACGGACCGTGTGTCCGCTTCGGTCCGCAACGCGCTTGTCGATCTTTATGGCAGCGCGGCGACGGATATCGACGAAGACGTCTTCGAGCGTGGCTTCGACCTGCAGGTGACGCTTGTCGAAGAAGGAACCTACCTGCCCGAGGTCGCCGTGGGTCTGCGCGACTTCCTGACGCCGGGACGGCTGCAATCGGAATATGTCGTTGCGACCAAGTCGATTGGTGACAACCTGACCGTGACCGCTGGCCTTGGCTGGGGTGCAATGGCGCAGCGCGACGGGTTCGACAACCCGATTTCCAGCCGCGCCGTGCGTCCTGTGTTCGACGTCAGCGAACCTGACGGGCAGCTTGGGACAGACCAGTGGTTCGCCGGTGATGCGGCGCTTTTCGGCGGTCTGGATTACCGGTTCAACGACCGCTGGGGCGTTGTGGCCGAGTATTCCACGCTGTCATATCCGCAGGACCCCAACAGCCCCGCACTGGATGGAGAAAGCCCCTATAGCATCGGCGTGACCTACCGGCCCAACGAGGCGATGCAATTCACGGCCGCCGCACTGAACGGGAACAATCTTGCGGTGTCCGGGTCGTTCTTTCTCAACGCCAATACCCGCCCCGGCAAAAGCGGGATCGAATCCGCACCCCTGCCTGTGCGTGTCCGGTCCGACGCCGAACGTGCCGCAGCCACGGGGGGTGATCAGATCCGCGAAGCAGCGATCCGCAATGCCCTTGTCCAGGCGTTTCGCGCGGAAGGCCTGAACCTTGTGGCCCTGGATATCGACGGGGATACGGCACGTGTCCGCTTTACCAATGGTGCCTTCCGGTCGAATGCACAGGCCATGGGGCGGATCTCGCGCATCCTGACCCAGGCGATGCCCGCACAGGTCGAGGTTTTCGTGCTTGAACAGATGGACCGCGGCATCCCGCTTTCGGCCATTCGCGTGATGCGCAGCGATATCGAGTCGCTTGAAAACCGTGCGGGGGCCGCGGAAACCCTGCGCCAGCGCACCGCATTCGTCGATGCCGGAGGCCCCGAGGGTCTGACGCCGGTGAACGAATTCACGCCGCAATTCTCCTGGGGCTTTTCGCCGTATTTCCGGCTTAACCCGATCCTTGCGAGCGGCGGATCGATCTCGTTCGATGCGGGTGCGGCGCTGAATGCCTCTTATCGGTTGTCGCCGCAAATGGGGTTCAACGCCACGATCCAGCAGAGCCTTGTGAACAATGACGGCAGCGATCCCGGGCCGGACAGCACCCCGAACCTGCAAAACGTGCGGACCGATGGCGGTGACTACGGCGATGATGGTCTGCCGGTCTTGCAATCGCTGACGTTCTCGCACTACGGCCGCCCGGGCACCAATCTTTATAGCCGCGTCAGCGCAGGCTATCTTGAACGCATGTTCGGTGGTGTCTCGACCGAGGTGCTGTGGAAACCGGTCGACAGCCGCTTCGGGATCGGGGCCGAATTGAATTACGTGGCACAGCGCAATACGGATATGTGGTTCGGCTTTGACGAATACGACTATCAGGTCGCAACGGGGCATATCTCGGCCTATTACGACCTTGGCAACGGCTATCACACACAGGTCGATGTCGGGCGCTATCTGGCCGGCGATTGGGGTGCCACGCTGGAAATCGCGCGCGAATACGACAATGGCATCCGTATCGCGGCAAGCATCACCCAGACCGAGGTCTCGTACGAAGAGTTCGGCAACGGATCCTACAACAAGGGTATCTCGATCACCTTGCCGCAGGACTTCTTCACGGGCCGCGCGTCGCAAGGCAGCTATGCGGCACGATTCTCGACACGCAACGGCGACGGTGGCGCAAGGCTCAACGTGGGTGGTCGGCTTTATGACATTGTCAGGGGCGCCCATGAGGCGGACCTGACCGATACCTGGGGGCGGTACTGGAGATGAAGGTTTTCAACGCATTTCTCGCCGGAATGGCCATCACCGGACTGGTGGCATGTGGCGAGCAGGAGGGCGACCCCGATCTGCTGACGCAGGCGGCGGGGCTGGTCATCAACACCAACACCCAAGTCCGGACGCCACGTTCGTCATCCGTGCCCGACGAAGAGTTGCTGAACAATCCCGGCAAATACCTGCGGATCAATGTCCGCGATATCGGGACATTCGACAGTCTGCAGACGGTCGGCACCAATGGCGCACGCACGACGTGGATCGGTGCTTCCGGTGTCAGCGTTACGGTCGAGGATGGTGTTGTCGTCGCGACCCGTGGACTGCCGCGCGATCTGATGGGGGCGGATGCGCGCCAGACCGTCAACGCGATCCAGCAGGGCGGTGGCACATCGGTGCGCGTGCATGACTTTCTCACCGATCAGGACCAGATCACGCAATACCGCCTCGACTGCACGATCGAGATCAAGGGCGCCGAGCCCGTCACCCGGCTGGGGCAAAGCATACCTGCCATCCGCTTTGAGGAACTGTGCCGCAGCGACGGGCTGACCTTGACCAATGTCTACTGGATGGATGCCAACCGCAGCATCATTCGCAGCCTTCAGGCGGTGTCGCCGGATGCGGGCTATCTGCAACTGGACGCTTTCTAGCGGTTCTGGTGCCCGGGGCCCTTTTTGTGGTTAAATGTCCAAGGGGGGCCGGAAAACGGCCTTCCGGGACAGTTTGAATTGGAGAACAAGTCAATGCGTATTGCAAAAACACTCGCAAGTGCTGCGGCTATTGCCGTCGCCGGGACCGCTGGTTTCGCTGGCGGTATGGCCGATCAGATCATGGAAGCACCTGTCGTGGTTGTCGAAGAAGTGGCCCCTGCCGGTTCGTCGATCAGCCCTGCGATCATCGTGGTCGGTATCCTTGCGGCCCTGGTGCTGGTGGCAAGCTCGGGTGACGACGACGATACCATCCGCCTGCGCTGATCGGATCACGCGCTAGCGCCGCCCCATCATCGCAAGCCTGATCAGGGTCCGCTCCATCAGCGCGGCTGGTGGGGCGTTCTGCGCAGACCGCAGTTGCAGGTCAAGGTCGGTCAGCGCCGTCAGCGCCTTTTCCAGCCTGTCACGGCCCCAATGACCTGCCTGTCTGACAATCTGGTCCCGCCTTGGACCGAAGACCGGCGGGCGCAAGCGTCCGACGCCCGAAGCCGCCCCGCCGGGGTCCGAGGCGACGGTATGCAACCGCCGAAAATGCCGCGTCGCCATGATGCACAGCGTCACCGGCAGGACACCCTGCGCCGCCAAGTTGCGCAAAAGCGGCCCGAGCCGTGCGTCCTGCCCGTCCGTCACCGCGTCCAGCACATCGTCCACATCCGCATCCGCCGACTGCGGGGCATTCGCCGCCACGTCCTCAAGCGTCAGCGGTGTCGCGTCGCCGATCTTGTAGAGGCTGATCTTTTCCAGCGTTTGCCGGAAATCCCCCGGTTCGAGCGTATTGGCAAGCGTGACCAGCAGTTCCATCACATCGCGGTCGGGACGGGCAATACCCGCATCCGTGATCGCCTGTTCGATGTCCGCGATGCTGGGCGGGTCGTCGTAAAGCCCGATTGCCACCGCATTGGGATGGCCCTCGATCACCTTGCGCAGCGCCGATTTCGCGGTGAGTTGCCCCGCTGTGATCACCACTTGTGCATCGCCGTGCCGCCAATCGGACAGGGCGGTCTCGATCACCTTGGCCAGACCATCGGTCGCGTCCTCGACAAAGGCCACCCGATGCCCGGGAAAGAACCCCTGTGCCTTGATCGCATCGCCAAGCATCGCGGGATCCTTGCGCAGGTCGGCGGCATCGATCCGCGCCAGCCGCATCTCTTCCTCGCCCTGCGGCCCGATCAGGGCACTGATGACCTGACTGCGTTTGTCGGCAACCCGCATCGGATCGGCGCCGAAGATCAGCAAGGCCGTATGCGCCGGATCGGGTTTCCGGAAATAGTTTCCCGCTGCCGCCCCTGTCAGCTTCATGGGTCGAGCGTCTCGGACAGGGCAAGAACCCGTGTCACGATCATATCCGCAAGGATGATCCCCAGCCGTGTGCGTGCATCGTCCTGCGTGGTTTGCGTGGCAACCGTGGACCCTGTGGCGGCGTAGCTGGTAAAGGCCTCGGTCCGGTCGGTGAACAGCTGCGCGCCGCTCGCACTTTCGACGATGGACCAGTCGGCCACACCGATGATGTTCAGGCGCACCGTATCGCCCGCGGCAGTGATGGCAGCGGCCCGTTCCGAGGTCCGGACGGCCACCTTCAGCACATAGCGCGGCGAGGACGCAGCGCCGAGCCGCTCTCCTAGCCGCGTGCCAAGCTGGAAGCCGATGACGCTTTCGTCCGTTTGGAACGCGAACTGTCCTCTGGTCGCGGGGCCGTTGCCATAGACCGGCGCAAACCCGCAGCCGGCCAGCCCCAGAAGGCCAAGGCAGGCGAAACGGCGGGTCAGGCGATCAGATGACAATGTTCACAATCCGTCCCGGAACGACGATCAGTTTCTTTGGGGCTTTCCCCCCAAGCGCATTCTGCACCACATCGAGGGCCAATGCGATCTCTGTCACCGCCTCTTTGCTGGCATCGGCGGGAACCTGAATTTCCGTCCGGCGCTTGCCGTTGATCTGGATCGGCATGGTCACGGTATCCTCGACCAGCATCGCTTGGTCCGCAACCGGCCAGGGCGTCGTCGCGATCAGGCCCGCACCGCCCAGCATGGCCCAGATTTCTTCGGACAGATGCGGGGTCATGGGGGACATCAACTGTGCCAGCGTCAGCATCGCGCGGCGCTTGGCGGCGCCACCGGCGTCCGACTTGGCCAGCGTATTGGTAAAGGCATATAGCTTGGCGATGGCCGCGTTGAAGCCGAAAGTCTCGATCCCCATGGTCACGTCATGGATCGCCTTGTGCATCGCGCGGGTCAGCTCTGCATCATCCGCGCCCGCCGCGTCACCCATTTCGGCGATCTGGCAAGCCAGACGATAGACGCGGGCGAGGTGCTTGTAGGTCGCTTCGGCCCCTGCTGCGGTCCATTCCACATCGCGTTCGGGCGGGCTGTCGGACAGGACGAACCAGCGGGCGGTATCGGCACCGTATTTCGCCAGAATATCATCGGGATCGACCACGTTCTTCTTGGACTTCGACATCTTGGCCGAAGGGATGATCTCGACCGCAGTCCCGTCGGCCAGTTTGCCGTCCTGCACATCCTCGGGCAGATGATAGACGGGGCGGCCCTTGGCGTCGCGGGTCTGGTAGATTTCATGCGTCACCATCCCTTGCGTGAACAGCGCATCAAAGGGTTCGGACGCGCTGGCGGGCAGGTGGCCGGTCATATGCATCGCGCGGGCGAAGAAGCGGCTGTAAAGCAGGTGCAGGATCGCGTGTTCGATGCCGCCGATATACTGATCGACGTTCATCCAGTAGGCGGCATCATCCATGCTGGTCGGCGTTTCGGCCCCTGGCGCGGTGAAGCGGGCGTAATACCACGAGGAATCCACGAAAGTGTCCATCGTGTCGGTTTCACGCTTGGCAGGCGCACCGCAGGACGGGCAGGCACAATCGCGCCATGTGTGATGACGGTCGAGCGGGTTGCCCGGCGTGTCGAATGTCACGTCATAGGGCAGTGCGACGGGCAGGTTCTCTTTCTTCTCGGGGACCACGCCACAGGTGTCGCAATGCACGACAGGGATCGGGCAGCCCCAGTAGCGTTGGCGCGAAAGGCCCCAGTCACGCAGGCGGAACTTGGTCACGCCCTGGCCGAACCCATGCGCTTCGGCAAAGGCGATAGCCGTGGCGATTCCATCGTCACCGCTCTGCACCTTTTCGCCTGCAAAGCCGCGAATGTAGTCCACTTTCTCGGATTTGGGCGGCACATAGGCCTCGCCGCCATGCTCGGGCAGGGTGATGTCCTCGCCGTTTGCGGGCACATAGGTGCTGATCACCGGCAGCCCGTATTTACGCGCGAAATCGAGGTCGCGCTGGTCGTGGGCGGGGCAGCCGAAGATGGCACCGGTGCCGTAATCCATCAGGATGAAGTTGGCGATATAGACCGGCAGGTCGGGCTGGCCCGCAAGCGGGTGCCTGACCGTCAGGCCGGTGTCATGGCCCAGCTTCTCGGCCTTCTCGATCGCCTCGGCGGTGGTGCCGCCCTTGCGGCATTGGGCGCAGAAGGCGGCGACCTTGTCGTCTTTCGCCTCCAGTTCCTTGGCCAGCGGGTGATCGGGCGAGATGCCGATGAACGAGGCGCCCATCAGCGTGTCGGGGCGGGTGGTATAGACCTCGATCCGGCCGCCATCGGTGCGGTCGAAACTGAACTGCAAGCCGCGCGATTTGCCGATCCAGTTGGCCTGCATCAGTTTGACCTTGGCGGGCCAGTGATCCAGCCCGTCGATGGCGTCGAGCAGTTCTTCGGAATAGTCGGAAATCTTGAAGAACCACTGCACCAGCTCGCGGCGTTCGACCTCGGCACCGGATCGCCAGCCCTTGCCGTCGATCACCTGTTCATTCGCCAGCACGGTCATATCGACGGGGTCCCAGTTCACCACCGCCTTCTTGCGGTAGATCAGACCCTTTTCCAGAAAGTCGATGAACAATGCCTGTTGCTGGCCGTAGTATTCGGGATCGCAGGTGGCGAATTCGCGGCTCCAGTCGATGGACAGGCCCAGCGGTTTCATCTGCGCGCGCATGTCGGCGATGTTCTGATAGGTCCAGTCCTTGGGATGACCGCCGGAAGCCATAGCCGCGTTTTCCGCAGGCATCCCGAAGGCGTCCCAGCCCATGGGGTGCAGCACGTTGTGGCCCGTCGCCAGTTTGTAGCGCGCGATCACGTCGCCCATGGTGTAGTTGCGCACATGGCCCATGTGGAT
>NZ_DAIPIW010000105.1:1857-6570 GCF_036770585.1 Yoonia sp. | reverse complement strand
GTTGCGACGCTGGCCGCGCAGGCGTTCCAGTCCCTGCGCGAGGCTCGGCGCAATGCGCTGCTGGTATCGTTGATCGAGGGCAAGCCGGTTTCCGATACCGGCGCAGTGCTCGACGCCCCACTCGAAGCCATCCACAGGGCTTTTGGTCGGATGACCGACATGCAGGGGCAGGTCGTCGGTATCCTCGATGCCCTGCTCGGTGCTCCGCTAAATGAAGCTGACGCACACATCGAGCGTGCCCTGGCGCGAATGGGCGAGATTACGGGCGTGGACCGGGTCTACGTCTTTCGCCTGCGATCAGATGGCGCGTTCATCGACAACACGCATGAATGGTGCGCGCCGGGAATCCTGGCGATGCGCGAGATGTTGCAGGGCATCCCGGCCGACATGATCGACCATTGGCGCGAGGCTTTCGATGCAGGCGAGGATATCTCTATCCCCGATGTCGCAGCCCTTCCCAATACATCACCCGAGAAGGAAGTCCTGCTCGCCCAGGGCATCCAGTCGCTTCTCGCCGTTCCGATCCTGAGCGATGGGCAGTTTGCGGGGTTTGTCGGCTTTGATGCCGTTCGGGCCAGACGCCGGTTCCTGCCGGGCGAGGTCTATCTGATCAGCTCGGTCGCCAAGGTCGTCGCGTCGGTTCTCGCACGTCGTGACGCGGAAACCAGACTGCTCTGGGCACATGCCGAAACCCTGTCGCAGCGTACGCGACTCGAGGCGGTCCTGGCGGCCATGCCCGATCTCGTAGTCGAACTTGACCGCGCCGGCTGCTTCGTGACCTGGCATTCCGGGACAATCGTCCTCCCTGTTGCAGTCGCAACCTCGTTTTCCGGGCACAACCTCGAAGAGGCTTTGCCTGCGGCACTGGCTGCCGAGGCGCGTGTCGTTCTGGCAGAGCTCGATTCAGGCACCAAGACAGTCAACCGTGAATTTCGCCATGCCTTGATCGGAGAGGACGAACGCTTCTGGCAGCTTTCAGCATCCCGGATCGGCGATCAAGGATATCTCTTCGTCATGCGCGACATGACCGAGGCGCGGGAGCAGACCGCCGAGATCGAGCGCTTGTCCAAGATTGCGCGGCGCACCACGAACCTTGTCGTCGTAACCGATGCCGCCCGTCGGATCGAATGGGTGAACGAAGCCTTTGTTCGCACCACCGGCTGGACACTCGACGAGGTCCGCGGGCGAAACGCCGGCCACTTCCTGCACTGCGAGGCGACCGACCCCGCTACCGTCACCCGCGTTCGCGCGGCCCTTGACGCGGGTGAGGCGGTGCAGGCGGAAATCCTGAATCGGGCGCGCGACGGGCGTGAATACTGGGTTGCGCTCGACATCCAGCCCCTGCGCGACACGTCCGGCGCCCTGCAGGGGTTCATGGCGGTCGAGACTGACGTGACGGAGCGCCGCCAGCAGGCCGCCGAACTGGAACGCGCGGCCAAGGCGGCAGCCGAGGCGCGCATCACGCTCGAGGCCGCTGTCGAAGCGTTGCAGGACGGGTTCGTCCTGTTCGACGCACAGGACCGGCTGGTCATCTGCAACCGGAGATACCGCGAGATTTATGGCCGCTCTGCTTCGGCCATCGTTCCGGGAACGAGTTTTGAAAGCATCCTTCGGTTTGGGCTGGCAAACGGTGAGTATGCCGAAGCGATCGGACGTGAGGACACCTGGCTTGCCGAGCGCCTTTCGCGCCATCGCGCGGCCAGCTCCGAGTTCGAGCAGCAACTGGCGGGCGGGCGCTGGCTTCGGATCTTTGAAAAGGAAACGCCCGATGGCGGACGCGTGGGTCTGCGCGTCGATATCACGGCCCTGAAACTGGCCGAACAGCGCGCCCTTGCCGACCGATCAGCCGCAATGGAGGCAAGCCAGGACGGCATCGCGATCACCGACGCCGAGGGCCGTTTCCTGTACATGAACAAGGCACATCTGGCACTTTTCGGGTATGGCGACGACAGCGAGGTGATCGGCCAACCCTGGACAGTTCTCTACGCACCTGCCGAGGCTGTGTGGATGCAGGCCAACGCAATGCCAGAGCTTGCCCGGAATGGCCGGTGGTCCGGAGAAGTCCTTGGACTGTCCATGGACGGGGACGCCGTCGATCAGGATGTCTCGCTGACACTCAAGGAAGACGGCGGCATCCTGTGTATCGCCCGCAACATGCGTGACCGTCGCCTCGAGGCTGCCGAGCGCGAACGCATCCGCGATGAGTTGCACCTCGCGCAACGGCGCGAGATCGTCGGGCAGATGGCGGCCGGGCTGGCGCATGATTTCAACAACCTGCTGGCTGCAATCTCGGGCAGCGCATCGCTGATCGCCGCCAATGCCGATCCGGGCAGCGGCGCAGCCTTCGGGGCCGGGCGGATCGTATCGGCCTCGGATCAGGCGGCAGAGTTGGTCAAAAGGCTGTTGGCCTTCGGTGCAAGGCAACCCGAGCGACGCTCCCTTGACATGCGCATCCCGGTCACCGAAGCGGTCACGCTACTCCGCGCGAGTATCAAGGCGCCGTCGCAACTGACCCTTTCCCTACCCGAGCACCCGATCGAGGTCATGGCCGACCCTTCGGATATCCTGCAAGTGGTCCTCAACCTTTGCGTCAATGCGCGCGATGCCCTTGAGGGGCGCGCCGGAACAATAGCGGTTGCGTTGGCGGATGCAGATGGGGATGATCTGAATGGCCCGTTTGCGGTGGGCACGACCGATCCGGGCGGTCGGTACCTGGCGCTCAGCATTACAGACACCGGCCCCGGGATGACGCCTGACCTGATCCAACGCATCTTCCAGCCCTATGTTTCGACCAAGGGCGACAAGGGGACGGGCCTTGGACTGTCGATCGTGGCCTCGGTGGTCAAGTCCAATGGTGGCGCGGTCGGGTTGCGGTCCGAGCCCGGGCAAGGCACCCGGTTCACGGTCCTGTGGCCCCTGCGCCCGCCAGAGCAGAAAGCACCTGCCACGACGAATGAGAGGCTGAGCGGGCGGCTTGACGGGCGCCGGATCCTGGTTGTTGACGATCAGCAGGACGTTCTGGATGTGCTGACAGCTTTTCTGGAGGCCGCCGGGGCCGAGGTTGCCCCCTCGAACGAGCCGGGGGACATCGTCGCTGCGGTCAAGGCCGACCCGGACGCCTGGGACCTGGTTGTCACGGATTTCGACATGCCAGGGATGAATGGCGATGCGCTCGCTGTTGAAATCGACAATGCCGCGCCCGGATTGCCGGTGATCCTTGTCACTGCACTCGCAGGAGTGGCCGGCAGGGCGGGGACCCGGTTCGCCGCCGTTCTTGGAAAACCTGTCGACCGCAACGCGCTTGTCCAGTCGGCAGAATCTGCAATAGTGAAATCGAACTCACGGGAAATCTGAGTGATGCATGTCTTGATTGCCGACGACCATGACCTGTTGCGCGATACGCTCGACTTGTGGTTTCGGCAGGAGAAGATCGATGTCACGTCGGCCCGCGATCTGTCCACCGCGATGCAGGCGGTGGCCGCGTCAGACCCCTTTGACCTGATCTTGCTGGATTACGGGATGCCGGGAATGGACGGGCTTGAAGGGCTCAGGCGCGCGCTGGCCGATGGCAAGGGCGCGCGGGTGGCGCTGATGTCGGGCACCGCGCCGCGTGAAGTGGCCGAAGCCGCGCTGGAAATGGGCGCTGCAGGGTTCCTGCCCAAGACACTGCCCGCAAAGTCGCTGGTCAATGCGGTCCGGTTCATGGTCATGGGCGAGCAGTATGCGCCCATCGATTTCATGACCGCCGCTCCCGAGACCGAGGTCGTTCATCCGCTGGTCGGCAAGCTGACCGCGCGCGAGCTTGATGTGCTGGCTGGCCTTTGCGAGGGCAAGGCCAACAAGGAGATCGCCCGCGACCTCGGCATCCAGGAGCCGACGGTCAAGCTGCATATGAAGACCCTGTATCGCAAGATCGGCGCCCACAACCGCACACAGGCCGCGTTGATCGCCAAGGAGGCGGGGCTGTTCTAAATCGTCAATCCATTCCGGTTAGCGGAAACCCGGGCTGACAAAGTTCGCGATATGTCATTCTGCGGCGATGACAAAACGGGCAACGGCGTTCGCTTGCTCTGGATCAATCACGGGCGCAAAAGCCTCGGCGTGATGTACGCCCCGGGCCTTGAGCCGGGCGACGGCGTCCTTCACCTCCTGCACGCGCGATCGGTCGGCAACGAGGATCACATCACCCATGGCGACAACGACCATATCGGTCAGCCCGATTGCGACAAGCTCGACGCCCTCGACCTCGGACCGAAGCAGGCTGTCGGTGCAGCCCATGGCCGTGACCGAACCGTAGGTCACGAGGCCCGCCTCATCCCGCTGTCCCTCGCGCCAGATCGCATCCCAGTCACCAAGGTCGGACCATCCGGCGGCGAAGGGGACAACACAGAGGTTGGCCGCTCGTTCCATGACCGCGTAATCGACCGAGATATCTTCGGCCAACGCCCAGGGCCCGGCGGCGAGGTGTTGGGCGCCCGGACCTGTCCGGGCATCGCTCAACGCCGCGCGCACCGGCGCGAACAGGCCGGGCGCATGCGCTGCAAAGGCATCGATCATCGTCCGCGCCGTGGCAAGGAAGATGCCCGCGTTCCACAGATAGCGCCCGGCGGCCAGCATCGCCTCGGCCTGCTGCAGGGCCGGCTTCTCGACGAACCGCCGCAGGGCCAAGGGGCTCAGGGCGATGCTCTGCGGCACCTCGGTCAGTTCAAGCCA
>NZ_DAIPIW010000105.1:0-1757 GCF_036770585.1 Yoonia sp. | reverse complement strand
GGGCGAAGCCCTGCTGCGTCTGCCTGATCCCGAACGAGCCCAAGATAGGAGGCAGCCGTCACGATCATCGGCGCCGACCACCCCAGACCGGACAGACGCTCCAGCGTTGCCTGGAACAGTGTCTGGTGGCCTGTCAGTCGGGAGAATTGCTTGGGGCAGGCCTTTCGCGACAGCGGCCACAGCCGCGTGCCGGAGCCACCGCAAAGAAGAACGGGCGTGATCTGGACCATGATGATGCCTTTTCGGACAAGCTTCAATTTGCTGTATTCAGCATTGCCATGGCTGTGCGCTGTGGTGCTACCACGCGGCTGGACGGCTGACGGGGACTTCTGCCCCACCACGTCGCCAAACGGATAGGGTGACCATCCCTCAGCGCATTGCACTGTCCGGCTGCGGGGCTGTGCTATCGCGACCGTCCATTGCAATCAAAAGGTCAGCAACGCCACAACCGGAGAACTCTCCATGACCTGCCAGAAGCCCGTGCCCACCCTCCCTCTTGCCTGCTTCAAGGCCTACGACATCCGAGGTCGCCTCGGGATCGAACTGAACGCGGCAATCGCGCATCGCATTGGCCGCGCCTTCGCCGAAGTGCTGGGCACCCGGCGCGTCGTGGTCGGTCGGGACTGTCGCGCATCGTCCAACGAACTGGCTTCGGCAGTGATCGAGGGGTTGCTGGCTGCGGGGGTCGAGGCGCTGGATCTCGGCCTTTGCGGCACCGAGGAGATGTATTTCGCCACGACCCATTTGGCAGCCTGCGGCGGGATCCAGGTGACGGCCTCGCACAATCCGATGGACTGGAACGGCATGAAGATGGTCAAGGCCGGCTCGGCTCCGCTTGACCCCGCGACCGACATGGCGGCGATCCGGGCGCTGGCCGAGAGCGGTGCCTTTGCCGTTCGGCGGGACGGCGGTATTGTATCCCCTGCGCATGGCGCCCGCGCGGCCTATGTCGAACGGGTGCTGTCGATGGCCGACGCAAGCGTGTTGCGCCCGATGACCGTGCTGGTGAATGCCGGCAACGGAACGGCTGGGCCAACCTTCGACGCACTTGCCGCAGAGCTTGATCGGCGCGGTGCACCCCTGCGCTTTGTCCGGATGCATCATGACCCCGACGGCACATTCCCGAACGGCATTCCCAACCCGCTCTTGCCCGAGAACCAGCCCGCCACCGCCCGCGCCGTTGTCGAGGCAGGGGCCGATTTCGGGGTGGCCTGGGACGGTGACTTCGACCGCTGTTTCCTGTTCGATCAGGCAGGGTGTTTCGTCCCGGGAGAGTACATCGTCGGGCTGCTGGCGCAGGTGTTTCTGGCCAAGGAACCGGGCGCAACAATCATCCACGACCCGCGCGTCGTCTGGAACACCGAGGCCATCGTTGAGGCGGCCGGCGGCAAGGCGCAGGTGTCCCGCACCGGCCATGCCTTCCTCAAGCAGGCGCTGCGCCAGACCGGTGCAGTCTATGGCGGCGAGATGAGTGCGCATCACTACTTCCGCGACTTCATGGCCTGCGACAGCGGGATGATCCCCTGGCTTCTGGTTGCAGAGCTGATGGGTCGAACGGGCCGCCCGCTTGCCGATCTGGTCGCCGCGATGCGGGCGGAGTTCCCGTCTTCGGGCGAGATCAACTTCACCGTAACGGACCCCGCAGCCGCATCGGCCCGGGTCGAGGATGTGCTGGCACCCACAGCCGTCGCGGTTGACCGTCTTGACGGGCTGTCGCTGACCTTTCGTGACTGGCGTCTCAACCTGCGGTCATCGAA
>NZ_DAIPIW010000003.1:0-88482 GCF_036770585.1 Yoonia sp. | reverse complement strand
GCTGCGCGCAAAGAACTTCATGAAAATCATCTCGCTCGCTCCGGAGGTGCTGTAATATGGCTGCGAAACTCCGAAAGGGTGACGACGTGATCGTCCTCGCCGGCAAGGACAAGGGCAAGAAGGGCACGATCTCTTCCGTCGATCCCAAGTCGGGCAAGGCGGTCGTCGATGGCATCAACATCGCCATCCGTCACCAGAAGCAAACACAGGCGACCATAGGTGGCCGGACGCCAAAGGCGATGCCGATCGACCTGTCGAACCTGGCAATGGTCGACAAGAACGGCAAAGCGACCCGCGTCGGCTTCCGCATGGAAGGTGACAAGAAGGTCCGTTTCGCCAAGACGACAGGGGATGTGATCTGATGCTTGACGCTGCAAACTACACCCCCCGCCTGAAGGCCCAGTATGCGAAGACCATTCGCGCGGCCCTGAAGGAAGAGTTCGGCTACAAGAACGACATGCAGATCCCACGGCTCGAGAAGATCGTTCTCAACATCGGCTGCGGTGCTGAAGCCGTGCGTGACAGCAAGAAGGCGAAGACCGCACAGGAAGACCTGTCGACCATCGCCGGCCAGAAGGCCATGATCACCCGCGCCAAGAAGTCGATCGCCGGCTTCCGCGTGCGTGAAGGCATGCCTCTGGGTGCCAAGGTCACGCTGCGCGGCGACCGCATGTACGAATTCCTCGACCGTCTGATCACGGTTGCGATGCCCCGTATCCGCGACTTCCGCGGCGTATCGGGCAAGTCTTTCGATGGCCGCGGCAACTATGCCACCGGCATCAAAGAGCATCTCGTGTTTCCCGAGATCAACTTCGACAAGATCGATGAGAACTGGGGTCTGGACATCGTCATCTGCACAACAGCGAAAACTGACGCTGAAGCAAAGGCACTGTTGAAAGCTTTCAACATGCCGTTCAACAGCTAAGCGCCAGGGAGAGACTAGATATGGCTAAGAAATCCATGATCGCACGCGAAGTGAAGCGTGAAAAGCTGGTCAAGCAGTATGCCGCAAAGCGTGCCGCCTTGAAGGCCGTGATCAACGACAAGAGCATCCCCGTGGAAGAACGGTTCAAGGCGACCCTTGAACTGGCCAAACTGCCACGGAATTCGTCCGCGACCCGCATGCACAACCGCTGCCAGCTGACCGGGCGTCCACACGCCTACTACCGTAAACTCAAGATCAGCCGGATCGCGCTGCGGAACCTTGGTTCCAATGGCGAGATCCCCGGTCTGGTCAAGTCGAGCTGGTAAGGAGAAGTTGATATGAACGATCCTATCGGTGATATGCTGACACGTATCCGCAACGGCCAGATGCGCGGCAAGAGCATGGTGTCCACACCTGCCTCGAAACTGCGCGGCTGGGTTCTGGATGTTCTCTCGGACGAGGGTTACATCCGCGGCTACGAAAAGTCGGTCGATGACAAAGGTCACCCGACCTTCGAGATCAGCCTGAAATACTACGAGGGCACCCCTGTCATTCGCGAAGTCAAGCGGGTCTCCAAGCCCGGCCGTCGCGTCTACATGGCTGCCAATGACCTTCCGTCCGTGCGCAACGGTCTGGGTGTGTCGATTGTCTCCACCTCCAAGGGTGTGATGTCGGATGCAAATGCACGGATCGCCAATATCGGCGGTGAAGTGCTCTGCACTGTATTCTAAGGGGAAATCATGTCTCGTATTGGTAAAAAACCGGTCGAACTGCCCGCAGGCGTCACTGCCAGCGTGTCAGGCCAGACCATCGAGGTGAAAGGCCCCAAGGGGACCCGCAGCTTCAAGGCCACCGACGATGTGACCATCACCGTCGACGGCAATGTCGTCACTGTCGAACCGCGCGGCAAATCCAAGCGCGCGCGTCAGCAGTGGGGCATGAGCCGCACGATGGTTGCGAACCTCGCCACCGGCGTCTCGGAAGGCTTCAAGAAAGAGCTGGAGCTGTCGGGTGTGGGTTACCGCGCACAGATGCAGGGCAACACGCTGAAGCTGGCGCTGGGCTATTCCCACGACGTCGACTTCGAAGTGCCAGCCGGCATCACCGTCACCTCGCCCAAGCAGACCGAGATTGTCGTCGAAGGCATCGACGAGCAGCAGGTCGGACAGGTTGCGGCGAACATTCGCGCTTGGCGTGCCCCCGAGCCCTACAAGGGCAAGGGCATCAAGTACAAGGGCGAGTATATCTTCCGCAAAGAAGGCAAGAAGAAGTAAGGAACGCGAACATGGCAAACAGCAAGAGACAACTGTTTCTGAAGCGCCGTATGCGCGTCCGGAACAAACTTCGCAGCGTCACGGCCAACGCAGGCCGTGCACGTCTGTCCGTCCACCGTTCGAACAAGAACATCAGCGTCCAGCTGATCGACGATGTGAAGGGCGTGACCATCGCCAGCGCCTCGTCGCTCGAAAAGGATCTGGGTGTGGTTGGCAAGAACAACGTGGAAGCCGCGGCCAAGGTGGGCGCTGCAATCGCAGAGCGCGCCAAAAAGGCCGGTGTCGAGGTGGCATACTTCGACCGTGGCGGTTTCCTCTTTCACGGCAAGATCAAGGCGCTCGCCGATGCGGCCCGTGAAGGTGGTCTGAAGATCTAAAGGTGGTGGTGGGTTCTACCCACGCTACCGAGAACTGTAGGGTGGGTGAAACCCACCCTCGATGATCCGGGACCATAGGGTCACCTGGATTGGACAACGGGCCATGGCCCACCGACAAAAGGATGCCCCTCGATGGCAGAACGTGAGAACCGCGGCCCCCGCCGCCCCCGTGAAGAGCAAGCGCCCGAGTTCGCCGACCGTCTGGTCGCGATCAACCGGGTATCCAAGACAACAAAAGGCGGCAAGAACTTCGGTTTCGCAGCGCTCGTCGTTGTCGGTGACCAGAAAGGCCGCGTCGGTTTCGGCAAGGGCAAGGCGAAAGAAGTGCCCGAGGCGATCCGCAAGGCGACCGAACAGGCCAAGCGCCAGATGATCCGCGTGCCGCTGCGCGACGGCCGCACCCTGCACCACGACATGGAAGGCCGCCACGGCGCCGGCAAGGTCGTCATGCGCACGGCCCCTGTCGGTACCGGGATCATCGCCGGTGGTCCGATGCGCGCCGTATTCGAGATGCTGGGCGTGCAGGACGTCGTGTCCAAGTCCATCGGCTCGCAGAACCCCTACAACATGATCCGCGCCACGATGGACGGTCTGACCCGCTCGCAAAGCCCGCGCAACGTGGCCCAGCGTCGTGGCAAGAAAGTCGCGGACATCCTGCCCAAGCGTGACGAGGCGCCCGCCGCCGAAGCCGCTGCCGAAGCAGCAGACGCGTAAGGAGATTTGACAGATGGCTAAAACAATCGTCGTCAAGCAGATCGGCTCGCCGATCCGCCGCCCCGCCAAGCAGCGTGCAACGCTGGTCGGTCTGGGCCTGAACAAGATGCACCGCACCCGCGAGCTGGAAGACACCCCCAGCGTCCGCGGCATGGTCAACAGCATCCCGCATCTCGTCGCGATCATCGAAGAGAAAGAATAACGCGGGCAGGGGCAACCCTGAACGGCTGATCAACGTGAAACGCCCCGCAGGGAAACCGCGGGGCGTTTTGTCGTGGCAGGGTCGGGACGTCGCGGGGCTGGCCGGTGCGGTGATCTTGGGCCCCGTCCCCCTGTTCAATTTGAATTAACATGAACATTCCCAAGATATGCCCCATTCCGCACACATTGCCACACGTTGGGGGGCGCGGCGTGATTTGCAGGGTGCACCCCCGATATCCGCGTTCAGTCAAGTTGTCCTAACGAGTTTTGGATATGTTCAAGAGTAAGCTCTGCCTGTCACGCCGTTTTCATGTCGGCGCAACCCCTGCCCTGATTGCGGTCATGCGCAGGTTCCAGCGGGATCAGCGTGGCGCAATCGCGGTCGACAGGATGGTCCTTGCGGCCATGACCGTCGTCACCGGCATCGCCGTTTCGCAGACCATGTTGCGAGGCGTGAACGAGCTTGTCGATGTTCTGGTCGACACCACATACATCGTCGAGCCACCGATCACCGAAGGCTGCAGCAATGGTGCGAGTGGTGGCAGCGGCGGCGGCAGTGGCAGCGGCAGCGGCGGCAGCGGTGGTGCCAGTGGAGGCACCGGCGGAAGTGCCGGCAGCGGCGGCAGTGGAGACAGCGGCGGAAGTGCTGGCAGTGGTGACAGCGGCGGAAGTGCTGGTAGCGGCGATAGCAGCGGCAATAGCAACGGAAACGGAAACGGAAACGGCAACGGGAACGGAAACGGGAACGGGAACGGGAACGGAAACGGAAACGGGAACGGCAACGAAAATGGGAACGGGAACGGGAACGGCAAGGGCAACGGCAGAGGCTGATCGCCCCTACAGTCCCGGTTTTGCCTGATCTGCCACTCTGGAACGCAAGCGCCTGAAAAGCCGCGTCGCGCCAGAAGCCACCCCGCCAGCGTGTCCCGGGTGCCATGCGGCGCAATCCCACGTGAAGGAACAACGTAACGCCGTGTGGGAAACCGCGCGGCGCTCTTCCATTTATGGTTGACAAATGTTTCTTATTTGTTCCAATCGGCGCCATTCCGGAGCCTGAAGAATTGAAGAAAATCGTTATCCTTTGTGATGGAACGTGGAACCGTGTCGACAGCACGACCCCCACGAATGTCGTGCGGCTTGGTCAGCTTCTCAGGCCGACAAACGCGACGGGCGTTCATCAGATTCCCATCTACGTTCAGGGGGTTGGAACGGCACAGGGTGTTGGCAGGGTCAGCAGTTTTGCAGAAAGATGGCTTGGCGGCATGTTCGGTCTCGGGCTCTACCGGAACCTGATCGACGCCTATATCAAGCTGACTTTCATGTATGAGCCGGGTGACGAAATCTTCATTTTCGGCTTCTCGCGCGGCGCATTTACCGCGCGGTCCTTGACCGGGTTCATTCGCGCGACGGGCATCATACCAAGGGATTCCCTGCATCTCTTGCCGCGGGCCATCGCGCGATATCAAGACAAGACACGGGGCAAGAAGACCCATCCAAGTTCGGACGAAAGTCATGCGTTTCGCCTTGAGACCTCGCCCTTCATTGCCACAAGCGAGAAAGAGGTCAGCTGGCGTGAGACGCAAGGGAAAGCCGCACCGACCTTGCTCAGGATCAGCTATCTGGGCGTTTGGGATTCAGTCGGGGCACTTGGCGTTCCCAGATACTTGTCCGTCGCACCGCTTCTGAACGGGAAGAAATACGACTTCCACGATGCAAGCCTGTCGTCGATGGTCAAGGCCGCACGCCATGCTGTGGCGCTGGACGAACGAAGGCGATCCTTCGAACCGACACGATGGGACAATGTAAGGGACCTCAACGCCGAGCAAGGCGATGATAGCTTGCCCTATCAAGAGTTGTATTTTGTCGGTGACCACGGGTCTGTGGGCGGCGGAGGCGACATCGTCGACCTGTCCAGCATCGCGCTCGGGTGGATAGCCGAAGGTGCACAACAGGCTGGACTGGCGTTACAGGAAAAGGATCTGGCCGCCATACGGAAAGCCGAGAACTTTCGCGGCCCGATCCACAATTCATTGTCGGCGCCCGGTCTGGTCACAAAGTTGATGCGGAATTTCGGGATGGACCGGAAGGGGCCGGATACCGTGGATGAACTTCACCCCAGCGTGTTTGCCCGATGGAAGGCCGACAAGGCATACCGCCCGGGCAGTCTGGCCCATCTGAAAACCCAGCTTGACGTCCTGTCGCAAAGGTAGCTTCACGCTGAAGCAAAGGGCCGGGCACCCGCCTTTCGCGGCGATCGCCCCCCCAATCCTTACCCCTTCCATCGCGCGCCCCGTTCACCCCGCAATCCGCACCCCCTGCAGCGGGGGCAATCATCCCACCGCGCGTTGCGCACCACTTGATCCCCCGCCGTCATCCGTCTATACGCCCGTGGTCGGCCAGCACTCCGCCCCGACTCAGATGTAACGCCGTGTTTGGCCGCTCCCGTCGCTGGGGGCCAATTCCGGCATAAGGAGAAGCGACATGAAACTGCATGAATTGCACGACAACGAAGGCGCGACCAAAGGCAAGAAGCGCGTTGGCCGTGGTCCGGGTTCCGGCAAGGGCAAGACCGGTGGCCGTGGTATCAAGGGTCAGAAATCCCGTTCGGGCGTGGCGATCAAAGGCTACGAAGGCGGCCAGATGCCGCTTTACCAGCGTCTGCCCAAGCGCGGCTTCAACAAGCCCAACCGCAAGGCTTTCGCCGTCGTGAACCTCGGCCTGATCCAGAAGTTCATCGACGAAGGCAAGATCGACGTGAAAGCAGACATCACCGAGGACGCCCTGATCGCATCCGGTCTGGTGCGCCGCAAGAAAGACGGTATCCGCGTGCTGGCCAAGGGTGATTTCACCGCAAAGGCCAACATCACCGTCACCGGCGCGTCCAAAGGCGCGGTCGAGGCTGTTGCAAAGGCCGGCGGCTCTCTGACCGTCACAACACCAGCAGCGGCCGAGTAATACCTTGTGAGCGGCGTATCCGTCGCTTACATAACTCGCAGATTTCCCATACGCCGCTGACCGGGGAACGGTTCAGCGGCGTTCTGATGAAAAGAGACCCAAATGGCTTCAGCAGCAGAGCAGATGGCCGCCAACGTCAGTTGGTCCGCCCTTGGCAAAGCAACGGAACTGCGCCAGCGCATCTTTTTCACCCTTGGATTGCTGATCGTCTACCGCCTTGGCACCTTCATTCCGGTGCCCGGGATCGACGCGATTGCCCTGCAGCAGTTCATGGATGACGCCCAGGCGGGCATCGGCGGCATCCTGTCGATGTTCACCGGTGGTGCGCTGAGCCGGATGGCGATCTTCACGCTGGGGATCATGCCCTATATCTCGGCCTCGATCGTGATGCAGCTTCTGGGGTCGATGTGGGAACCGCTCAAGCAGTTGAAAAAAGAGGGTGAACAGGGGCGGCGCAAGCTGAACCAGTATACCCGCTACGGCACGGTCGTGCTGGCCACTGCGCAGGCTTACGGCCTTGCCGTCAGCCTCGAGGCGGGTGGACTTGCGGCCAACCCGGGCCTCTTCTTTCAGGCCTCCACCGTGATCACCATCGTCGGCGGCACCATGTTCCTGATGTGGCTGGGCGAACAGATCACAGCCCGCGGCATCGGCAACGGCATCTCGCTGATCATCTTCGTCGGCATCATCGCCGAGATCCCCGCCGCAATGGCGCAGTTCCTGAGCCAGGGTCGTTCGGGCGCGATCAGCCCGGCGGTGATCATCGGGATCATCGTGATGCTGGCGGTCGTTCTGACCTTCGTGGTCTTCATGGAACGGTCCCTGCGCAAGATCCACATCCAGTATCCGCGTCAGCAGCGCGGCATGAAGATCTATGACGGATCATCCAGCCACCTGCCGATCAAGGTGAACCCCGCCGGCGTGATCCCCGCGATTTTCGCTTCGGCCCTGCTTTTGCTGCCGACGACGATCGGCACCTTCAGTGGCGGCTCATCCGGTCCGCTGATGTCGACGATCCTCGCGCTCTTCGGGCCTGGCCAGCCGCTCTATCTGATCTTCTTCGGCGGCATGATCATCTTCTTCACCTACTTCTACACCCGTGAAGTCGCCTTCAAGACCGAGGATGTGGCCGAGAACCTCAAGAACCAGAACGGGTTCATTCCGGGCATCCGCCCCGGCAAGAAGACCGAAGAATATCTCGATTATGTGGTGACCCGTATTCTGGTGCTTGGCTCGGGCTATCTGGCGCTTGTGGCGCTTCTGCCCGAGGTGATCCGCGCCGAGCTTGCCATTCCCTTCTATTTCGGCGGCACCTCGATCCTGATCATCGTGTCGGTGGGGATGGACACGATCCAGCAAATCCAGTCACATCTGGTGGCACATCAATACGAAGGCCTGATTGAGAAGTCTCAGTTGCGTGGCAAGCGTAGCGCCAGCAAGAAAAGAGGGCCTGCACGGCGATGAATATCATTCTGCTTGGACCCCCGGGGGCGGGGAAGGGGACACAGGCGAAGCGGCTTGTTGACGAGCGCAACATGGTTCAGCTGAGCACCGGTGACATGCTGCGCGCGGCGCGCACCAGCGGCACCGAGATGGGCAAGAAGGTGGCCGAGGTCATGGACCGCGGCGATCTGGTGACAGACGAGATCGTCATCGGCCTGATCCGCGAGCAACTGGAAAGCGGACAAAGCGGCGGCGGCTATATCTTCGACGGCTTTCCCCGCACATTGGCGCAGGCCGACGCGCTGGCCGCCTTGATGGACGAGCTGGGCCAGACCCTTGATGCCGCGATCGAGTTGCAAGTGAATGACGAGGTTCTGGTGGAACGGATCGTCGGCCGCGCCCGCGAGGCCGCCGCCGCAGGCGAGCCCGTCCGTGCCGACGACAACGAGGAAAGCCTCAAGATCCGCCTGATGGCCTATTACAAACAGACCAGCCCGCTGATCGGCTATTACTACGCCAAGGGCGACCTGAAAACGGTGGATGGTCTGGCCAGCATGGATGAGGTCGCTGCGAGCATTGCGCGGGTGTTGGCATAAGCTGGCCCTTCTGTGCTGCATAAAATCAAGGGCACTTGTCCGGACGGGTTGACGGCCCTGCCGTCCGCCCCTAAACAGCGCCATCCCGAAAGGGAATCAAACGTTGGCATGGGGTCGCGCCCCATCACCAATGACCACCTCGCGTTATCAAAGCCCGGTGCCGACCGCTCCGGGCTTCGGTTGTGAAAAAAGGGTCTGGGATCACGGACCCGCAACGAAAAGGAATTGCAAACGTGGCACGTATCGCCGGCGTCAACATCCCGACTGCAAAGCGGGTTCCCATCGCCCTCACCTACATCACCGGTATTGGCAACGCCAAAGCCGAAGAAATCTGTGCAGCTGTCAACATCGACCGCGCACGTCGAGTCAATGAACTGTCGGACGCAGAAGTGCTGTCGATCCGCGAATACATCGACGCCAACCTGACCGTCGAAGGCGACCTGCGCCGCGAGACGCAGATGAACATCAAGCGCCTGATGGACCTTGGCTGCTACCGTGGCCTGCGTCACCGCCGCAACCTGCCGGTTCGCGGTCAGCGCACCTCGACCAACGCACGCACACGCAAGGGCCCCGCAAAGGCCATTGCCGGCAAGAAGAAATAAGGGGGGCTGATCAATGGCACGTGATACCAAACGCACCAAGAAGAAGGTCTCCAAGAACATCGCCGCCGGCGTTGCGCATGTGAATTCTTCGTTCAACAACACAAAGATCCTGATCTCGGACGTGCAGGGCAATGCGATCGCCTGGTCGTCCGCTGGCACGATGGGCTTCAAGGGGTCGCGCAAGTCGACACCATATGCAGCCCAGATGGCCGCCGAGGATGCTGGCCGCAAGGCACAGGATCACGGTGTGAAGACACTCGAAGTCGAAGTGCAGGGCCCCGGGTCCGGTCGTGAAAGCGCATTGCGCGCGCTGGCCGCCGTCGGGTTCAACATCACTTCGATCCGCGACGTGACGCCCATGGCCCACAACGGCTGCCGTCCGCCAAAGCGCCGCCGCGTCTAACAGCATTTCCAACGCCTTGGGGCTGTGCGTTTTGCACGGCCCCAATCCGTCATTTCAACCTCGGGCGTCTGCCTTTTTAGATCATGAAGGCCGACAAGTATGGAGGGACATATGATCCATAAGAACTGGGCTGAGTTGATCAAGCCAACTCAACTGGACGTCAAGCCGGGCAACGATCCGGCACGTCAGGCGACCGTGGTTGCCGAACCGCTCGAGCGTGGCTTCGGTCTGACGCTGGGCAATGCGCTGCGCCGTATCCTGATGTCCTCGCTGCAGGGTGCCGCGATCACCGCCGTGCAGATCGACAACGTCCTGCATGAATTCTCGTCCGTCTCGGGCGTGCGCGAAGACGTGACCGACATCGTTCTCAACCTCAAGGGTGTCGCGATCCGGATGGAGGTCGACGGCCCCAAGCGTCTGACCGTTCAGGCCAAAGGGCCGGGCGTTGTGACGGCTGCCGACATCTCGGAAACCGCCGGGATCGAGATCCTCAACAAGGATCACGTGATCTGCCACCTTGACGATGGTGCCGATCTTTACATGGAACTGACCGTGAACACCGGTAAGGGCTACGTTTCGGCCGACAAGAACAAGCCGGAAGATGCCCCCATCGGCATGATCGCGATCGATGCGATCTATTCGCCGGTTAAGAAGGTCAGCTATGACGTCCAGCCGACCCGCGAAGGTCAGGTTCTGGATTATGACAAGCTGACGATGAAGGTGGAAACCGACGGCTCGCTGACCCCTGACGATGCTGTGGCCTATGCCGCCCGCATCCTGCAGGACCAGCTGTCGATCTTCGTCAACTTCGACGAACCTGAATCGGCCACCGCCGGTTCCGACGACGACGGTCTGGAATTCAACCCGCTGCTGCTGAAGAAGGTGGACGAGCTGGAACTGTCCGTCCGCTCGGCGAACTGCCTGAAGAACGACAACATCGTCTATATCGGCGACCTGATCCAGAAAACCGAAGCCGAGATGCTGCGCACCCCGAACTTCGGCCGCAAGTCGCTGAACGAAATCAAGGAAGTGCTGTCCGGCATGGGCCTGCACCTCGGCATGGACGTCGAGGATTGGCCACCAGACAACATCGAAGATCTGGCCAAGAAATTCGAGGACCAGTTCTAGGACTTTCGGGTGGGCGGCAACGCCCATCCGCCAATGCCCGCGCTGGCGGGGAACACACGGGCAATTCCGCCCCAATAACGGAGCCGGCGTCACGCAGCGCCATGGCCCACCCTAAAACGAAATGGAGATTATCACATGCGTCACGCAAGAGGTTACCGCCGCCTGAACCGCACACACGAGCACCGCAAGGCGTTGTTCGCGAACATGGCAGGCTCGCTCATCGAGCATGAGCAAATCAAGACAACACTGCCCAAGGCCAAGGAATTGCGCCGCGTGGTGGAAAAGCTGGTCACGCTGGGCAAGCGCGGCGACCTGCACGCCCGCCGTCAGGCGAATGCGCAGCTCAAGCAGGATATCCACGTGACCAAACTGTTCGAGGTTCTGGGCCCACGTTATGCCGAGCGTCAGGGTGGCTACATCCGCATCATGAAGGCCGGCTTCCGTTACGGCGACATGGCGCCGATGGCGATCATCGAATTCGTGGACCGCGACGTGGATGCCAAGGGCGCTGCCGACAAGGCCCGCATGGAAGAATACGAGAACGCCGAAGACTAAGGTCCTGGCCCATTGATCCTTGCAAAGCCCTGCCATTCGGCGGGGCTTTCGCTTTTTCGCGCAACCCATATTGTATTGCCCATGGCCGATCTCTTTGACAGCGCCCCTTCCTCTGCCCCCGCAGGCCCGCGCCCGCTGGCTGACAGGTTGCGGCCCAGGAAACTGGCGCAAGTGATCGGGCAGGATCAGGTGCTTGGCCCTGATGCGCCGCTGGGGGCCATGCTGGCCTCGGGGTCGCTGTCATCGCTGATCTTCTGGGGGCCGCCGGGGGTGGGCAAGACCACCATCGCGCGGCTACTGGCCGATGAAACCGACCTGCATTTCGTCCAGATCAGCGCGATTTTCACGGGCGTCCCCGAGTTGCGCAAGGTCTTCGAGGCCGCCAAGCTGCGCCGCCAGAACGGCAAGGGCACGCTTTTGTTCGTCGATGAAATCCACCGTTTCAACAAGGCCCAGCAGGACGGCTTCCTGCCCCATATGGAAGACGGCACGATCCTGCTGGTGGGGGCCACGACCGAGAACCCCAGCTTTGAATTGAACGCCGCTGTGCTGTCCCGCGCGCAGGTGTTCGTCCTCAAACGGCTCGACCTGAAAGACCTCGAACTTCTGGCGCAACGGGCCGAAAAGGAACTGGGCAAGGCCTTGCCGCTTGATGGCCCTGCGCGCGATGCACTTCTCGATATGGCCGATGGCGATGGCCGCGCGCTGCTGAACCTGATCGAGCAGGTGGCGGCATGGAAGACCGACGGCAAACTGGACCGTGAGGCGCTGACCAAACGCCTGATGAAGCGCGCGGCGAAATACGACAAGTCAGGTGACGAACATTACAACCTGATTTCCGCCCTGCACAAATCCGTCCGCGGCTCTGACCCCGACGCGGCCCTTTACTGGTTCGCGCGGATGCTGGCAGGGGGCGAGGACCCGCGCTATCTCGCCCGCCGCATCACCCGCATGGCGGTCGAGGATATCGGCCTCGCCGACCCGCAGGCGCAGGCGATCTGTCTGCAATCATGGGAGACCTACGAACGCCTTGGTTCGCCAGAGGGCGAATTGGCGCTGGCGCAGGCGGTCATATACCTTGCCCTCGCGCCCAAATCGAACGCGGCTTATGCGGCCTACAAGGGTGCTGTGGCGGCGGCCAAACAGACCGGATCGGAACCGCCGCCCGCGCATATCCTGAACGCGCCGACCAAGCTGATGAAAGAGCAGGGGTTCGGTGCGGGCTATTCTTACGACCATGACGCCGAAGACGGGTTCAGCGGGCAGAACTACTTTCCCGAAGGCATGAAGCGCGGCGTCTATTACACCCCCGTCGATCGCGGGTTCGAGCGCGAGTTGAAAAAGCGTGTCGACTACTTCGCCGGATTGCGCGCGAAACGGGGCAAGCCTTGACGATCAGGCGCGAAACCCGCATGGGAACCCCATGATGACACCTGTGATCTCTGCAGCGCTCGGGGGCGCTTTGGGCGCTGTGCTGCGCTATCTGGTGGGGCTGGCGGTGGCCTTCCCGCTGGGGACGCTTGTGATCAATGTGGCCGGGTCATTCCTGATCGGTGTCGTCTGGGTGGCCTTTGCCGCGCGTGGCCTGCAGGCCTGGTTGCCCTTCGTGATGACCGGTATCCTTGGCGGTTTCACCACGTTCTCGGCCTTTTCGCTGGACACGCTGCGGCTGCTCGAGGGCGGGCGGCTCGCGGCGGCGGGCGGCTATGTGCTGGCGTCGGTCGTTCTGTCCATTCTGGCCTGTGGCGCGGGTCTCTGGCTTGCCAAAGGAGGTGCCGCATGAGTGGCGTTCACACAAGAACCGTCGGCCCCGAAGATGCCGAACAGCGGCTTGACCGCTATCTGCGCCGCCTTTTCCCGCATCTGACCCAAGGCCGCATCGAAAAGATGTGCCGCAAGGGCGAGTTGCGCGTGGACGGTGGCCGCGTCAAGCCGAACACACGGCTGGACACGGGCCAGAAGGTCCGCATCCCGCCCCTGCCGACCGAGCAAGAGGCAGAGGCCTCGCGCCTGATGGCCAAGCGCGGGATCACCAAGGCGGATGCAAAGTTCATCCAGTCCTGCGTGATCTACCGCGACGACCATATCATCGCGATCAACAAGCCGCCGGGGCTGGCGACGCAGGGCGGCTCGAAGACCACGCGCCATGTGGACGGCCTGTCCGAGGCGCTGATGTTCGATGACGACGAAAAGCCCCGTCTGGTCCACCGTCTGGACAAGGACACCTCCGGTGTCCTGTTGCTCGCCCGCTCGCGGCTGATGGCGGCCAAGCTGACAGAGAACCTCAAACACCGCGAGACCCGCAAGATCTACTGGGCGGCGGTGGCCGGCGTGCCGCATCCGCGCGCAGGGACGATCAAATACGGGTTGGTCAAGGCGCCCGGTCACGGGCGTGGTGGCGAGAACGAAAAGATGCGGTGTGTGCATCCCAATGACATCGACAAGGTCGAGGGGGCAAAGCGTGCGGTCAGCGACTATGCCGTGATGGATGTGCTGGCCAGCCGTGCGGCATGGTGCGCGCTGGTGCCGGTCACCGGCCGGACGCACCAGTTGCGCGCCCATATGGCCGAGATCGGGCATCCGATTGTCGGTGACGGAAAGTATGGCGGGTCGTCTCAGGAAAACCTCGGCGATGGTTGGGGCGCGGGCATGGGGTCCGAGATCGGCCGCAAGCTGCATCTGCATGCGCGCAGCCTGACGTTCCAGCATCCGGCGACGGGGGCGACGATGCACATCACCGCCGATCTGCCCGAACATATGCAACACACATGGGATTTCGTGGGCTGGGTCGTGGGCCACGCCCCCGTCGATCCCTTCTTCATGCCTGATGAGTGACCTGCGCCTTGTCATTTTCGACGTCGACGGCACCCTCGTCGACAGTCAGACCGAGATCATGGCGGCCATGGCAGCGGCCTACCATTCTGAAGGGTTGACCTTGCCGGAACGGGCGGCGGTCCTGTCGATCGTCGGCCTGTCACTGGCCGAGGCGATGCGGCGGCTGCTGCCCGATGCCGATAGCGGACAGCATCTGCGGATGGTGGATGCCTACAAGGACGCTTTCGTCGGGTTGCGGGCTGGCCACAAGGAAATGGGCCCGCTCTTTCCCGGTGCGCGTGATGCCATCGACCGGCTGCTGGCCCGCGACGACACGCTGCTGGCCGTGGCAACGGGCAAGTCGCGCCGTGGTCTCGACAAGGTGCTGGAACGGCACGGGCTGACGGGGGTGTTCCACAGCGAACAGGTCGCCGATGACCACCCCAGCAAGCCGCACCCCTCGATGATCCTGACGGCTTTGAACGACACCGGCGTCGCCGCGCAGCGTGCGGTCATGGTGGGCGATACGACCTTCGACATGGACATGGCGCGTGCGGCGGGGATCAGGAAAATCGGGGTCCCTTGGGGCTATCATCCGGCCGCGCATCTGATGCCGGACGCGATGATCGAAAACTTCGCGGCGCTGGATGCGGCTGTGGACAGGCTACTGGGCGAATAGACAATGAGCGATTGGAAACCAAAGCGGTTCTGGAAAGAGGCAAAGGTCGTCGAGGCTGAGCAGGGTTTTGTCATCGCGCTGGATGCGCGGCCCGTGCGGACCCCCGCCAAGGCCCCGCTGATCGTGCCGACCCTTGCCCTCGCCGAGGCAATCGCCGCCGAATGGGACGCGCAGGCCCATGACGTCGACCCCGCCACGATGCCCGTCACCAAAGGCGCCAATGCCGCCATCGACAAGGTGCGCGTGCAGCGCGACGAGGTCGTCGCGCTATTGGCCGAATATGGGGACAGCGACCTTCTGTGCTATCGCGCCACCGGGCCGGAAAATCTGGTCGCCCGTCAGGCGGCAGGCTGGGATCCGATGCTCGACTGGGCGGCCAATGCGCTGGGCGCGCGGCTTTTCGTGGGCGAGGGGGTCATGCATGTGCCCCAGACCGAACGGGCGCTTGGCCTGCTGCGGGCGGAACTTGCGCGCTTCGATGACTTCGAACTGGCGGCGGTTCACGATCTGGTCAGCATTTCCGGATCGCTTGTTCTGGCCCTTGCGGTCACCCATGCGGCCTTGGGCGAAGAGGACGCCTGGCGGTTGTCACGTATCGACGAAGATTGGCAAATCGCGCAATGGGGCGAGGACGAAGACGCCGCCATCAGCGCGGAATCCAAACGGCAAGCCTTCGTTGCCGCTGCGCGATTCTATCGCTTGACCCAGCGGTGACAGGGCCGATGGAAATCCGGCAAAACCGACCATATTTGCCTATTTTTCGGTCAATTGCCCAGCGATTCGGGTGAAGCGCTCTTGACTCCGGTCGCGAATAAACAAAGTCTTGGTCCACTGATGGGGGCGTCTGCCCCTTTCTTCTCATGACCGTCTGTCGGGACGGGACAAAAAATGACCATCCTTCGGGATGGCAACTCAGGAAGAGGTAAAAATGAAAAAAACCGCATTCTTCGGTGCACTGGCAGTTGCTGGTATCGCTGCTTCGTCAGCTGCTGCAGCGACACTTGACGACGTCAAGGCACGTGGCTCTCTGAACTGTGGCGTGACGACCGGTCTGACGGGCTTTGCAGCCCCGGACGCAAACGGCGTCTGGGAAGGCTTTGACGTCGGCGTCTGCCGCGCTGTTGCAGCCGCGATCTTCGGCGACCCAACTGCTGTCGAATTCGTGCCGACCACTGGTCAGACACGCTTTACGGCGCTGGCGTCCGGTGAGATCGACGTGCTTGCCCGTAACACCACATGGACCTTCAGCCGCGACGTCGACCTGAAGTTCGAATTCGTCGGGATCAACTACTACGACGGTCAGGGCTTCATGGTTCCGCGTGACCTCGGCGTGACATCTGCAACCGAGCTCGATGGCGCGACAGTCTGCATCCAGACCGGCACCACGACCGAGCTGAACCTTGCCGACTTCTTCCGCATCAACAACATCAGCTACGAGCCGGTGCCGATCGAAACCAACGCCGAAGCACAGCAGCAGTACCTTGCCGGTGCCTGCGACGTCTACACGACGGACGCTTCCGGTCTGGCCGCGACACGCGCGACCTTCGAAAACCCCGGCGACCATGTCCTGCTGCCCGAGATCGTCTCGAAAGAGCCACTTGGCCCGCTGGTCCGTCATGGTGACAACGAGTGGGGCGATATCGTCCGCTGGACGCTGAACGCACTGATCGCTGCTGAAGAGCTGGGCATCACTTCTGCCAACGTCGCAGAGTTGGCCGCAGCACCCACCGACAACCCCGAAGTCAACCGTCTTCTGGGCACGGAAGGTGAACTGGGCGCGATGCTGGGTCTGGACGCGAACTGGGCAGCCAATGCCATTGCCGCTGGCGGCAACTACGGCGAACTGTTCGAGACCAACATCGGTGAGAACACACCGATCGGTCTGGCCCGCGGTCTGAACGCACAGTGGACCGACGGTGGTCTGCTCTACGCACCGCCATTCCGCTAAGTCGGAAAATTGCAAAGGGCCCGGTTTCAAACCGGGCCCTTTGTCAACCGGCCTCCGGCCGACAAGAATAATGCCACAGCCTGCAGCGACACTTGGGTCAACCCGAGGCCTGCACGCAAATGACCGGCACAGCGGGAGCTATATATGTCGACCCTAACCGACCCACCGAAGCCTGCGTTTCGGTTAAGCCAGCTTATTTATGACACACGGTATCGTTCCATCACGATTCAGGTTGTCGCCCTGATCCTGATCGCTGCGGCATTTGCCTGGTTGATCAACAATACGGTCCAGAACCTCGCGACCCTTGGCAAGGATTTCAATTTCGGCTTTTTGAGCAATCCTGCCGGCTACGATATCAACCAGCGCCTGATCGAATACGACAACCAGATGTCGCACGGACGCGCGGCGCTGGTCGGGATTCTCAACACCCTGCTGGTCGCGGTGCTGGGGTGTATCACCGCCACCATCATCGGTGTGATCGCAGGGGTCCTGCGCCTGTCGAAGAACTGGGTCGTCAACAAGCTGATGGCGGTCTACGTCGAAGGCTTCCGGAATGTGCCGCTGCTGCTCTGGATCATTCTGATCTTCGCGATCATGACCGAAAGCATGCCGCAGCCGCGCGACTTCCGCGGGGATGATCCGGAAGCCTCGATGGTCTTTGGGGAGTCCGTCGCCATTACCAACCGTGGCGTCTATATTCCGCGCCTCGCCTTCACCAATTCGATCAGCGGAAACGAAGCGGTCGCCCCGATGGATGGCGCGACGCCTGTCGCCTCTGGTGGGCTGGACTGGCTGTTGATCTTGGTCACCCTGGGGCTGAGCATCGCCGCGATCCGCTTTGTCCGGAGACGCGCTGACCGCATCCAGGAGGCGACGGGTATCCGTCCGGTGACGTGGTATCTTCAGATCGGACTGTTGGTCGTGCCCTTCGCCATTGTCGCCTTTGCGCTGGGCATGACCATCGTCAAGCCCTTCCTGCAGGGGTTCAATTTCACCGACGGTATCCACCTGCGCAACTCGCTGATCGCGCTTTGGCTTGCGCTGTCGCTTTATACCGGGGCATTCATCGCCGAGATCGTGCGCGGCGGTATCCTTGCCATCTCGAAAGGCCAGAGCGAGGCCGCCTTTGCACTTGGGTTGCAGCCGAACCGCACGATGAACCTGATCATCCTGCCGCAGGCGATGCGGGTCATCGTGCCGCCGCTGATCTCGCAGTTCCTGAACCTGACCAAGAACTCGTCACTGGCGATCGCCGTGGGCTACATGGACGTCCGCGCCACGCTTGGCGGGATCACCATCAACCAGACCGGACGCGAGCTGGAAGGGATGCTGCTGCTGGGTGGCTTCTACCTGGCGCTCTCGCTGCTGATTTCGGCGGGCATGAACTTCTACAACCGCTCAACCCAGATCAAGGAGCGCTAAGATGTCCGATATCAACGCATCCAACGCATCCTATGTCCGCAAAGAGATGATCGGCGAGCAACCCCCACCGATCACCGAGGTGGGTGTGATCAAGTGGCTGCGCGAGAACCTGTTCTCGTCGCCGCTGAATGCCCTGCTGACCGTGATCTCGGTCTATGTGGTCTACTGGATCGCAAGCCATATCGGTCCGTGGTTGGTGAATGGCATCTGGCAGGCCGACTCGCTTGCGCAATGCCGCGAAATCCGGAACGCGACCCTGGGCGAGGGCGCCTCGGCGGCCTGTTTCGCCGTGATCACCGAACGCTGGCCGCAGTTGATCTTCGGCTTTTATCCGCAAAACGCCTATTGGCGGCCTGTCGTCGCCCTGCTGGTGTTCTTCGTCGGGATCGCGCCCGTGCTTTTCGACAAGCTGCCGCGGCAGATGCTGATCGGGACGCTTCTTGCGCCGTTCCTGATGTATATGCTGCTGTGGGGTGGTTCGATCTGGGGACCGATCGCTGTCGCCGGTGGCTTTGTGGTGGGCTACTTCGGGTTCAAGTTGCTGACACCTGTCAGCAGCTTGCTGGGGACGATCGCCGCGATCATCTTGCCGATCCTCTTCTGGCTGTTCCTTGCCGCACCCATCGCTGGCGCGATGACGGCAGTGGCACCCATCGGCCTGCCTTTCATCCCCTCCAAGGACTTTGGCGGCTTCACCCTGTCGGTGATCATCGGCATTGCGGCGATCATCCTGTCGTTGCCTTTGGGCATCCTGTTGGCCTTGGGGCGGCAGTCGAACCTTGTCATCATCAAGGCGTCGGCGGTCGTCTTTATCGAGGTGATCCGTGGCGTGCCGCTGATCGTTTGGCTGTTCACTGCGTCGCTTCTGCTGAACTACTTCCTGCCGCCCGGCACGAACTTCGATCTGATGCTGCGCGTGATCATCATGGTGACGCTGTTCTCGGCCGCCTATATCGCCGAGGTGGTCAGGGGTGGTCTGGCTGCCCTGCCCAAGGGCCAGTACGAGGCTGCGGATGCGCTGGGTCTGGATTACTGGAAATCCATGCGCCTGATCATCCTGCCACAGGCGCTGAAAATCTCGATCCCGGGTATCGTGAACACCTTCATCGGGCTGTTCAAGGATACCACGCTGGTCGTGTTCATCGGCCTGCTGGACCCCATCGGTTTGTCCAACGCGATCCGCGCCTCGACAGACTGGAACGGCATCTACTGGGAGCTTTTCCTCTTCATCGGCATCATGTTCTTCATCTTCTGCTACAGCATGGGCCGTTACTCACTCTACCTGGAGAAGAAGCTCCAGCGTGAACACCGCTAAGGAGACCAAGTGAATGAATGAACTGGTACAAGAGCGCGAGATCGACCGCAGCCAGATGAAGGTCTCGGACGAGGTCGCCATCGAAGTCCGCAACATGAACAAGTGGTATGGCACATTCCACGTGCTGCGCGACATCGACCTGACCGTCCAGCGGGGCGAGCGGATCGTCATCTGCGGTCCCTCGGGGTCGGGCAAATCGACGCTGATCCGCTGCATCAACCGTCTAGAGGAACATCAGGCGGGGCAGATCATCGTGGATGGGACCGAACTGTCATCCGACCTCAAGAACATCGACAAGATCAGGTCCGAGGTCGGCATGTGCTTTCAGCACTTCAACCTCTTCCCGCATCTGACGATCCTCGAAAACTGCACACTGGCGCCGATCTGGGTCCGCAAGACACCCAAGAAGGAAGCCGAGGAAATCGCAATGCATTTCCTTGAAAAGGTGAAGATCCCCGAACAGGCCGACAAATACCCGGGCCAGCTTTCGGGCGGTCAGCAGCAGCGCGTGGCGATTGCCCGTTCGCTGTGCATGCGACCGCGCATCATGCTGTTCGACGAACCGACTTCGGCGCTGGACCCCGAGATGATCAAAGAGGTGCTCGACACCATGATCGAGCTTGCCGAAGAGGGGATGACCATGCTTTGCGTCACGCACGAGATGGGCTTTGCCCGTCAGGTCGCCAACCGCGTGATTTTCATGGACCAGGGCCAGATCGTCGAACAGAACGAACCCGAAGAGTTCTTCCTGAACCCCAAGTCGGACCGGACGAAGCTGTTCCTTAGCCAGATTCTCGGCCATTAGGAACCCGTCAGCGGATTGCAAAGCCCCGGGACTTGCGCCCGGGGCTTTTGTTTTGCCTAACCGGTGGTGCCGATCAGATCGCGCGGCACGGTGAAGGCGACGCAATGCCCCTTGTGCGCAATCCTGTCGGCAAAATCGATCACGGTCACAGCACAGGTCGGATAGTCGTGAAAGCGCGGATGGTTCGGCGGATTGGTCACAAGCAGGTTGGCCAACATCCCGATGCCGGGATTATGGCCGATCACCGCGACGGTCTCTGCCGTCTCTTTTTGCGCGAGGTCAAGAATTGTCCCGGGTGCTGCGTGATAGAGCCGGGGCATCAGCCTCAGCTCCGGCTGCTGCGGCAATTCCGGCAGGATCAGACCTGCGGTTTCCTGCGTGCGGGCCGCATCCGAGCAGAGGACGATTTGCGGCAGATACCCTTGTGCTGCAAGCCATTGCCCCACAGCCGTCGCCGAGGCGCGTCCGCGATCATTCAATGGCCGTGCATGATCATCGGCGAAGGGATCGCCCCAGCTTGATTTCGCATGGCGGATCAGGATCAGGCGCTGGGTCACAGGAAGGCCTCCATATGGAATGCGGATTGGGCGTGCAGGCGACGGCTGGCCCCGACAGGACAGGCGCGGCGGGCAAGACATCCGCCCGCGCGGCAGTCGGCACCGGCGGGTGATGTCACATGGGATTTGCAGGCGGCGATACCATAGCCGTCACGGAACGCCCCCACCGGACAGGCGGTCTTGCAGGGGGCCGCGCAGGTCAGACAGGGTTGCGCGGCGGTGCCGATCTCTGCCGGTTTGTCCCAGCGGATCGCGCCACGGAAAGAGGCGAAAAGCCCCGCCCTTTCATGCACCAGAAACCCGATGGGCGACGCCCAGAAACGGCCCGAGGCGACCGCCCATGACTGGAACGGGTGATAGGGCGGGCCGCCGAAGGGGAAAAGTGGTTCGGCCTTCAGGGCTTCGGCGACGTCACCTATGACCCGCAGGGACCAACGATCCATCGGGTCGGCTGCGGCATCGCGAAATTCGGCGCTTGCGGTGAAGATATCCCAAAAGCGCGGCTCATCAGGCCCGATCAGCGTGATGGTCCCCCTCGCGTCGATGCAATCGCCCAAAGCACGCAAGCCGAGTGGTTCCAGCAAGGCTGCCAGTTGCATTCCCGGGGTGCCTGCGCCGCCCATTCAGTCCCGCGGCAGGCGGATGATCGAGCCTGCGCCAAGCTCGGTGAACAGCTCCAGCAGGCTTGCGTTCGGCAAGCGCCCGTCAAGGATCACCACGGCGCGCACGCCTTTCTCGATGGCGTCGAGCGCGGTTTCCGTCTTGGGGATCATGCCGCCCGCAATGGTGCCATCGGCGATCATCGCGCGGACCTGATCGGGGCTCAGTTGGGTGACGATATCGCCATTGGCATCCTTGACGCCCGGCACATCCGTCAGCAGCAGCAGGCGGTCGGCTTTCAGCGCCCCTGCAATGGCACCGGCGGCGGTGTCGCCGTTGACGTTGAAGGTCTCGTTCGATTGCATGCCTGTCGCGACGGGGGCGACCACGGGGATGATCCCCGCCGCATTGAGATCGCGCAGCACCTGCACGTTCATCTCGACCGGCCTGCCGACGAAGCCCAGTTCGGGGTCGTCCGCCTCGGCGACCATCAGGTCATCGTCCTTGCCCGAGAGGCCGACCGCCCGCCCGCCTTCATCCATGATCGCCTGCACGATCCGCTTGTTCACCAGACCGGTCAGCACCATCTCGACCACCTCGACCGTGCGCTGGTCGGTGACGCGCTTGCCGCGCACGAATTCCGAGGTGATACCCAGCTTGTCCAGCATCTCGTTGATCATCGGGCCGCCACCATGCACGACGACCGGGTTCACGCCCACCTGTTTCATCAGCACGATGTCGCGGGCGAATTCGGCCATGGCCGCGGCATCTCCCATGGCGTTGCCGCCGAACTTGACCACGACGACGGCGCCTGCGTATCGCTGCATGAACGGCAATGCTTCGGCCAGTGTGCGTGCGGTCGCGATCCAGTCACGGTTCATGTCGGCGTCCCTTTTCTTCATTGAATGCCAGCGATGACCGCCCGCAGCGTCGGGATACCATCGCCCTTTTCGGATGAGGTGAGGATGATCTCTGGGAAGGCGGCGGGGTGTTTGGCCAGCGCCGCGCGGGTCTTGTCAAGCGAGGCCTGCAGCGCGCTGCCCTTCAGCTTGTCCGTCTTGGTCATGACCACCTGAAAGGTGACGGCAGAGGCGTCGAGCAGCGACATGATCTCTTCATCCACGGCCTTGGCCCCGTGCCGCGCGTCGATCAGGACAAAGACCCGCCGCAATGTCTGGCGACCGGACAGATATTGCTTCAGCAGCCTCTGCCATTTCTCGACGACCGCGACGGGCGCATTGGCGAAACCGTAGCCGGGCAGATCGACCACATAGATATCGCCTGCGGTAAAGAAGTTGATTTCCTGCGTCCGTCCCGGCGTGTTCGACGCCCGCGCCAGCCCCTTGCGCCCGGTCAGCGCGTTGATCAGGCTGGACTTGCCGACGTTGGACCGGCCGGCAAAGCAGACCTCCACCCGGTCGGCAGGGGGCAGGCCATCCATCGCCACGACACCCTTGATGAAGGTCGTCTCACCGGCAAAGAGCAGGCGGCCTTTTTCGAGGCTTGCCTCGTCGGGTGTTTCCACCTCGGGAAAACGTAGTTCCATCGCGGCCTACCTCTGGGCGATCGTGTCGTCTGACCTTACCGGCATACAGCAGCACCGCAAGGCGGCTGCATGCATCCTATTTGCTGTCTTCGCCTTCTGCCGCCTTCTTCTTCTTGGCGCGGTCGCCCATGATATTTCCGAAGAGGTCCGGCTTGGAGCCGTGGCTGCGCATGATCGCGTATTGCTGGGTAAAGGTGATGATGTTGTTCGCAATCCAGTAGATCACCAGACCGGATGCAAAAGACCCCAGCATGAACATGAAGACCCAAGGCATCCATGCAAAGATCGCCTTCTGCGTCGGATCGGTCGGGGCGGGGTTCAGCTTTTGCTGCAACCACATCGAAATCCCCAGCAGGATCGGCAGGATACCGATGAAGATCAGCGACAGGATCGACCCCTGCGCCGGTGCCGCGAAAGGCAGAAGACCGAAAAGGTTGATGAAGGACGAGGGATCGGGCGCGCTCAGGTCCTCGATCCAGCCGAACCATGGCGCATGGCGCAGTTCGATGGTGACGAAGATCACCTTGTAGAGCGAGAAGAAGATCGGGATCTGCAACAGGATCGGCAAACAGCCCGCGGCGGGGTTCACCTTGTTGTCCTTGTAAAGCTTCATCATGCCCTGTTGCAGGGCCTGACGGTCGTCACCCACACGTTCTTTCAGGGCCTCCATTTCGGGTTGGAGTTCCTTCATCTTGGCAATCGAGACATAGGATTTGTAGGCCAGCGGCAGCACGGCGATCTTGAGAATCACGGTCAGGCCGATGATGGCCCAGCCCATGTTGCCGATGATGATGTTCAGATAGTGCAGCAGCGCGAAGATCGGTTTGGTCAGGAAGAAGAACCAGCCCCAGTCGATGCTGTCGAGAAAGCGGTCGACCCCGTCGTTCTGGTATCCGCGGATGGCGTCCCACTCTTTGGCGCCCGCGAAAAGCTGCGTCGTGACGGTGGCTGTTTCACCGGCGGCGATGGTCGTGATGGGCAAGACAGCCTCGGCCTGAAAGAGGTCGCGGCTGTCGAAGTATTTCGAGGTGGACCGGAAAGGCGTCGATTGATCGGGGATCAGCGTCGTCATCCAGTAGTGATCCGTGTAACCGATCCAGCCGGATTGCTGCACCTCAAGGCGTTCGGCCTGGGTGCGTTCACTTTCGTTGAAGCTGTAGTTGCGGATGTCCTTGTAGCTGGCTTCTTCCAGCTGTCCATCGGTCATCCGGACCAGACCTTCGTGCAGGATGAAGAAGTTCTTCAGGTCCGCAGGCTCGCCATGGCGGCGCAACAGGCCGTAGGGGCGGGCTGAGACCTCTGCCTCGCCGAGGTTCTCGACGCTTTGGGCGAAGCTGAACATGAAACGGTCATCGACCGAGATTTCGGTGCGAAAGATCTGACCCGCGCCATTGTCCCAGACCAGCGTGACAGGGGTGGTCGGGGTCAGCGTTTCGCCGCTGTCCAGCGACCAGACCGTATCGGGCCCGGGCACGGCGGCCGGATCGACACCGGTGATCGCGGTCCAGCCGAAGCTGGCAAAATAGGCCCCCGGTTGGCCAACGGGCCGCAGCAACCGCACAATCGGGGCGTCATCATCGATGGTTTCGCGATACTGCACCAGCGCCAGATCGTCGATCCGTCCGCCCAGCAGCGAAATCGAGCCGGTCAATTCGTCCGTTGCGATCGGAATACGGGGCGCTTCGGCTTCGGCCTCGGTCTGGGACGTCGGGGGGATGGCGGCAGGTGTGACAGGATCAGCCGCAGGCAGCGTCGGATCTTCGACGGATGCGGCAACTTCCGTGGCGGGATCGACGGGGATCTCCTCGGGTGGAAACAGCGTTGTCCATGCAAGGATAACCCCGAAGCTCAGTACGGTCGCCAAGATCAGGTTTCTGTTCTGATCGTCCATCCGAAACCACCTATATTCCCTAGAAAGTCTGCGGGTGGTTCAACCTGTCAGGGCGCGAAAGGTCAAGCTGTTTTCAGTGTTTTCGGACGCTTTGAAGCACCGGTCCCGACGATCCGGGACCGATTTCAACCCAACGTTCAGTTTTCGCTGTCCAGAAACCGCTCGCGCGTTTTGAGAAACACTTTGGCGAGGCGCGGATCGTTCTTCGTCAGCATCGCCACAGTGTCTGCGAAGGATGCATCATCCTGCCCGAAGAATGCCTTTGCGGCCTGTTGCGGGGTCATGGATTGTGCAATGTGCTTCATACTCAACTACCTTTCAATTCACCGGCTGATCGAGACACTAAAACCTCACTTGGGTGAAATTGCGGCGAGATGCGGAACACATGAGAATGATCTTTGAAAGTCGAGTCTACCGATGGCGCAAGACTAAGCCTTGCACGCTTTAAAATCTAGTGAGTTGGGGTTCGTGTAACAAAACTGACAAATTCCGGCGTCAAAGCCGGTCACGCAACCCGTACCACAGCATTCCCAGCACCATCAGCGGGGTGCGGAATGCCGAACCGCCGGGGAAAGGCACCGTGGGAATCCGCGCCATGACGTCAAACCTTTCGGCCTGACCGGCGATGGCATCCGCACCGATCTGACCTGCCAGCGTGCCAAGGGCAACACCCGCGCCGGAATAGCCCGACATGGTCAGGATATTCCCCGCAATCCGTTCGAAATGCGGCAGGCGGTTCATGGTGATGCTCAGCGTGCCGCCCCATGCGTGGTCGATCCGGGTGTCCTTCAGTTGCGGAAAGATCTCGCACATCGGTTTGCGGACAGAGGCGGCGATGTCCTTGGGAAAGCGGTAGCCATAGCTTTCCGTGCCACCAAAGAGCAGCCGGTGGTCCTCGGAGAACCGGAAGTAGTTGACGACGAACTTGCTGTCGGCGACCGCGTAGTTATTGGCGATGATCGCTTCTTGTTCGGCGGGACTCATCGGTTCGGTCGCGACGATGTAGTTGTTGATCGGCATCACACGCGCGGCCACATGGGGTTCGAGCCGTCCCAGATAGCCGTTGCAGGCAAGCACGACATATCTGGCCGTAATCTTCGCCTTGTCCGTGCGGAGGGTCGCGGGGTCGCCCTTGTCGAGCCTTGTCACCTTCGACTGCTCGAAGATCCGCGCGCCGGCGGTCTGGGCCAGCCGCGCCAGCCCAAGCACCAGTTCCAGCGGGTTCACATGACCCGCCCCCAGATCGAGCGTGCCGCCGTGGTAGGCGGGCGAGTTCACGATGGCGTGGCAGTCTTTGGGTGAAAGAACGCTGATCCGGTCATAACCATAGTGGCGGTGCATATGCTCGGCATAGGCGATGTTGTGCTTGTGGTCGCGCTTGCGATGCACGGTATGGACGATGCCCGGGGCAAAGTCCGTGCGGACCTCGTCCATGGCGCAAAGCTCTTTCACCAGATCGACCGCCTGCGCGCCGATGTCCCACAGCGCACGGGCATGGTCCTTGCCGACAAGTCCTTCCAGATCGTCCTGTTCGCGGCGCTGGCCCATGCTGACCTGCCCGCCGTTGCGGCCCGAGGCCCCAAAGCCGACCCGCTGCGCATCAAGCACCACGACATCGTAACCCCGTTTCGCCAGATGCCATGCCGTGGACAGCCCGGTGAAACCCGCACCGATCACGCAGACGTCGCAGGTCAGATCACCTTGCGCCGCGGGAAAGGGCGGCAGATGGTCTGCGGCAGCCGCATACCAGGACGGGGGATATTCCCCTGGCCGGTCGTTGGCAGTCAGCAGGTCCATCAGGCCATCAAGCCGTCGGCTTTCAGTTGCGCATGGGCTTCGTCCATCGACTTGCGGGCGCGCGACAGCAGGATGTCGATTTCATCCTTGGTGATCGTCAACGGGGGCGAAATGATCATCCGGTCACCCACGCTGCGCATGATCACGTTATTGGCGAAGCACCGGTCACGGCAGATGAAACCGGCGGTGCCTGCGGGGGCGTCGAACTTGGCGCGGGTCGCCTTGTTCGGCGTCAGCGCGACGGACGCCATCATGCCCGCGATCTTGGCCTCGCCGATCAGGGGGTGATCGACCAGCGCTTCCCACTGCTGTTTCAGGTAGGGCGCGGTCTCGGACCGCACACGGTCCACGATCCCTTCTTCTTCGAGGATGCGCAGGTTTTCCAGCGCCACGGCGCAAGAGACCGGATGCCCGGAATAGGTGTAGCCGTGGTTGAATTCGGTGTTGCTGAGAACCTCCGAGACCTCGTCGGTCACGATCGAGGCACCGATCGGCGCGTAGCCCGAAGAAAGACCCTTGGCGATGGTCATGATGTCGGGTTCGATACCGACGGTCTGCGATCCGAACCAGTTCGCGGTGCGCCCGAAGCCGCAGATCACCTCGTCCGCGATCAGAAGGATTCCGTATTTCTTCACGATGCGCTGGATCTCGGGCCAGTAGCTGTCGGGCGGCACGATCACGCCGCCCGCGCCCTGAATGGGTTCGGCGATGAAGGCGCCGACGCGGTCCGGCCCGATTTCCTTGATCTTCGCCTCCAGCTGGCGCGCGCGTTCCAGCCCGAATTCCTCGGGTGTCATGTCGCCCCCTTCGGCCCACCAATTCGGCTGGTCGATGAAGGCGATGTCGGGGATCGGCAGCCCGCCTTGGCCGTGCATCGCTTTCATGCCGCCCAGCGAGGCGCCGCCGATGGTCGAGCCGTGATAGCCGTTCCAACGCGAGATGATCACGCTGCGCTCGGGCTGGCCCTTTTCGGCCCAGTAGGTGCGGACGATCCGGATGTTGGTGTCATTGGCGTCCGAGCCGCCATTGGCGAAGAAGACATGGTTGAGCGGGCCGGGGGCCAGTTCGGCCAGCTTTCTGGCCAGCATCAACGCAGGCACCGTCGTCGTCTTGAAGAAGGTGTTGTAGAAGGGCAGTTCGCGCATCTGGCGCGATGCGGCATCGGCAAGCTCGTCGCGGCCATAGCCGATGTTCACGCACCACAGGCCCGCCATGCCGTCGATGATCTCGTTTCCGTCACTGTCTTTCAGCCAGACGCCCTTGGCGCTGGTGATCACGCGCGGCCCGCGTTTGGCAAGGTCGTTGGCATGGCTGAACGGATGCAGGTGGTGGGCGGAATCGATGGCTTGCAGTTCTGCGGTCGGCGGATAATTGGCGAGCACGTTCATGGCTGTCCCCTTGTTGTAAGGCCGGCAGGCAGCCGGACAATGAAAACAGTCATCGCAAAGCCCAAGGTTGTGCGCCGCTGTTGTCGTTTGGCTTTCGGATGTGGCATCGCAAGAGACTCGGCCCCCGCCCGTACCACGGATTGCGGCAAGACTGCCGCCCTGATCTAATTTGATCAAATTTATTCTGTGCTGTCAATTCCAGCATCCCTGTCCAAATCATGTGCGATCAAGATTCAGTTATCGAGTGTCTGCCGCACGAATGCGATGCCTTGCCGGATGTCTTCGGCCATGGCGCGCGACACCGCGTCGGGGTCGCCGGCGCGCATGGCCGTGGTCGCCTCGCGATGGTGATCGACCAATTTGTCGGTCCCGAAACGGCCACAGATCACCCGCAGCGAAGGGCCCACCCGCAGCCAGAGGCCCGCGGCGACAGCTTGCAAGAGCGTCGCATCTGCATAGTGGTAAAGCGCGAAGTGAAATCTGTAGTTCGCTTCGAGGTAGCTGCGTACGTCACCGGTCATGATCGCCTCGTTGATCAGCGAATCGAGACGCTCAAGCTCTTGAATATCTTCGGCTTTCAGCTTTGCGGCGGCAAGTCTGGCCAGTTCGGGCTCGACCGTCATGCGGACCAGTTCGATCTGATCGAGGTGATCCGCGGTCATCGCCGGCACCTCGATCCGGCGGTTTTCGAGCGTGGCAAGCGCCCCTTCGGCCGTCAGCCTGCGGATCGCCTCGCGGGCAGGGGTGATGCCGGTGTCGATCTTTTCGGCAAGGCCATGGATCGTCAGCGGCTGGCCGGGGACGAATTCGCCGAAAAGGATCATTTCCTTGACCCGCCCGTAAATCGTTTCGTGCTCAGGCCTTTTGGCAACCATCCGGTTCATGCGCACCCCTCTCTGGGACAAAGGCATTCCATACTGAACCTCTGAAGTCAAAACCTATCAAATTTGGACAATCTGATTGCAAAGGTATTTTTTTTGATAAAAGCTACCTGTCAATTACAGCAATCCCCAATGGAGGTATGAATGCTTAATCTGAAATCCACGACCATTGTGGCCGCTGCTTTCGCCGCTGCTTCGGCAGGCTGGGCGCAAGAGGTGCGGGTCTACAACTGGTCGGACTATATCGACGAAGAGCTGCTGACCAAGTTTCAGGAAGAAACCGGTCTTCGGCTGATCTACGACGTATTCGACAGCAACGAAGTGCTTGAGACGCGCCTGCTTGCCGGTGGGTCCGGCTATGACGTGGTCGTCCCGACGGGCACCTTCCTGCAGCGCCAGATCTCGGCGGGTGCCTTCCAGCCGCTCGACAAGTCGCAATTGCCGAACATCGGCAACCTCTGGGATATCGTTCTGGAACGCACCGAAGCCTATGATCCGGGTGCGCAGTATTCCATCAACTACATGTGGGGCACCACCGGGATCGGCGCCAACGTCGGTCGCGTGCAGGAAATCCTTGGCGAGGATGCGCCGCTCGATTCGCTCGACCTGATCTTCAATCCCGAAAACATGGAAAAGCTGGCGGAATGCGGCGTCTACTTCCTCGATTCGCCGACCGAGCTGATTCCGGCCGCGCTGCAATACATCGGCGAGGACCCCGATGCGAAGGATGAAGAAACGCTGTTGAAGGCCGAGCCGGTCCTGTCCGCCGTGCGTCCTTTCGTGCAGAAATTCCACAGCTCGGAATATATCACCGCGCTGGCGAATGGTGACATCTGCGTCGCCTTCGGTTGGTCGGGGGATATCCTTCAGGCCCGTGACCGCGCCGCCGAAGCCGACAACGGCGTCGAGATCGTCTACAACGCACCGACCGAGGGCGCGCTGATGTGGTTCGACCAGATGGCCATTCCTGTGGACGCACCCAACCCCGAAGGCGCGCATGTGTTCCTGAACTTCATTCTGGACGCACAGAACATGGCGCAGGCGTCGAACTACGTCTATTACGCCAACGGCAACGCGGCCTCGAAGGAATTCCTGATCGAGGATGTGATCGGCGATACCGCGATCTATCCTGACGATGCGACGCTCGAGACGCTCTACACCACGACACCTTATGATGCGGCCACGCAGCGTCTGGTGACACGGATGTGGACACGTATCAAATCGGGCACCTGATGGCCTGATCCATGCCCCGGCCCATCGAAAGGGCCGGGGTACTTCGTTTTCCCGACCGTGCCAGACGGAGCCGATAATCACGATGCCGCAAACCGTGTTCGCACCTTGGAACGACCCCGAAGCCAAGCCTTTGATCCAGTTTCAGAACGTCACCAAGAATTTCGGTGATTTCACGGCCGTCGATGACCTGAGCATCGATATCTACGAACGCGAGTTCTTCGCCCTTCTCGGCCCCTCGGGCTGCGGCAAGACGACGATGATGCGCATGCTCGGCGGGTTCGAGACGCCTTCGTCGGGGACGATCCTGCTGGATGGCAAGGATATCTCGCCGGTTCCGCCGAACAAGCGCAGCGTGAACATGATGTTCCAGTCCTACGCGCTGTTCCCGCATCTGTCCGTCTATGACAACATCGCCTTCGGTCTGAAGCGCGACAAGCTGCCCGCCGACCAGATCGACGCCCGCGTCAAGGAAATGCTGCGCCTGACGCAGATCGAACGCTTCGCACAGCGCAAGCCGGAACAGATTTCCGGTGGCCAGCGCCAGCGCGTGGCGCTTGCCCGCGCTTTGGCGAAAGGGCCAAAGCTGCTGCTGCTGGACGAGCCGCTATCGGCGCTCGACAAGAAGCTGCGGCAGGACACCCAGTTCGAACTGATGGACATTCAGGAAAAGACCGGCACGACCTTCGTGATCGTCACCCATGATCAGGAAGAGGCGATGACCGTCGCCTCGCGCGTCGCCGTCATGAACTTCGGCAAGCTTATTCAGGTCGACACACCCACCCAGATCTACGAGGCGCCGAACAGCGCCTATGTGGCCGATTTCATCGGCGACGTGAACATCATCGTCGGCAATGCCACGGTGCACGGCGATAAGGTCTCGATCGCATGGGCCGAGGGTCAGCCCGAGATCATCGGCACACCGTCCGCCCCCGTCGCCGCAGGTCGCGTCAATTTCGTCATCCGCCCCGAGAAAGTGGCGATTTCCGCTGACAAACCAACCGACCGTAATAACGCGGTGCAGGGCAAGGTGCTGGATATCGCCTATCTTGGCAACATGTCCACCTACCACGTCGAGATGCCCGACGGCACGATCATCAAGGCCACGGCCGCCAACCAGCGCCGCCGCGAGAGCTTGCCCTTTACATGGGGTGATCCGGTCTGGCTGTCATGGACCGACACCGCCGGTGTCGTTCTGGCAGAGTAGGGGGCGGCGATGAACCTGCGCCGCTTGTCGCTGATCTCGGTTCCCTACCTCTGGCTGACGTGCCTGTTTCTGGTGCCCTTCCTGATCGTCTTCAGGATATCACTGTCCGACACCGCGCTGTCGATCCCGCCCTATACGCCGACGCTGGAATTGTCCGAAGGCTGGGCGGGCATCCGCGACATGATCAGCCAGTTCGATTTCGAGAATTTCGTCTTCCTGACCACCGACGCGCTTTACTGGAAGGCCTATCTTTCCAGCCTCCAGATCGCCCTGATCTCGACCTTCATGTGCCTGCTTGTCGGCTTCCCCATGGCCTACGGCATGGCGCGCGCGCCGCAGGAATGGCAACCGACGCTGATGTTGCTGGTGATCCTGCCGTTCTGGACCAGCTTTCTGATCCGCGTCTACTCGCTGATCGGTATCCTGAGCCAGGAAGGCATGCTGAACCAGCTCCTGATGTGGATCGGGATCACCAGTGCGCCGCTGACCATCCTCAATACCAACATCGCGGTCTACATCGGCATCGTCTATACCTACCTGCCGTTCATGATCCTGCCGATCTATGCGACGCTGATCAAACTTGACGGTTCCTTGCTTGAGGCGGCCGAGGATCTGGGCTGTTCGCGGACCGAGGCCTTCTGGCGCATCACCGTGCCGCTGTCCAAGGCGGGGATCATCGCAGGGTGTTTCCTTGTCTTCATTCCCGCACTTGGCGAATTCGTGATCCCGTCGCTGCTGGGCGGCTCCGAGACGCTGATGATCGGCAAGGTGCTTTATGAAGAGTTCTTCAACAACCGTGACTGGCCGGTCGCCAGCGCCGTTGCGGTCGTCCTTCTGCTGATCCTGATCGTCCCGATTGTCCTTTACCAACGCAACGAACAACGCATGATCGAGGCCGGCAAATGAGACGGATGTCCTGGTTCAACACCACGTCGCTGGCGTTCGGGTTTGCGTTTCTCTACATCCCGATGATCGTCGTGATCGTCTACAGCTTCAACGACAACCGCCTTGTGACGGTCTGGAGCGGCTTTTCCACCCGCTGGTATGGCGAGTTGTTGCGCAACCAGGCGTTTCTGGATGCCGCATGGGTGACCGCGAAGGTTGGTTTCTTCTCGTCCATCGCCGCGACCATTCTGGGAACGATGGGGGCCTATGTGCTGGTCCGTGGGGGCAGGTTCTATGGACGGACGCTGTTTTCGGGGATGATGTATGCGCCGCTTGTCATGCCCGAAGTGATCACCGGTCTGTCGCTGCTCTTGCTCTTCATCGCGGTCAACCTCGACCGCGGGATCCTGACCATCGTTCTTGCGCATGCCACTTTCTCGATGTGCTATGTCTCGGTTGTGGTCAGTTCGCGCCTTGTCAGTTTCGACCGCTCGGTGGAAGAGGCCGCCCTTGACCTTGGCGCCACACCGTTCGAGGCGTTCCGCCTTGTCACCCTGCCGATCATCGCGCCTGCGGTGATTTCCGGCTGGCTGCTGGCGCTGACCCTGTCGCTGGATGACCTTGTGATCGCATCCTTCGTCGCGGGCCCCTCGGCCACGACCCTGCCGATCAAGGTCTTCAGTTCGATCCGTCTGGGTGTCAGCCCCGAGATCAACGCGCTCTCGACGATCCTGATCTCGATTGTCGCAATCGGCACGATCACCGCATCCCTGATGACAAAACGGGCGGTCGTCAGGCGGCAGAAGGCAGAACGGATGGCAGAGCAGTCGGTCTGATCCGCCACGGTCATTTCCCCGCGAAGGGCGGCTGCATGTCGCAAATGTGTTGCAAGCGCTGTGCATCGTCTGGACCTGCACCGGATACGAAGCAGACATCGGAGCTGGCCGTCCATGCGGCTTCCGCGCTTGGTCAGATATTCGTCCGCAACTGTATCTCGATCCGGATCTGCTCCTGCGATCCAAGCGTCATGCGACGGTCAACGATACCCTTCAGGCGCCGGATTGCACTGCGGACGAGATGACCTGCATCTTGCGCGATGACGCCATCAAGTGTGCCATCACGCAGGGCCTGTTCGGTAAAGGGCGTGCGCTCGTGCGCGATCCTGACGATGTCGCGCGGGACATCCATTTCAGCGAGGATGGACAGAGGGCTGCGTGCTTCGGAAGCGACGATGTATATTCCCACGACGTCCGGATGCGATTGCAGGCTGGCACCGATGATGGTCCGGGCGCGGTCGGCATTGCCGTAGGTTTCGAGAGAGGGCAGGGTGCATAATGCGGGAAAGTTCTCGCCGATCTCCTGATCAAAGCCGAGACGGCGTTCCAGACTATCGCGCGACTGCATGCTTTCGGCGATCACCATGACGGTGCCGCGCCGTCTGCCCACGAATTTCCCCATCAGAAGTCCAGCCGTTGCCCCGGCGGCCCTGTTATCGATCCCGACCCAGTCGGCGTCCATCATGGACTGATTTGAAATGAATGGCAGTGCAGCCACGCCGCGTTCCTGCAATCGGATGATTGCGTCACGGACCTGTGGTGATTCCGGCGACATGATCGCTACGCCTGCGACATCTGTCTTGGACAGCGATGAGAGATAGGCAGAAATGCTGTAGGGGTCGTTTTCGTCGATGTGATACACGTCAAACCACATGCGATCGGCGGAAAACAAGGTCTCGGCTTCCTGAATCCGGCGGATGATTTGATCCAGAAACTGGTCCCCAGATCGGGGCAGCGCAAAGATGAACCGATAACTTTGCGATTTCGCCAGATTGGCGGCTTGAAGATTCCGAACGAATCCCAGCTCTTCAATCGCCTTGTTGACGCGATCTACGGTTTCCTGACGCACGCCATCGCGCCCGTTCAGCACACGGTCCACGGTCGCACGACTGACCCCGGCAGCCTTTGCAAGGTCCTTGGTCGTCGGGCGCAGCATCGCTTTGTGCTCCAACACGTTCTTCATTTCCGTTTTTTTATCAGTAACTTGCCAACCTCGGTCTTGGCCAGCGTAAATTTCCTCGCGCTTGGATAACAGGTTTTGATGCACGTGTCTCAAAAAATGCTTGTTTTGATGCACGTGCCTCATTAACGTTGCGACAGGCGGCAGATGCAGCGAGGAGGCTGAGCCGGTCACATATCCTGAGGAGGAGGATAAGCAATGAAACGCAGTCTTATGACGACAACGGCGGCCGGTGCGCTGGCGGTAGCAAGCCTTGCATCCGCAGCCCAAGCTGAAACCTTGACGCTGTGCTGGGCCGCATGGGACCCGGCCAATGCGCTGATCGAGCTGAGCAAGGATTTCGAGGCGCAATCCGGCCACACCATGCGGTTCGAGTTCGTGCCGTGGACAAGCTTCGCTGACCGGATGTTGAACGAACTGAACTCTGGCGGTCAGTTGTGTGATCTGATGATCGGCGACAGCCAGTGGATCGGCGGCGGCGCCGAGAACGGCCATTATGTCAAGTTGAATGACTTTTTCGATGCCAACGGCATCAGCATGGATGACTTCATCCCCGCCACCGTGACGGGGTATTCCGAATGGCCCAAGAATACGCCCAACTATTGGGCGCTGCCTGCCTTCGGCGACGTTGTCGGCTGGACCTATCGCAAGGACTGGTTCGAGCGCCCCGAGCTACAGGCCGAGTTTCAGGAAACCTATGGCCGGGCGCTGGATGTGCCTGCAACGCTGGAAGAACTGAAAGAGATCGCGCAATTCTTCCAGGGTCGTGATATCGACGGCACCACGGTTTACGGCGCTGCGATCTACACCGAACGTGGGTCCGAAGGGATCACGATGGGTGTCACCAACGCGCTCTATAACTACGGCTTTCTGTATGAAAACCCCGATCAGCCCTATGATCTGGATGGGTTCGTGAACTCGGCAGGCGCCGTCGCGGGGCTTGAGTTCTACAAAGAGCTTTACGATACCGCCACACCCCCCGGATCTTCGAACTGGTACATGGGCGAAAACATCGACGCCTACCGGTCCGGACAGGTGGCGATGCAGATGAACTTTGCCTTCATCTGGCCGGGTGTCGAGGCGGACGAGAACGTGGGCGGCGGCCGGTCGGGCTACTTCCCGAACCCTGCCGGACCTGCCGGACAATTCGCCCAGCTTGGCGGACAGGGGATCTCGGTGGTTGCCTACTCGACCAAACAGGATGCGGCATTGGAATACATCCAGTGGTTCGCACAGCCTGAAATTCAGGCGAAGTGGTGGGAACTCGGCGGCTATTCCGCACTGAGTGCTGTTGTCGAAGACCCCGGTTTCGCCACCAGCCAGCCTTATGCGCAGACCTTCCTCGACAGCATGGCGATCGTCAAGGATTTCTGGGCCGAACCTGCCTATGCCGACCTGTTGCTGACAATGCAGAACCGCATTCACAACTATGTCGTCGCAGGACAAGGCACCGCACAAGAGGCGCTTGACGGGCTGGTCGCGGACTGGATCGAAATCTTCGAGGACGAGGGCAAGCTCTGATCCTCTGAGGCCGCCTGTCATGGGCGGTGCAATGGCCCCAGCCGGTTCTGTTTCTCCCCCTCCGGCTGGGGCGGCCTTTCCGTCAATAACGCCCCAAGGACGACCCCGATGACCCATTCCCCCATCGACAGGGCGGCTGCGAGCACGCCCGACGGGGTGGCCCGCCGTATCCGCGGACTTTCCGACCGGACCATCGCTTGGATCTTTGTCGCGCCCACGATTTTCTTGCTTCTGGCGGTCAATATCTTCCCGCTGATCTGGACGATCCGGCTGAGCTTTACCGATTACCGTGTCAACCGCCCCAACAACGAAATGTCATGGGTGGGATTACGCAATTACGAACGCATCCTGTCGGACCCGGATATCTGGAACACGATGCAGGCGACAGCGCATTTCCTGATCTGGACGATCATCCTGCAAGTTCTGATCGGCTTTACGCTGGCCTATCTCATCAACATGAAATTCAGGGGCAATGACTTGTGGACGACGATTATCGTCTTCCCGATGATGTTGTCGCCCGCCGTTGTCGGTAATTTTTGGACATTTCTCTATCAGCCGCAAATCGGACTTTTCAATTACGTTGTCGCGTTCTTCACCGGCGCGGATCCTGCCAGTTTCTCGATGATCGGAGACGTCCATCTGGCCCCCTGGGCCATCATCATCGTCGATACATGGATGTGGACGCCTTTCGTGATGCTGATCTGTCTGGCCGGTCTGCGGTCGATCCCCGACAGCATCTATGAAGCCGCCGAATGTGACCGTGCCAGCAAGTGGCGTCAGTTCTGGACCATCACCGTGCCGATGGCGCTGCCGTTTCTGATGCTGGCGGTGCTGTTTCGCGGGATCGAGAATTTCAAGATGTTCGATCTGGTCGTGCAACTGACGGGGGGCGGGCCAGGCAATACCACGACCTTGACGTCGATCGACCTGAAACGCGAGGCATTCGAGCGTTGGCGCACGGGCTATTCGTCCGCCTATGCCGTGATCCTCTTCGTCACCGTATTCGGCCTCGCGTCGATCTATGTCAAAGCCCTGAACAAGGTAAAGCAAAGATGAGCTTTTCCGTCACCGAACCTCGCATGGGAACCAAATGGCTGGCCGGCATCCTTGTCGTCGGCTATGCGATCATCACGATCGTGCCGCTTCTGTGGATCATTGCGACAGGATTCAAGTCACCCAATGATTCCATCGCCTATCCGCCTGTCATTGTGTTCGAGCCCACTTTGGAAGGTTACGTCAACCTGTTCACCGACCGCACCCGCGCCACCCCGCAAATGCTGGAGGCTGCGGGCCCGCCGCAAACCTGGTACGAAGAAATCGCGCGCAACCGTGGCACCGTCATCACCGGCCCGTCGCGCTATGGCGAGAGGTTTCTGAATTCCGTCATCATCGGTTTCGGCTCCACAGCACTTTGCATGATCCTCGGCACCGCGGCGGCCTATGCCTTCAGCCGGTTCCGCGTGCCGCTGAAGGACGATCTGATGTTCTTCATCCTGTCAACGCGGATGATGCCTCCGATTGCGGTCGCCATCCCGATCTTTCTGATGTTCCGCAATCTGGGGCTCAGCGATACCCATCTGGGGATGATCCTGCTGTATACGGCGGTGAATCTGTCGCTGTCGGTCTGGCTCTTGAAGGGGTTCATCGACGAAATCCCCGTCGAATACGAAGAGGCGGCGTTGATCGACGGTTACACGCGGTTTCAGGCCTTCTACAAGGTCGTGCTGCCCCAGGCGGCCACCGGTATCGCATCCACTGCAATCTTTTGTCTGATCTTTGCGTGGAACGAATATGCATTCGCCGTGCTGCTGACTTCAGGGAATGCGCAGACCGCCCCACCCTTCATTCCGACCATTATCGGCACAAGCGGCAAGGATTGGCCCGCAGTCGCGGCAGGAGCCACGATCTTTCTGATCCCTGTCATGGTCTTTACCATCCTGCTGCGCAAACATCTGCTGCGCGGGATCACATTCGGAGCTGTCCGCAAATGATGGGGTTCATTACCGGTCTGCTGCGGTTTCGCCGTGGTGCTTGGGAAATGCTGGCGACAGTCCTGATTGCGCTGGGTGTTGTGATGCTGATGCAGCCTTTTGTGCTGGTGCTCTATACGTGGTCCTTCACCGTCACTCTTGTCGGCACGGTGATGTTCATCATCGTCAGCCATTTTCCGGAATAATCATGGCACAGATCAGGATCGCAAATCTGCGCAAGGACTTCGGGGCGTTCAACGCCGTCAAATCCTCGACATTCACGGTGGAGGATGGCGAATTCTTCATGCTGCTTGGGCCGTCCGGCTGCGGAAAGACGACGACGTTGCGGATGATGGCGGGCCTCGAACTTCCGACATCGGGCGAAGTCTATATCGACGGGCAGGAAGTGGGCCAGAAACCCGCGAGTCAGCGCGACATCGCCTTCGTATTCCAGATGTTCGCACTTTATCCGCACATGAATGTCCGCAAGAACATCAGTTATCCACTGGTCAGCCAGGGAATGAAGCGCGCGCAAGTGGCAGCGAAAGTGCACGAGATCGCGGAAATCCTTGGCATCACCGCTCTTCTGGACAACTCTGTCGGTGGGTTGTCCGGTGGAGACCGGCAACGCGTTGCCCTTGCCCGCGCCATCGTACGCGAACCCAAGGCCTTCCTGATGGACGAGCCGTTGGGTGCGCTGGACGCGGAATTCCGCGAGCGGATGTCCGAGGAATTGCGTGCCCTGCACGACCGGATGGGGGCAACAACCGTATATGTGACCCATGACCAGTTGGAGGCGATGCAGATGGGCGACAAGATCGTGGTGATGAACCACGGATCGGTCGAACAATTCGGCGTGCCCCAGGATATCTACGACTGGCCCGCAACGAAATTCGTCGCAGAGTTCATCGGATCGCCGCCGATGAACTTTCTCGATTTCAACGGCGGCATCGGCGCAGGCGCAGATACTGTGGTGCTGGACGGCATTACCATGCAGGTCCCGCAAAGCCGTGATGGACTATCCGGCGCGCTGACCTTTGGTGTGCGCCCCGAACATGTGCGGCTTGATGACAGCGCACCCTATCGCGGGCGGGTGCGGGCAACGGAATATCTTGGCACGACGCAGATTGTGACCTTTGACACGGCGAACGGCCAGATCAAGGCGCGTCTTGCCAGCGGGGATCATGTTTCTGTGGGAGACACCATCGGTCTCGCCTTTGATCCACGCACCGTCACGATCTTTAATGGCACAACCGGTAAGGCGCTGCGGTCAGCCGCGAATGAAGGAGTGTTGGCCCATGGCTGAAGTGGCCTTGCAAGGCGTTTCCAAATCTTTTGGCGCGACAACGGCGCTGCATGATGTGACGATGACCATTCCCGACGGGTCCTTCGTGGTCCTGCTCGGGCCGACGGGGTCTGGCAAGACGACCACCTTGCGCATGGTGTCGGGGCTGGACAGGCCCGATTGCGGGCGCATCACCATGGCCGGGCGCGACATAACGGGCCTGACGCCCGCACAGCGCGATGTGGCGATGGTATTCCAGCAATACTCTCTCTATCCTCATCTGACGGTAAGGCAAAACCTTGAATTTCCGCTGAAATCCCCACTCCTGCGCACCCCACAGGCCGAGATCGACCGCAAGGTCGGTCAGGTGGCCGAGATGCTGCAGATCAGTCACAAACTCGACAACAAAGCCACGGCCCTGTCCGGCGGCGAGATGCAGCGCGTGTCCATTGGGCGGGCGCTGGTGCGTAATCCGTCGGTCTATCTCATGGATGAACCGCTGAGTTCGCTGGATGCCAAATTGCGGTCCGACCTCAGGATCGAACTTAAGAGCATTCAGGCCAATTCCGGCGCGACCCTGCTTTACGTCACTCATGACCAGATCGAGGCAATGACGATGGCAACCCATGTCGGCGTGCTTGACCACGGGCGGCTGGTCCAGTTCGGCACCCCGCGCGAGATTTACCAGAACCCTGTCAGTATCTATGCCGCCAGCCGCCTTGGCCAGCCGCGCATCAATATCTTGCCTGCGGATGTGTTCGGCAGAGCGCCAGCGGGGGCCACGCATATCGGTCTGCGGCCCGAACAGATCGTTCAAGGCGAGGGGCAGGACGGCATCGTGCAACGCGTCGAAAGGCTGGGCGACCAGACCCGTCTGCATTTGACATTCAAATCCCACGACCTGATTACCGTGACCGACGCGCATACCGACCTGAAAGCTGGTGATGTCGTCAAGATCAGCCCGAAACACCCGTTCTACTTTGCCGCCGATGGCGCGCGCGTTGCTTGAGGAGAAAGCACCATGAAACAATTCATCAACGCCAAGGAAACCATGGTCACTGATGCGATCGATGGCACGATTGCGTCATCGGGAGGTTTGCTGACGCGGCTTGATGGCTATCCGCATATCCGCGTCGTGGTGCGCGCGGACTGGGATAAATCCAAGGTCGCGTTGGTCACAGGAGGCGGGTCTGGCCATGAACCGGCGCATGCGGGTTTCGTCGGGCGCGGGATGCTGACGGCGGCGGTCTGCGGGGATGTATTTGCCTCGCCTTCGGTCGACGCTGTCCTTGCAGGCATCTTGGCCGTGACAGGACCTGCCGGCTGTCTGCTCATCGTCAAGAATTACACTGGTGACCGGCTGAATTTCGGGCTCGCAGCAGAGAGGGCACGGTCCTTCGGGCACAACGTCAGCATGGTGATTGTGGATGACGATGTGGCCTTGCCTGACCTTCCGCAGGCGCGCGGGCTGGCGGGCACGCTGTTCGTGCACAAGATCGCGGGTGCCTTGGCCGAACAGGGCGCCAATCTCGAGACCTGCACTCTCGCGGCAGAACGCGTCATCAAGAGCAGCCGCAGTATCGGGATGTCCCTCGATACCTGCACAGTTCCCGGCTCGTTGAAAGAGGACCGAATTCCGGACGGGATGGCCGAGCTTGGCCTCGGTATCCACGGTGAGGCTGGCGTGGAACAGGTCGCGGCTGGCGGCGCACATGATGCGATGGTGAAGGTAGTCGAGAAACTGGCGGCAACCATGCCTGCGACACCGCATGTCGCGCTTTTGAACAACCTGGGCGGATGTACCGTGCTCGAGATGGCAATTCTGGCCAACGATCTGCTGAAATCGCAGATTGGGTCGCAGGTGCAATATATGGTCGGGCCAGATGCGATGATGACGGCGCTCGATATGCATGGTTTTTCCGTATCGGTGATGGAACTTGCAAAGGGTGACGTGGAGCTTCTGACGCAGCCTGTCGCGGTGGCGGGTTGGCCGGGTTGCAAACCCGTGACGGCGCCAAAGGTGCTGCAGCTTCCCGACGGGCTGTCCCCGATACGCGCCCCTGCATCATCCCATGCGGCGACGCAGGCCTTCCTGACCGACTGCTGCAACGTCCTGATCGCGGCCGAAGCGGATCTGAACGCTCTCGATGCGAAATCCGGCGATGGAGACACGGGATCAACCCTTGCCACCGCAGCGCGCGCGCTCATTGGTGCGATGGACCGCTTGCCTTTGGCGGATCATACACAGCTTTACCGTGCGATCGGACTGGAACTCAGCCAGACCATGGGCGGGTCGTCCGGCGTGCTGCTGGCGATCCTCTTTGCCGCGGCAGGCGATGCGTCGTCATCTGGTCTGCCGATGCGGGACGCCTTGCAGGCCGGTCTGGACCGGATGCGACAGATCGGCGGCGCAAATCTTGGTGACCGGACGATGGTGGATGCCCTGTTGCCAGCGCTCGAAGCCCTGCCGTTCGGTCTGGACGCTGCGGCACGTGCGGCGCGTGAGGGCGCGAATTTCACCGCCACCCTCAACCGCGCCAAGGCAGGCCGTGCGACCTATATCAATCCTGAACAGCTGCTGGGCCACGTCGATCCCGGCGCCGAAGCCGTAGCGCGCCTCTTCGAACACCTCGCGCAATAGGGTCGGGACCAGCCACGAGACTTGGTTCAATCGGGTGTCCGCAAGTCAAGCTGGATGATGGCGTCGAGAATTGCACATGGAGACGTGAACCGGGCGGCGACGTCTTGCCAATTGGCCTGTGTGGGCTGAATGATCCTTAGGGGAAATGCCAATGCGCCGTGAAATCAGGAGGCTAATGGCGGACTGGGGAGGATTCGAACCCCCGACCCCTTGATTCGTAGTCAAGTACTCTATCCAACTGAGCTACCAATCCGCGTGCCGCGTGATTTAGCGATGCTTGGCACGTGATGCAAGGGCGAAATCCGATTCTTTCCCCCGTGTTCCGATCACAGCGAGATATCGTCTTTCGGCAGCCTGATCGCAAAAACCGTGCCGCTCTCGTCGGTCCGCAAAAGTTCCAGCCGCCCACCGTGGCCGCGGATCAGCTCGGCCGCGATCACCAGCCCCAGCCCCGAACCGCCCTTGCGGACACCCCCCTGAAACGGCTGGAACAGATGCTCTTGCGCCTTCTTCGGCAGTCCCGGCCCGGTGTCGCTGATCGTCAGTTGCCAGCTTTGGTCATCCTCGACCGCCTGCAGGCAAATCTCGCCCGGTTTGCCTGTCGCCATGATCGCCTGACGGGCGTTGCGCACAAGGTTGAAGATCACGCGGTAAAGCTGCTCGCTATCGGCGCGCAGTGTCATCGAGGCGGGGATATCCTCGGAGAAGGACACCTCGTCGTCGCCGGCTGCAAGGCGTTCACTATCCACCACCTCGTTCACGATCTGGGACAGGTTGACCCGCGAAAGCGAGGGCGAGGGTTCATCGACACGCCCGAAGGCGAGCGTGGATTCACACAGGTTCACAGCCCGCGTGATCGCGTTCACCAGCTTCGGGGCCATCCGTTTGACCAGCGGGTCGTCAGAGGATTCGATGCGGTCGGTGAAAAGCTGCGCCGATGTCAGGATATTGCGCAGATCGTGGCTGACCTTGGCCACGGCACCGCCAAGCTGGGCCAGCCGCTCTTTCTGCTTCAGCGCGCTGGTCAGTTGGGTTTGCATCTTTTGCAGCGATTCTTCCGCATCGCGCAATTCGCGGACGCTGGCGCTGGGCTTGATGATCTTCCGCGCGTCCTCGGGCGCTGTCGCATAGGCCTGCATATGGGTGACGACACCCTTGATCGGGCGCACCAGCAGGATTTGCACCGCAAGGAACAGCAGACTTGCCGTGATCACGGAAATGAAGGCCGAGAGCAGCAGGATATTCCAGCCATAGGCCAGCAGCGCATTGCGCAGTGGCATCTCGTCCATCGTGACCTCGATCAGCAGGCCGCCGTCCCTGACCGGGTTGCCGATCACACGCACGATCTGGTCTTCCGTCAGGAACAGGGTCCGCAGCGCATCGGTGATCAAGGTCAGGCTGCTCGCGTCCCGCAAATCGTATGTCGCGGCGATAGGTGACGGGATCGGTGAGGACAGCGCAAGCTGGCGGACCTCGTCGCGCCGCAGCACGACGTTGTAGATTTCCGCATTGCGCAGAAGCTCTGCCTCGAGCTCGGGGCTGATCATGTCGTCAGCCTCGAGGGCCAGCGACGCGATCTGCGCCCGCTCGAGCCGGGCCAAGAGGTAATCCTCGCGGAAACGGGCGACAGAGGGCACGAAGATGAACACTTCGGCCAGCATCACGAAAATGACCGTGAGGATCAGAAATCGACCTGAAAGTGAGTTGGTCATGGTCCCTCAGTTGCCGGGGCTACGGCAACCACCGCTGCACGAAGCCCACAACCCGTTTTACGTTTGGGTTGTCGAAAAGTCTCGGACTAAAGTAGGCACCCGCCGCCCGTTTGTTAACCTCGCTGACGGTGGGGTATGGGAGAACCGTATTGGCAATCGCGGACATCTTCATGCGGTTAGCGATGGCCATGGCCCACATGCCGATCAACTCGCCCGCCATATGGCCCGCGATGGTGGCACCGACCGGACGGCCCTTGACCACCATGACCTTGATCAGGCCCTTGGTCTTGCGCTCGGCGATCAGCCGGTCGTTGTGGTGGAAGTCAAAACGGACAACCTCCAGCGCGGGTCCATATTTCTTCTTCGCCTGCGCCTCGGTCAGGCCGACCTGCGCCAGTTCGGGGTCTGTGTAGGTCGCCCATGGGATATGGTCGGTGCGCTGCCTTGCGGGCAGACCGAAGAGGATCGACCGGATCAGAACGCCCGCGTGATAGCCCGCGACGTGGGTGAATTGCAGCCCGCCCGCGACGTCTCCGGCGGCGTAGACCTTCTTGTTTGTGACCGACCGCAGATCGGGGCCGACCTTCAGGCCGGTCCGGTCAAAGGCGATGCCGCCCTTTTCCAGATCGAGCTTTTCGACATTCACCTTGCGCCCGACCGCCACCAGCAGGTGCGAGCCGGTGAAATCGCCCTTGGGCGTGTGGACGGTGACGTCGCCCGCCTTGCCGCTGATCTTTTCCGCCTGCGCCTCTTCGATGATGTTGACGCCTTCGGCCTTGAGGTTTTCCAGCACGATCGCCGCCATCTCGGGGTCGTCCTTGCCAAAGGCTTTCATGCCTTCGATCACGGTCACCTCGCAGCCCAGACGCCGATGCGCCTGCGCCATTTCCATCCCGATGGGACCGCCGCCGATGATCAGCAGGTGCTTGGGCCTTTCGCGCAGGTCGAAGATGTTTTCATTGGTGTAGTAGGGCACATCCGCGATCCCGGGGATCGGCGGCACGAAGGGGCCGGAACCGGTGGCCACGACGAAACGGCGGGCCTCGATCACGGTGTCACCGGCCTGCACCTCGGTCTTTGAGATGAACCGACCGAATTCCTGAATGACCTGCACGCCAAGACCCTCGAACCGGTCGACGCTGTCGACAGGGGCGATCTGCGCGATCACGTCGTGGACGTGATCCTTGGCGGCTGCATAATCGACCGTTGGCGCGACATCGCTGACGCCATATTTCGCGCCGTGATTCATCGCATGGGCCTGCTTGGCGCTGGCGATCAGCGCTTTCGAGGGCACACACCCGTAGTTGAGGCAGTCACCCCCCATCTTGTGGCCTTCCAGCAGGACGACCTTGGCCCCCATCTGGACGGCGCCGGCGGCAACGGAAAGTCCGCCCGAGCCGCCACCGATCACGCAGATATCCGTTTTGATACGTTTCATGGCTTACAGACCTTTCTTGCCGCGCAAGGCATTGATGATGATCGGCAGGGCAGCCAGCACGCAAAGTCCGACGATCGGAAACAGGATCTGCGGCTCGAAGATGATGCCGAGGTTCGGTGTCTCGCCGCGGGCAAAGACCTCGCCCAGACCGGCCCCGACAGAGGTGTAGACAACCGTGCCGGGGATGATGCCGATGAAGGTGGAGATGACGAAGCGGTGCAGCGGCACTTCGAGGAAGGATGGAATGAGGTTCGCCAGAAAGAAGGGCACCGCAGGCACCAGCCGGATCAGGAACAGCATCGACCACTGGTTCTCGTCGATACCGTCCTTGAATTTCTTGACGGTCCCGGCCGCGCCTTCAAGCCGCTTTCCCAGCGCCTCGCCGAAGCCCCAGCGTGCCGCAAGAAAGATGCCCGTTGCGCCGATCGTCGCACCCAGGATGTTGAACAACGCACCCGGGAAGGTCGCGAAAAGGAAGCCGCCGGTCAGGGTCGCCATGGTTGCGCCCGGCAGCGAGAAGGCGACGATCACGACATAGGCCGCGATGAACACCAGAGCGGTCAGCAGATAGTTGTTGTCACGAAACCCGATCAGCGCCTCGCGGTTTTCGGCCAGCGCCTCGAATGTCAGATAGTCGCGCAGGAAGAACGCACCAAGGATCGCGACGATCGCGATGACGATCAGTGGCAAGCGCTTGAGGAACGGGTTCGCAGGGGGTTGTGTCATATCGCTCATGTCTCGGTCCAGGGTATATACGCGGTCGGGGGATAGATGGACCGATCCCCCCAGCGGCGATACCCACATCACGGCCCATTGATAGCGCAAGGCGCGGATGTTTCAGTTTCATGTGTTTTCGCCGTGATGATTGAAACATTTGGTTGCGGTGAAATCTGGCAAATGTTGCAGTTTCTCTGCCTTGTGCGCGTTGACATGGGGCCAACCCGCCTCTAAATGACGGGTCTGAATTGTCAGTCGGCTTCGAATCCCGCTTCGTGGATTTGGCCATCAACCCGGAGAGCCCGCTATGAAGCGCACGTTCCAGCCATCAAACCGCGTTCGCAAGAATCGCCACGGATTCCGCGCACGCATGGCCACCAAGAACGGCCGCAAGATCATCAACGCACGCCGCGCCAAGGGCCGTGCCAAGTTGAGCGCGTAAGCGCCTCGATAGCGTTGCATGTCATGGAACCGCCGGTGGTGCCAGAAAACGGCCCTCCGGCGGTTTCTTTATGCGTGCTGACCAAGCGCGGGGATTTTGTCCGCGCCAGCCATGGTCGCCGCTACGCCGCCCCCGGCTTCAACCTGCAAGCCCGCAAACGCGCGCTGGGCGAGGCCGCAGGGATCCGCATCGGTTTTACCTGTTCCAGGAAGGTGGGCAACGCCGTTGCCCGCAACCGCGCCAAGCGCCGCCTGCGCGAGATCGCGCGTCAGGTGCTGCCCGACCTTGGCCGTGACGGTTGGGATTACGTCCTTGTGGGTCGCAATGACACGACCGCGTCCCTACCTTTCGATCAACTGCTGGCCGATCTGCGCCGCGCATTGAAAAAGGTTCACGGATGACGCCCATGGCCTACATCGTTTCCTTGCCCGTCCGCGCCTACCGCGTGGTCCTGTCTCCATGGGTCGGCCACGGGTGCCGGTATCAGCCGACCTGCTCGGCCTATTCGCTTGAAGCGTTGGAAAAGCATGGCGCGATCAAGGGGACCTATCTGACGATCCGCCGGATCATGCGATGCCACCCCTGGGGCGGCTCGGGGATCGACAACGTGCCGGACTAGAGTTTCTCGAAAGAGATCGTCACGACCCCGATATCGAACCCATACCGTTTGACATAGGCAAGGTTCAGCAACCGGTCATCGGCCAGCAGCCACATCCAGTCGTCGAATGTCACGCGCAGCGTTTCGGTCTCGCCAGTCGCGCTGGGGATCGGCAGGTCGATCTCGTAGACCCAGTTGAAACGGTCGCCGTCCTCCAGCCCCTTTGCCTCGCCGATCACGCCGGGGGCGGTGCCGGTCCAGCTATCCTCGCCGGTCTTCACAAGTGTCCAGATGCGCTGCTCGGTCGATCCGTCCTCATAGACGAAGTCCTCGACCAGCCGCAGACGCTCGCCGTCCCAGTCGCCTGCGATCTCGACCACGAAGTTGCGGCGGACGGTGCCGAGAACATCCTGAAACTGCCCGTAGGCGACCAGTTCACCGTCAAAGAATTCTTCAAGGTTCAGCTTGCGGTCAGACAGAACCGGATCATCAAACGAAGGTTTCCCCGTGCAGGCGGCAAGCAACATCAGGGTGGCGGCAAGAATCAGGCGCATCAGTTTTCTCCGGTCTTTGCACTTGATACGGGGTGCGGGCGTGATCGGATGCCTCTAGGCAGGCGTGTCCCATTCTGGCATATCCGCGCCATGCTTGATGAAACCGAAATCCACCCGCTTTTCGAAGGCGCGCCTTCCACGACGGAGTTCAAGAAACTTCGCAAGCGGATCGTGCGCTATACCCGCGAGGCGATCGAGCAATACGGCATGATCCAGCGTGACGCGCGCGATCCAGACGCGCCTGCGGTGCGATGGCTCGTTTGTCTTTCCGGCGGCAAGGACAGCTATACGCTGCTGGCCGCGCTCTATGAATTGAAGTGGCGCGGGCTGCTGCCGGTCGAATTGATCGCCTGCAACCTCGATCAGGGCCAGCCGGGCTTTCCGGCGACGGTGCTGCCCGCGTTCCTTGAACGCATGGGCGTGCCGCACCGGATCGAATATCAGGACACCTATTCCATCGTCATGGACAAGGTGCCCCAAGGGCGGACCTTTTGCGCGCTTTGCTCGCGGCTGCGGCGGGGGAACCTCTACCGGATCGCGCGGGAAGAGGGGTGTTCGGCGATCGTGCTGGGCCACCACCGCGACGATATCCTCGAAACCTTCTTCATGAACCTCTTTCACGGCGGTCGGCTGGCAACGATGCCGCCGAAGCTTCTGAACGAAGAGGGCGACCTCTTCGTCTACCGTCCGCTGGCCCATGTGGCCGAGGCGGATTGCGAAAAATTCGCGCGTGCGATGAACTATCCGATCATCCCGTGTGATCTTTGCGGATCGCAGGACGGGCTGCAGCGCCAGCAGGTCAAACAGATTCTGGACGGTTGGGAAAAGAACAGCCCCGGGCGGCGGCAGGTCATGTTCCGCGCGCTGATGAATGCGCGCCCCTCGCATCTGCTTGATCCCAAACTCTTTGATTTTGCCGGGCTTGAACGCGGCGCGCCCGACGTGCGCGAGGATGGTCCGGACCTGCGCTAGGACTTGCGGAAGAGGCCATGCTGCGATGCAGCGGCAAAGGCGGGAAATATGGCGGAATTGTGGACCATGCGACAGGCCATCCGATGCGAGACATCGGCTTTGTTGGACATCATGGTGCGGCATTGTTGCCTTTTGGTCCACAGTTCACCAAGTTTTTTGGCAATTCATCCAAGTTTTGCCAGCTTTCGGTGGTCTAGTTGATTCGAAAATGGTTCTGTTGACCACAACATCCTGTCGGAGCGGAAAGAAATGAACGTAAGAGTAATTGCAGCGTTTCTGTGTAGTGCGGCCCCCCTTGCGGTCAGTGCACAACAAGTCAGTCTGACCTCGCCGGACGAGTTCATCAGCGTGGATGGCGAGATCGTGGGTTTCAACGGCGTCATGTTGCGCGTCGAAACAATTGTGGGTACGGTCAGCGTCCCGGCAAGTGAAGTGATCTGCTATGGCGAAGCCTGCCTTGACGTCTTGGCCAATAACGACTTCGGCCTGACGGCCGATCAGCTGGCGGGGGTCGTGGCGTCCCCTCCCGAGGCCCCCACCGCGCCTGCACCAAGCCGTGAATTGACCATCGGTTTTGCCTCTTCGGCCGGCAGCGCAATCCATACCTCGCTTGCGGCGGGGGTAGAGGGTGCCGAGGTTTCGGGCACCACCGTCTCGCTTTCGGGTGGCACGACATTGACCGTGACCGACGATCTGGGTTCCGCCGATGTGGTGGTGCGCACTGTCTCGCTTGCAGGGGTCGCGGATGCGGTCGCGACCGGGCCTTCGGGCTGGGCGTCCAGCACGGAAGGTCTGACGTACCAGATGCTGGGGCTCGATGCGCTGGCCGTTCAGCTGTCGCCCAGCACGGGCCTTAGCGCCATTTCCCTTGACGATCTGTCCCGTATCCTTGCGGGCGAGGTGACCAACTGGTCGCAGATCGGCGGGGCCAATCAGTCGGTTCTGGCGTTGCGTCTTCCCGATGATGCCCTGCTGTCGCGTGATCTGTCTTCCATCCTGATGGCACCGGCGGGCCGAGAGGTTTCGAATGCGGTTCTGGTCATGGGCGACGAGACCAGCATCGCCGCTTCGGTCAATCAGTTCCCGGGCAGCGTCTCCGTTGTCAGCACTGCAAGCGCCATCCCAGAACTGACGGTCCCGGTGATCGGTACGTGCGGGGTGGCTGTTGCGCCCACGCCTTTCACCATCGCCTCGGGCGACTATCCGCTCTTGCGTCCGGTGATGGCACGCCACAACGTCGCACCAAGCCCGGATCTTGTGGATCTGTTTGACGCGGCAGCCGCCGGCGGTGGCCAGTCGGTCGGACTGATCGACGATAGCGCCGTGGTGCAGGACACTGCGGTCAAGAACATGCGCCTGAACGGGCTGATGACGGCGTCGCTGGACGAGGATCAGCGTGCCTCGGCAGCCGCGATGTTCGAGGCTCTTTTGCCGGCGCAGCGTCTGTCGACGACCTTTATCGGTGGCACGGTCAGTGGACCCGAGGCCGGATGGAACCGCGCGATGCTGGTTCACCTGATCGAAACGCTTGCGGAACCGCGCTTTGCCAACCGTGAAATTCTGTTCGTCGGTCTGGGGTCTGGCGATGCGGGCCCGCAGGCGGCACTTGCGGCCTCGGCGCAGGCAGCCTCGGACATGCAGGCGGCGTTCGAGGGTGTCGCGGCAGGTCTGGTCGCGGATGCGGGTCTTCGCCTGTCCAGCGTCGGATTTGGTGATATCGCGCCTGCAACCTGTATCGACGGGCAGGCAGCCGGTGACGAGGCCACGCGCGTCGAGGTCTGGGTCCGCTAAGCGCCTTCCTGACGGACGGACGGACGGAAGCCGCGGCGGTCATCCGCTGCCCTCCGCCCTGTGGGGCAAGCTATCGCCTATCACATCGCCTGATATCGCTTAGCGCGGTATCACATGCTGTTGTCTGACCTGCCCAAGACGTGCAAATCAGCATGCAGCATCATAGGTAGGACCCATGAAGAAACATATCGCATCTTTCGTCGCCGTGATCGCCCTTGTGATCTATGCAGGCGCGGTTTCGGCGCAGCAGTTGTCGCTGCGGCAGATTTCGGATTACCTGAACGCCTTGCAGACGGCGCAGGGTGGATTCACGCAGATCAATGCCGACGGGACGCTGTCGACCGGTCAGATCTATATCAAGCGCCCCGGTCGCATCCGCTTTGAATACAACGCCCCCGATGACACCATGGTGCTGGCTGGCGGCGGTCAACTGGCGATTTTCGACCCCCGTTCCAACGCAGGCCCTGACCGCTATCCGCTGCGGAATACGCCGCTGAGCATCATCCTGCGAGAGAACGTCAATCTGGATGCCGAGAACATGGTCACGAATGTGGTATCGGACGGGACGACGACGACGGTGACCGCGCAGGACCCCGAGAACCCGCAGTATGGCAACATCCAGCTGGTCTTCACCGCCAATCCGGTCGAGTTGCGCCAGTGGATCGTTACCGATGATCTGGGCACGCAGACCACCGTGATCCTCAACGATCTGGTGGCGGGGGCGGAAATCCGCGACGTGCTGTTCAACATTCAGGCCGAGATGCGGCGGCGCGGGAACAACTGAACCCCGCTTTGAAAAAGGCGATCTTCGGGTCGCCTTTCGTCAGATCTTGCGGCAGGCGCGAAGCTGCTGGTCATACATCAGCGCCCGGGCTTCGACCTCGCCCGCGATCCGCACAAGCCAGCTTTTCGACCGCCATGTGCCGCGCAGATAGCCCGTGCGACCGTCATGGTAGGCCAGATACTGGTTGCGGGTGTCGTTGATCGGCACACCTGTTTCCGCGACGGTCAGGGTCATGTACCAGCCCATGAAATCCGTGGCATCGTAGATGTTGTCGCGCCTTGCGCCTCGGCTTCCGACGGTTTGCAGATACTCTGACCAGGTGCCGTCAAGCGCCTGGCTATAGCCGAAGGCCGACGACTGCCGCCCGACGGGGATCACCCCCAGCGCATAGCGGTGCGGCGTGCGGTTGTCGCCGATGAATTTGCTTTCCTGATAGATGATCGCCATCAGCGTCGGGATCGGCACGCCATACTTCCGCTGCACGGTGCGGAACGCATTCAGATAGGACGGGCGCTCGGCCAGAATACTGCAGGCATCGTCAAGGTTGCGCGGGGCCGAGTTATACCCCGTCCCGCCACTGCAACTTGCCAGCAGCATCACTATAGCCATCGCGCGAAAGAAACTGCTCATTTGCCTCTCGCTTTTTTCTGTTTTTCCGAAAGCATAGCGCGAGAAGGCGATTGTGGGAATGCCCAAGACGCCCCGATCACATCACAAATGCAAGGATGACCGGCAAAGCGACGACCGACAACAGGGTCGAGGCCACGACCAGACCCGCAACCGGTCCCGCATCCGCCCCGTATTTTTCGGCGATCAGATAGGATGTGACAGCGACGGGGGTCGCCACTTGCAGGATCAGGACCGCCGAGGCGACAGGGTCGAGGCCGAACCAGAGCGCCGTCGCCCAGCCCGCGCCGACGCAGATCACCAGCTTGGCCAGCGACAGCAGAACCGCCTGTGACATCGCGCTGGTCTCGAGCCGCGCCACGGCGACGCCAAGCGTGATCAGCATCATCGGAATGGCCATCTGCCCGATCAGGTCGATCGTATTGGTCAGAAATACCGGCGTCTGCCATCCCTGCCACAGGAAAAGCGCGCCCAGCAGCGTGGCCCAGACCAGCGGTTCCGAGATCACCTTGCCGAAAGACCCCGCACCCGCAACCATCCAGATCCCTATGGTAAAGGACAACATCGCCATGACCGCGAAGACGACGACCGCGTAGCCCAGCCCAAGTTCACCGAAGGCGAACAGCGCCAGCGGCAGCCCAAGGTTGCCGGTGTTCCCGAAGATCAGCGGGGCAAGATAGGTCCGCGCATCAAGTCGCGCGGCTTTCACCAACACGAAAGTCACCAGCGCGACCAGCACATAGGCCACCAGCGCCGCCAGCGACAGGGCCGCCAGCGCCTGAGGTGCGATCTGGGTTTCCATCAGGGCCACGAAGATCAGACAGGGGACCGAGACCGTCATCGCAAGCCGCGTGACGAACTGGACACGATACTCGAACCCCAGCTTCACCCAGACAAAACCGACCGCCGCAAGCAGGAAAACTGGTGCTGTGACATTCAGGACTGTCAGGGCAAGGTTCACAAACTGTTTCCTTCAAATCTGTCGCTGGCCGATGGACTTTGCACGTGCAGCAGACATATACAGGGGACGAAGATGAAAGACATGCTCAAAACACGCGCCAAATATCACCTCGGCCAAGTGGTCCGGCACCGGAAGCATCCCTTCCGGGGTGTGATCTTTGATGTCGATGCCATGTTCGCCAATACCGACGAATGGTATAATGCCATCCCCGAGGACAGCCGTCCCAGCAAGGACCAGCCGTTCTACCACCTTCTGGCCGAAAACGAGCAGAGCTTTTATGTCGCCTATGTCTCGGAACAGAACCTCGTCGCCGACTACTCGGGCGAACCGGTGGACCACCCCGATGTCGATGACCTCTTCGGGCCGTTCGAGAACGGGCACTATCCCTTGCAGGTTCAGCTGAACTGATCGCCGCGATCCTTGACCGGTCCTGAGGGTGGCCAATGCCGCGCGGCATGTTACATCCCGGCAGAGACTGTAAAGGAGATCCCCCATGCTTGTTGTCGTATCGCCCGCAAAATCGCTGGAGTGGTCCCCCGTCGCGGTGGCGGCGACCGAACCCGCCTTTCAGGACGATGCGGTGCGGCTGGCCAAGACCGCGCGGAACCTGACGCTGCGCGACCTGAGGGGCTTGATGGATATTTCCGATGACCTTGCGCGGTTGAACCGCGACAGGTTCAAGGCTTTCGCGGCAACGCCCGATGCAGAGGCGACCAAACCGGCGGTTTTCGCCTTCAACGGCGATACCTATCAGGGGCTCGAGGCCAGGACACTGTCCGACGACGACCTTGACTGGGCGCAGGATCATCTGCGGATTCTGTCAGGTCTTTACGGCCTTTTGCGCCCGCTCGATGCGATCCAGCCCTACCGGTTGGAAATGGGCAGCCGCCTGAAGACGCGGCGGGGTGCCTCGCTTTATGACTATTGGGGCGACACGATTGCCAAGGCGCTGAACGCGCAGGCCAAGGCGGTGGGCGCCGACACGCTGATCAATTGCGCCAGTCAGGAATACTTTGGCGCCGCCGACCGCAAGGCGCTGAAGCTGCGTGTGATCACGCCGGTCTTCATGGAGGTGAAGGACGAAAAACCCCGCATCGTCAGCTTTTTCGCAAAGCGCGCGCGCGGTGCGATGGCGCGGTTCATCGTCGAAAACCGGTTGACTGACCCGCAAGAGATCAAATCCTTCGCAAGCGGCGGCTACGGCTTCGACCCTGATCTGTCCGAGAATGACCGATGGGTCTTTGTCAGGGACTATCCCGACCAGATGACCAGCCGATAACTAAAAGTCGGCGGCGATCCGGATTTCGCGCAAGGGGCGCACCGCTTTGATAGCGGCCTCATAGAGAGGGTCGGCCTTGTAGGCGGCCAGGGCCTCTTCGCTGTCGAATTCGGCATAGACGACCACGTCCACCTCGGATGACAGGGCATCGCGTCTTGCGTTTTCGCGGACCTCGAAGACGCGCGTATGCGGGATACCCGAGAGCAGGCGCAAACCCTTCACGATGTGCGGGATGTCCGCCTTGTCCTTGGCACTGAAAAACACGACATGGCGCAGGGCGGGGCGGTCGGTCACGGGGGCTGTCCTTTGTCGAAAGCGGTCTGGGTGACGTCATAGCGCCTGCCTTCCCCGCTGCAACCCTTGGTGTCAGAGCCGCGCGATCGCCAGTGCAATTCCCTGACCGCCGCCAATGCACATGGTGATCAGCGCCCGCTTGCCGCCGATGCGTTCCAGTTCATACATCGCCTTGACGGTGATGATCGCGCCGGTCGCGCCCACCGGATGACCCAGCGCAATCGCCCCGCCATTGGGGTTCACGCGGGCCGGATCGAGACCAAGCTCCTTGCTGACCGCAAGGGCTTGGGCGGCGAAGGCTTCGTTGCTTTCGATCACATCGAAGTCGTCCACAGTCAGCTTCAGCCTGACCAGCAGGTTCGCCACCGCAGGCACGGGTCCGATGCCCATCACCTCGGGGCGCACGCCCGCATGGGCATAGCCCAGAATGCGGAACCTCGGGGTCAGGCCTGCCGCCTCTGCCGCGTCAGCGCGGGCCAGCACGATGGCCGCCGCCCCGTCATTGAGACCCGAGGCATTGCCCGCCGTCACCGTCCCGTCCTTCCGGAAGGCGGGGCGCAAGCCGGCCAGCGCCTCGGGCGAGGTCGCCTTGGGGTGTTCGTCGCGCACAAAGTCCACCATCTCGCGCCGCTGCTTGACCTGCACCGGCACGATCTGGCTGTCGAAATGGCCCGCTTCGATGGCCGCTGCCGCGCGCCGCTGGCTTTCCAGCGCGAAGGCATCCTGTTCGGCGCGGGTGACGGTGTGTTCCGCCGCGACATTCTCGGCCGTGATCCCCATATGCCCCGTCCCGAAGGGGCAATTCAGCGCGCCCAACATCATGTCCTGTGTGCGGATATCGCCCATCTTGGCGCCCCAGCGCTGGTCGGGGATGATGAAGGGCGAGCGGCTCATGTTCTCGGCGCCGCCTGCCAGACCGAAGTCCGCGTCATCCAGCATCAGCGATTGCACGACCGAGACGATGGCCTGCACGCCCGATCCGCAAAGACGGTTGACGTTCATCGCAGGTGTGGTGTCCGGCACGCCTGCACCCATCGCCGCCACACGGCTGAGATACATGTCCCGGGGCTCGGTGTTGATCACATGTCCAAAGGCGACATGGCCGATCTGCGCACCTTCCACGCCTGCGCGGTCAAGCGCCGCTTTGGCCGCGACAGTGCCCAGTTCAATCGGCGTCGTGCCCGCAAGCGATCCGCCGAATGTGCCGATGGCCGTCCGCGCACCACCAAGAATGACGATATCTGTCATTTTCCCCCTCCCGAAACATGTTTCAGTCATGCTACCGCAAGACAAAGGAAGCGCCAGAAAAACGTGGCGGCAAGACCGTTACTCTGGCAATCAAATCGGGCTGATTGCGGCCTGGGCCGGTTTCCTTTCGCCGATCTCGTGTTAGGTCACCTGCCATGCTGCTGGACGTGAAAGACCTTCATAAAACCTACCAGACCGCCGACGGTCCCTTTGCCGTGCTGCGTGGCATCGACCTGCAACTTGCGGCGGGCGAGACGCTGGCCCTGACGGGCGAATCCGGCAGTGGCAAAAGCACGCTTCTGCACCTGATCGGCGGTCTCGATACCGTGGATCGGGGCGCCATCCTGATCGAGGGGCAGGATATCGCAAAGGCCGATGACACCGCCCGCGCGGCCTTGCGGCGCGGCACGGTGGGTGTTGTCTTTCAGCAGTTCAACCTGATCCCCAGCCTGACGGTTGCGGACAATATCGCCTTTCAGGCACGGCTGGCGGGGCGGCATGATCCGGCATGGACCGACGCGCTGACCGACCGGCTGGGTCTGACCGAACAGCGCGGCAAATACCCCGAGCAATTGTCCGGTGGCCAGCAACAGCGCGTCGCGATAGCCCGCACGCTGGCCCCGCGCCCCAAGCTGGTGCTGGCGGACGAACCGACAGGCAACCTTGACGAGGACACCGCCTCGAAAGTCATGGACCTGATGCTGGACCTTGTGGCCGAGACAGGCGCGGGGCTCTTGATGGTGACCCATTCGCAGGCGCTGGCGGGCCGCTTGGGTCGTCGCCTGCACTTGCGGTCAGGGCTGCTGGCATGACGCGGACGGTGCTCGCGGCTCTTTTGTCGCATTGGCGGCGCAATCCCTTGCAATTGTTCACCTTGCTGGCGGGGCTGGCGCTGGCGACGGCGCTCTGGTCCGGTGTGCAGGCCGTCAATGCCGAGGCGCGGGCCAGTTATGACGCTGCCGCCGCGACCTTGGGCGAGGGTCAGTATGACCGTCTGGTGCGCCGCGACGGGCAGCCGATGGATCAGGCGACCTATGTCGCGCTCAGGCTCGCCGGTTGGCTGGTCAGTCCGGTGGTGCAGGGACGCTATCAGGGCGTGCGGATCGTCGGGGTGGAACCACTGACGATGCCTGCGGGCCTTGCGCCGGTGCAGGTGGCGGATGGTGCCGAGATCACCGATTTCCTTGGCGCAGAAGGCCTGTTCATCGCTGATGCCGGAACGGCAGCCGAACTTGCCGGTCTGAATGTCGTGACAGACCAGAATACCGCCCCTAACACCGCTCTGACCGATATCGGTGCAGCACAGCGGCTCTTGGGCAAGGCGGGCCTGATCGACAGCCTGATCGTGCTGCCGCGCCAGCCGATCGGACAAACACAGCTGGAGGCCATCGCCCCCGACCTGATCCGCCAGCCCGCACAAGGCGGCAGTGACATCGGGCGGCTGACGGACAGTTTCCATCTGAACCTCACCGCTTTCGGCCTTCTGTCCTTTGCCGTCGGCATCTTCATCGTCCATGGCGCAATCGGTCTGGCGTTCGAGCAGCGCCGCCCCGTGGTGCGGACCTTGCGCGCGCTGGGCGTGCCGCTGGGGCGACTGATGGCAGTGATCGCGGCCGAGCTTTTGCTTTTCGCGCTGGTGGCGGGCCTGATCGGCGTGGCACTTGGGTATGTGATCGCGGCCGTTCTGCTGCCGGATGTCGCGGCGACCCTGCGCGGCCTTTATGGGGCGGATGTCGCGGGAACGCTGCAACTGCGGCCTGTCTGGTGGCTGTCTGGCTTGGGCATCGCGCTGGGCGGGACCGCGCTGGCTGCAAGTGGGGCATTGGCGCAACTGGCGCGGATGCCGATGCTGGCAGCCGCGCAGCCGCGCGCGCTGGCGATGGCGGCAGGGCGCAGGGCGCGGGTGCAGGGTGGGATCGCGCTGATCCTGCTGGCCACCTCCGGCATCCTTATGGCAACGGCCGAGGGGCTGGCGGCCGGGTTCGCCCTGCTGGGTTCACTGCTGATCGGTGCCGCATTGGCCCTGCCGTTGGTGCTGGACCGCACCCTTGCTGGCCTCGCCGCGGGGGCGCGCGGCGTCAAGGCCGCTTGGTTCTGGGCCGATACACGCCAGCAGCTGCCGGGTCTGTCGCTTGCGCTGATGGCGCTCTTGCTGGCGATGGCGGCGAATGTCGGGGTCTCGACCATGGTGTCCAGCTTCCGCCTGACCTTCACCGATTTCCTCGACCAGCGGCTGGCCTCGGAACTTTATGTCCGGACCGAGGATGCCGCACAGACCCAAGCCCTGATCGCCCATGCCACCCCGCGTGTCGATGCGATCCTGCCGATCCAGAGCGTCGAAACCGACGTTCTGGGCCAACCGACCGAGGTTTACGGCGCCCGTGACCATGCCACCTATCGCGACAACTGGGTGTTTCTGTCAGGCACCAGCGATTCGTGGCAGACGACCTTCGCCGGGAAGACGGTCGTGATCAACGAACAGCTTGCGCGGCGCACGGGCCTTGGCATCGGGGACGCGATCACCCTGCAAGGGCGCGTCTTTCCCGTCGCCGGCATCTACGGCGACTACGGCAATCCCATTGGGCAGGCAGTGATCGGCGAGGCGGTCTTTGTGGCGCTATACCCGCAGATCGTTGCGCTGAACTTCGGCCTGCGGATGCCGTCCGACGCGGTCGAAGGGTTTGTCGAGGGGCTGGCGGCGGCGGGCATCCCCGCGACCCAAACGGTCAATCAGGCGGGGATCAAGGCGATCTCGCTGGCCATATTCGAGCGGACCTTCACCGTGACCACCGCGCTGAATGTGCTGACGCTCGCCGTGGCCGGTTTCGCGATATTGATGAGCCTGCTGACGCTGGCGACCATGCGCATCCCGCAACTTGCCCCCGCGTGGGCCGTCGGCATGACGCGGGCCGAGATCGGGCGGCTGGAACTGGTCCGCGCGGTGATGCTGGCGCTGCTGACAGCCTGTCTTGCCTTGCCGCTGGGCCTTGCGCTGGCCTGGGCGCTTCTGGCGGTCGTGAACGTCGCGGCCTTCGGCTGGCGGCTGCCGATGTATCTTTTCCCGCTCGACTATGCGCGTCTGGGGGTCTTCGCCCTGCTGGCCGCCGCCCTTGCCGCCACATGGCCCGCGCGCAGGCTGGCCCGCACCCCGCCTGCCGATCTGCTGAAGGTGTTCTCGAATGAGCGTTAGGGTCCTGTCGTTCCTGCTGCTATTGCTGCCCTTTGCCGCCCATGCGCAGGGCTTTGCGGGCCTTGGCACCGCGGCGGGTGCAGGGTTCACCGAACCGCAGCGCGGCTATACCTTCACCTTCCCGCGGGATCATGGCGCACACCCCGATTTCCGGATCGAATGGTGGTATCTGACGGCGAACATGACCGATGCAGAGGGCACGCCCTACGGGTTGCAATGGACCCTGTTCCGCACCGCATTCGCCCCCCAGACGACAGAGACATGGTCCTCGCCGCAGCTTTGGATGGGGCATGCCGCGGTGACGACAAAGACCGATCACTATGTCGCAGAACGTCTGGCCCGCGACGGGATCGGGCAGGCGGGGGTGATCGCTGATCCTTTCGCTGCATGGATCGACGACTGGCAGCTTGCGGGGGACTGGCAGAGCATGCGCATGACCGCCTCGGGCCCTGATTTCGCCTATGACATGACCCTGACCGCCCAAGGTCCGCTGGTCTTTCATGGCGAGAACGGTTTTTCGGTCAAGTCGCAGAACGGGCAGGCGTCCTACTACTATTCGCAACCCTTCTTCGCCATCGCGGGCACCCTGACCCTGCCCGAGGGCGAGGTCGCGGTCACCGGCAACGCATGGCTGGACCGCGAATGGTCGTCGCAGTTGTTGTCGGACGACCAGACAGGGTGGGACTGGTTCTCGCTGTCGTTTGATAGTGGCGACAAGCTGATGGGGTTCCGTCTTCAGCACAAGGAGGGAAACCACTTTACCGCCGCCACATGGATCACGCCGGACGGCGGGACAACGGCTTTCCCGAACGGTGCCTTTGTTGCAACGCCGCTGTCCACCAACGACAGTGACGTGCCCGTCCGCTGGCGCGTGGAACTGCCCGAGAAGGGCGTGGACGTGACCGTGGCCGCGATCAACGACAACGCCTGGATGACGACCAGTGTTCCCTATTGGGAAGGGCCGGTGACGGTCAGCGGGTCTCACACAGGGATCGGCTATCTGGAGATGACAGGCTATGACTGACTGGTTCGAAACGCCCGAGGGGATTTGGCAAAGGCTGTGGCAGACGCTTGCAACGGGCGTCACCGACCCCGGCCACCCCGCGCGGCTTCCTGCCTTTGCGACGGTTTCACCGCAAGGCTGGCCCGAGGCGCGCAAGGTGGTGTTGCGGTCCGCCGATCAGGCCAGCGCCACGGTGACGGTGCATACCGATCTCTATTCCGGCAAGATCGCAAGCCTTCAGGCGACCCCGCGCGCGGCATTGCTGATCTGGGACGCCGGGGATGCCCTGCAAATCAGGTTGCAGGCCCAGGTGACCATCCAATCGGGCGATCAGACCCGCGCGCTCTGGGACAGCGTTCCCGACCATGCGCGACAATCCTATGGGGTGACGCCACCGCCGGGAACGCCGATCCCGAAGGCCCTTGCCTATGTCAAGGAACCGAACCCTGCCACCTTTGCCGTCCTGACCTGCACCCTCAGCCAGATCGACGCGGTGCACCTGGGGACCGCGCACCGCCGTGCGCACTTCTCACGAGGCCGTGCTTGGATCGGTGAGTGGCTTTCCCCCTGACGAACCAGTCGCTAGAACGAAGGCATGATCACGCTTCCCCTTACCCAAGACCTTGTGTTGATCGGCGGTGGCCACACCCATGCGCTGGTCTTGCGCAAATGGGGGATGAACCCGCTGCCGGGGGTGCGGGTCACGGTGATCAACCCCGGACCGACCGCGCCCTATTCGGGGATGCTGCCGGGGTTCGTGGCAGGGCATTACACGCGGGATGAACTGGACATCGACCTTGTCAGGCTGGCGCGCTTTGCGGGCGCGCGGCTGATCAATGGCGCGGTGGACGGGATCGACAGTGCGGGCCGGACGATCACTGTCCCGGGCCGACCGCCGATTGGCTTCGATGTGGCCTCTGTCGATGTCGGGATCACCTCTGCCATGCCGGACCTGCCGGGGTTCGCCACCCATGCCGTTCCTGCCAAACCGCTGGGCACCTTCGCGGCCCGCTGGGATGCGTTTCGGGCAAGGGCGGAGGCGCCGCAGATCGCCATTCTGGGCGGCGGCGTTGCCGGGGCCGAGCTTGCCATGGCCATGGCCCATGCCTTGCGAGACCGGTCCCCGTCGGTCCGCCTGATCGACCGCAGCCGCATCCTTGCCGGTCTTGGCTACAGGGCGCGCCAGTTGATGCTGGCGGCCTTGTCCGAGGCCGAGATCGAGGTCTTCGAAGAGACCCGGGTGACCGAGGTTTTCGCCGAAGGTCTGGTGCTCAGTGACGGGCGCACCATCCGCAGTGATTTCACCTGTGGCGCGGCAGGGGCCAAGCCGCATGGGTGGATCGCGGGCACGGATCTGGACCTGCATCAGGGGTTCATCCGCGTCGGTCCGACGCTGGAAAGCAGTGTCGCGAGCATCTTCGCCGTTGGCGACTGCGCGCATCTTGCGCATGACCCGCGCCCCAAGGCCGGTGTCTATGCCGTGCGGCAGGCGCCGGTTCTCTTCGACAATCTGCGCGCCGCCCTGTCCGGAGGACGCAAGCGCGCCTACAAACCGCAGCGCGATTACCTCAAGCTGGTGTCGCTGGGGCGCAAGGCCGCACTGGCCGAGAAATTCGGGACCGCGCGGCAGGGGGCCTTGCTCTGGCGGCTGAAGGATCACATCGACGTCAAGTTCATGCGCCAGTTCGACGATCTGCCGATGATGCAGACCCCGACGCTTGCCGGCACGACAGCACTTGGCATGCAAGAGGCGCTGGGCGACAAACCGATGTGCGGCGGATGCGGCGCCAAGGTTGGCCGCGCGGCGCTGCAGACGGTGCTGGGTGACAGCTTCGGCGACGATGCCGCCATGGTGCAAGCCGGTCAGGTGATCAGCACCGATCATTTGCGCGCTTTGGTCGATGATCCGGTCACGATGACGCGCATCGCCGCAATCCATGCGCTTGGCGATATCTGGGCGATGGGGGCTGCGCCGCAGGCCGCGACCGTCTCGCTGATCCTGCCGCGTCTGTCGCCTGTCTTGCAGGAACGCACCCTGGCCGAGATCATGCAGGCCGCGCATCAGGTGATGGACGCCGCAGGCGCGCGGATCATCGGTGGCCATTCCTCGCTTGGGTCGGAATTGACCATCGGGTTCACGCTGACGGGTCTGACAGACAGGCCGATCACGCTGGCGGGGGCGCAGGCGGGCGACCGGCTGATCCTGACCAAACCCATCGGCAGCGGCACGATCATGGCCGCCGAGATGGCGGGCAAGGCGCGGGGGGCGGATGTGATCGCCTGTTTGGACCTGATGATGCAAGAGCAGGGGACCGCATCACGGATCCTGCAACAGGCCCATGCGATGACCGATGTGACGGGCTTTGGTCTGGCAGGCCATCTGCGCGGGATCTGCGATGCCTCGGGCGTCGGGGCGCGCCTGAAGGGTGCTGCGATCCCCGTGATGCAGGGTGCCGGGGCGCTTTCGGCGGCAGGGGTGCGTTCTTCGCTTTTCGCGGACAATCGTCTGGGCGCAGGGGTGGTGAACGGGCCGGTGCCCGACCTGCTTTATGACCCGCAGACGGCAGGGGGTCTCTTGGCTGCCATTGCAGAAGCCGAGGCAGAGCCCTGTCTGAAAGCCCTGCAAGACGCCGGCTACACGGCGGCGATCATCGGCGAAATCACCGCCGAGCCTTCGCTGAGCCTTGTGTGACGACCGCAGCGATCGCATCCGCCAGACGCTCTTGTCCGTCGGTATCCAGCGCATCGGTGGCAAGGGTCGCCAGAACCTCGCGTTCGTCGATGCGCCGCGATTTGGTATAGGCGGGGTCGTAGTGCTGGACCATCAGCGCGTGGGACAGATCGACCAGCGCGCCGTCCTTCGAGAGGGCGATCCAGCCGTCGACCACCGCGTGACCGCGCAGACGGCGTAAGGGGGCCAGTTTCTCGGCCAGCCTTGCCGGGTCCGAGATCACGTCGCGATAGGCTTCGGCCAGATAGCGCGCGCGCGCCTGTGCCGGAATGTCCAGCACGACGCGCGGGGCGGCAAGCATCGCCTGCCACAGCGACTTGGGCAGGTTCAGCCGCCCGATCTTGCTGCTTTCGGCCTCGACGATCACCGGCCGGTCCGGATCAAGTCCCTGCAATGCCACCGCCAGTGCCGTCTCGAACATCTTCTGTGACGGCTGCCCGCCCGGCATCTCGCCCAGAAGCGAGCCGCGATGACAGGCCAGCCCTTCAAGGTCGAGCGTCTGGACACCCCGCGCCGGCAGTCGCGGCAGAAGGGCGGTCTTGGCGGTGCCGGTATAGCCGTCCAGCAGGATCAGCCGATGCGGCAATGGTGCATCATGCAAGGCCCCGTTCACCAGCCGACGGAAGGTCATGTAGCCGCCTTGCACCGTTTCGGCCCGCCAGCCGATCTCGGACAGGATGGTGCGGAAGACGCCCGACCTCTGACCGCCGCGCCAGCAATAGACCAGCGGCCGCCAGCCGCCGTCCTTGTCCTGCAGTGGCCCGTCGATGTGGTCGGCGACATTGCGGATCACCATGCCCGCCCCGATCTTGCGGGCCTTGAAGGGGCTGACCTGTTTGTAGATCGTGCCCACCTCGGCGCGCTGGGCGTTGTCGAGCGCGGGCAGATTGATCGCGCCCGGCATGTGGTCTTCGGCGAATTCCGCAGGCGAGCGTACGTCGATCACGGTGTCGAACCCGTGCTTCAGGATGGCGTCGAGACTGGTGAATTGCAGCGGCATGTGTGGTGCATAGGTCCGCCGAAGGGCAGAGGCAAGCTATGGGGTCAGCGCAACCCGCCCCGCCGCGGTCAAAAGCCAGCAATCGCGGCCTTCGAAGACCGCAGGCACCAGCGGACGGCCATAGCCCGCGCCCCCGTCCAGATCGACGCGGTTGCCGAAATGCCAAGGGGTTTCCAGCGCGGTATGCCCATGCACGACAAGCTTACCGTGGTCATGGTCATTGTCGAGGAAATCCTCCCTGATCCAGAGCAGGTCCTCGACATCCTGATCATGCAGCGGGATGCGCGGGCGCAGTCCGGCATGAACGAACAGCAGATCATCGGTCTTGTGCCAAAGCTGCAGACCTTCGAGGAAATCGAGATGCGCCGCGGGAACGGCAGCAGTGGCCAGCGCCTGCAAACCGGCCTTGTCCGTCGCGCCATCGGGCCCTGCGAAGCAGACAAGGCTTTCGCGGTAGCTGTCCGGCGCGTGGTCCAGATGCATCACGCCCTCGATCCCGTAAGAGGCCAGCGTCATCGGCCCGCCAAGCCGTGCATTCAGCCAGCCCGCACCGGATTTGATCCGCGCATCATGTTCTGTCCCGTCGCGGACAAAGCGGCTGAACATGCGGTCGTGATTGCCTTTCAGGAACGTCCAGTCCCGTCCTGCATCGCGGCCCGCCAGCAAAGTCTCGATCACGGCCCGGCTGTCCGGGCCGCGATCGGTATAATCCCCCAGAAACACGATCCGCGCATCGGGGCCACCATCCGCGCGGATCAGGTCGAGCGCCTGATCCAGCATGGCTTTCTGGCCGTGAATATCGCCGATTGCATAAAGGGGTGTCATCGGCATCCTCAGACGTTGAACCGCAACGGTTTCACCTGCCGGAACTTGCCGGTGGCCTTCAGCGCGTCCATCGCGGCCTGTGGCAATGCCTCGTCCAGATAGAGCAGGGCAATCGCCTCGGCTTTGGCGGCCGCGCGGCCAAGGGTAAAGTTGGCGATGTTCACATCATGCGCACCCAAGGTGGACCCGAGCGTGCCGATGATGCCGGGCACGTCCTCGTTCGTGGTATAGACCATGTGTTCGCCGATCTCGGCGTCGATGTTGATGCCCTTGATCTGGATGAAACGGGGCTTGCCGTCGCTGAAGACCGTGCCCGCGACAGATCGTTCGCGTTGCTCGGTCACGACGGTGACCTTGATGTAGCCCTCGAAGGCGCCCGACTGGTCCTGCTTGGTGGTCGAAACCTTGATGCCGCGTTCCTTGGCGATCACCGGCGCGCTGACCATGTTGGTGTCGGGGTTCGCCTTCATCATGATCCCCGCGATCGTCGCGGCGGTCAGCGCCTTGAGGTTCATCTCCGAGGCCTGACCGTCAAACAGGATGTTGATCGCTGTGATCGGCTCGTCCGTCATCTGGCCGATGAAGTTGCCCAAGTGCCCCGACAGCTTGATCCACGGCCCCATCACCTTGGCCTCTTCGGCGGTGACGGATGGCATGTTCAGCGCATTCTGCACGGCACCCGTCAGCAGATAGTCCGACATCTGTTCGGCCACCTGCAGGGCGACGTTTTCCTGCGCCTCGGTCGTGGCGGCCCCAAGGTGCGGGGTCACGACGACATTGGGCAGGTTGAAGAGCGGGCTTTGCGTGGCCGGTTCGACGGCGAAAACGTCGAAGGCGGCACCGGCGACGCGACCATCCTTCAGGGCATCGGCCAAGGCCTCTTCATCCACCAGACCGCCACGGGCGCAGTTCACGATCCGCACGCCTTTCTTCAGTTTCGCGATATTCTCGCGGCTGAGGATGTTGCGGGTCTGGTCGGTCAGCGGCACATGCAGCGTGATGAAGTCGGAGCGCGTCAGAAGATCGTCCAGTTCGACCTTTTCCACACCGATCTCGGTCGCGCGTTCTTCGGACAGGAAGGGATCGTAGGCGATGACCTTCATCTTCAGACCCAGCGCGCGGTCGATCACGATCGACCCGATGTTGCCCGCGCCGATCACACCCAGCGTCTTGCCGGTCAGTTCCACACCCATGAACCGCGACTTTTCCCACTTGCCCGCATGGGTCGAGGCATTGGCTTCGGGGATTTGCCGTGCGACCGCCATCATCATGGAAATCGCGTGTTCGGCGGTGGTGATCGAGTTGCCGAAGGGGGTGTTCATCACGATGATCCCCTTCTTGGATGCCGCCGCGATATCGACGTTGTCGACGCCGATCCCCGCACGACCGATGACCTTGAGGTTGTCGGCGGCGGCGATGATTTTCTCGGTCGCCTTGGTGGCCGAGCGGATCGCAAGACCGTCATACTGACCGATCACTGCAAGCAGCTTGTCCTTGTCCTTGCCAAGATCGGGCTGGAAATCCACGTCGATGCCGCGGTCCTTGAAGATCTGCACGGCTGCGTCGGATAGTTTGTCGGAGATAAGTACCTTGGGTGCCATTTTCGGTGTCCTTTTCGGGACGGACGCCATGGGATTTCTAGAAATCCCATACGACCGCCGGAATGAATTTGGGGTTAAGTCTGGGCCGCCAATTCGGTCTCGAATGCCCATTCGAGCCACGGCAGCAACTTTTCGATGTCCGAGGTCTCGACCGTCGCACCACACCAGATCCGCAGACCGGCTGGGGCGTCGCGGTAGGCGCCGATGTCGAAGGCGATGGTCTCGGCCTCAAGCCGTTTGGCCACGGCTTTGGCGAAGGCGGCGCCGTCCTTGATCCGGTCGTCGGTGAACTTCAGGCAGACAGAGGTGTTCGACCGCGTGGCAGGATCAACGGCCAGATTGGCAATCCACGGCTTTTCGGCGCAGAAGTTCCAGATCGCCTGCGCATTGGCATTGGCGCGGTGGATCAGCGCATCCAGACCGCCGATGGACTTGCCCCATTTCAGGGCCACCAGATAATCCTCGACCGCCAGCATGGACGGCGTGTTGATCGTCTCGCCCTTGAAGATGCCCTCGATCAGCTTGCCCTTCGAGGTCAGGCGAAAGATCTTTGGCAGCGGCCATGCGGGGGTGTAGCTTTCAAGGCGTTCCACGGCGCGGGGGCTCAGGATCAGCATCCCGTGCGCCGCTTCGCCGCCCATGACCTTCTGCCAGGAGAATGTCGTCACATCCAGCTTGTCCCAGGGCAGCTCTTGCGCGAAGGCGGCGGATGTCGCATCGCAGAGCGTCAGGCCCGCGCGGTCAGCGGGGATCATATTGCCATTGGGAACCCGCACGCCGGAGGTCGTGCCGTTCCACGTAAAGCAGACGTCGTTGTCATAGTTCAGCGCCGCCATATCGACGATATGCCCGTATTCGGCGGTGTGGACCCTGGCGTCGATCTTCAGTTGCTTGACCACATCCGTGACCCAGCCTGCACCGAAGCTTTCCCAAGCGACCATCTCGGCGGGGCGCTCACCCAGAAGCGACCACATCGCCATTTCAAAGGCGCCGGTGTCGGATGCGGGCACGATGCCGATCCGATAGTCGGCGGGCACGCCCAAAACCTCGCGGGTCAGCGCGATCGCTTCGGCCAGTTTGGCCTTGCCGACAGCCGCACGGTGTGACCGGCCAAGCGGCGCGTCACTCAGGGCTTGCAGGTTCCAGACGGGGGGTTTGGCACAGGGGCCGGACGAGAACCGCGGATTGACCGGCCGCGATGCCGGGGTCTTCGTAACCATCGGTGGTATCCTCACAGATATATGCCCCTCGTTGGGGAGGGGTGTCCCGCCGCCGCAGATAGTCCTGTCCGCGATTGGCCGCAACGGGAAAGAGCTGCCGGAAACCGGCAATTCGCGAAAATTTTGCGACAGGCGAGACGCCGATCGGAAACTGACGGGATGCGCATTGCCTCGCGGCTGCATTTGCGCTTTAGAAACACCACGGCCCGAATGGAGAGACCGGCATGTATGTCGTCACCTTGATCACCACCCCGCAGGAACGCAGGCTAGACCGTGCCTTGGTCGACAATCTGCGCAATGCATGGGGGGGCGGTGATGTGGTCTGGCTTGCCATCGACGAAGCTGCGGAATTCGCCATTCCCACGGCGCCCGAAAATCAATGGCAGGTCTGGCAAGACCTGCAACAGGGCTGCGTCGATCTGGTTGTGCAGCCCGCCGCAGGCCGCCGCAAGAATATGCTGCTGGCCGATATGGACAGCACGATGATCCGGCAGGAATGTATCGACGAACTGGCCGCCGAAGCGGGCGTGGGCGAAAGGGTCGCGGCGATCACCGCACGTGCCATGAATGGCGAGCTTGATTTCGAAGAGGCCCTGATCGAACGGGTGGGCCTTTTGCGCGACCTGCCCGAAAGCATCATCGAAGAGGTGCTGGACCAGCGGATCAGCTACATGCCCGGCGGCCACGAACTGGTGAGCACCATGAAGGCGCATGGTGCCTATGCCGCCCTTGTCTCGGGCGGGTTCACGGCCTTTACCAGCCGCGTCGCCGCCGCTTTGGGCTTCGATGAAAACCGCGCGAATACCCTGCTGGTCGCCGATGGGAAACTGAGCGGCGCCGTGGCGCGTCCGATTCTCGGCAAGGCCGCCAAGGTGCAGGCACTGGAAGAGATCACCGCGCGGCTTGGCATTGCCGAAACCGATGTGCTGGCCGTGGGCGATGGCGCAAACGATCTGGGGATGCTCACGCGGGCCGGCACCGGGGTCGCGTTGCACGCCAAACCCGTCGTGCAGGCCGCTTGCGATATCCGCATCAATCACGGCGATCTGACGGCACTTCTTTATCTGCAAGGCTACGGGCGCGACGCATTCGTCACCTGAGGCTTGCCTGCCCGCAGCGCCGCTTCAACAAGGTGTCCATGGACCACAAAGACAAACCCGCGACCATCGCCGCACATGCCGCAGGCGCCATCGATCCGCAGTCCGGTGGCGTGGTGCCCGCACTCCAGCCTTCGACCACGTTCCTGCGGGACGAGGGTTACAATCTCGTCCGCCCCGACAATCTTTATTCACGCCCCGACTCCGACAACCTGCGGCAGGCGGAAGAGGTCATTCGCAGGCTCGAAGGGGCAGAGGAAACGATGCTTTTCCCCTCGGGTATGGCCGCGACTGCCGCTGTGCTTCAGACCCTGCCGAACGCGGCCCATGTCGTGGTTCAGGCGGGGATATACTATGGCACCACGGCTTGGGTCCGCGAATTCTGCACAAGGCGCGGCCTGACCCTGAGCGAAGTTCCAGCCGAGGATCTGGTCGCGCATTGTCGGGCGCATCGGGCGGACCTCGTCCATATCGAGACCCCCTCGAACCCGTGGCTGAAGTCGGTCGATATCGCTGCGGTGAAAGCCGCGACAGGCGGGATCCTGGTCGTCGATGCAACCGCCGCCACGCCGATCCTGACCCGCGCGCTGGATTTCGGCGCGGATATCGTGATGCACTCGGCCACCAAGGCGATCAACGGGCATTCGGACGTGCTGGCGGGCGTTCTGTCAACGCGGGATGCCTCATCGCCTGTTTGGAAGACCATCCGCAACGACCGCAAGATGGCTGGCGCAATCCTCGGTCCGTTCGAGGCCTGGCTTCTGACCCGCGCCATGCGGACCCTGCCGTTACGGGTGGAACGGATGAGCTGGAATGCGCAAAGGCTGGCCGAATTTCTGCTGGCCCATGATCAGGTCGCGGATGTCTTCTACCCCGGCCTGCCGCATCATGCAGGCCACGCCATCGCGCAAAAACAGATGACAGGCGGCTTCGGCAGCCTGATGTCCGTCTTGGTCAAGGGCGATCGGGAACGGGCACTTGCCGTCACCGGCAAGCTGCGGCTGTTCCTGAGTGCGACGTCACTGGGCAGTGTCGAAAGCCTTGTGGAACACCGGCACACCATCGAGCCGCATACCGGGATCCCTGAAAATCTGATCCGCGTCTCGGTCGGGATCGAGGATATCGACGATCTGACCGCGGATTGGGCGCAGGCGCTGGCCTAATCCTCGGTCGGGCCGCCTGCGTCTTTCCACGCGGAAAAACCACCGATGTTGGTCACATCGGTATAGCCCATGTCCATTAGCGTCTTGCCCGCAAGGGCGGCCTGACCGCCCGCCCCGCAGATCAGATAGATTGCGGCATCCTTTTGCAGCACGTCGTTGTAGAAAGGCGTTTCGGGATCGGCGGTGAACTCCATCATGCCACGGGCAATGCGGTGCGCGCCCTTGATCGTGCCCGATTTGGCAATCGCGCCGCTGTCACGCACGTCGATGAAGACCCCACCGCCCGCGTTGTATCTTGCAATGGCGTCCTCTGGCCCCAAGCGCGGCACGACGGCATTCGCTTCGTCCATGAAGTCTTTGGCGGTTTTCATTGCTGTCTCCCAAATGGCTTTGACCCCAACTTAAGCACTCGCGGGCAAATGACCAGCACAGAAAAAAGCCCGGGCGCAAGGCCCGGGCAAGTCCAACAGGGAGGTGAAGATATAACCCGATCTTCAGCGGGAACTTGGGAACCGGCGGCCAGCAAGGGGAAGCACAGGGCCGCCGGAAAGCACTTATGCCACCAGTCTATATCCACCCGATTCGGTAACAAGAAGGCGGGCATTGGACGGATCTGGTTCTATTTTTTGACGAAGACGGTAAATATGTGTCTCCAATGTGTGCGTGGTCACACCGGCATTGTAGCCCCAGACCTCGTGCAGCAGCACGTCGCGGGCGACGACCCCTTCGGTCGCGCGATAAAGGAACTTGAGGATATTCGTCTCTTTTTCGGTCAGACGGATCTTCTTGTCATCCTCGGTCACCAGCAGTTTCTGCGCAGGTTTGAACGTGTAGGGCCCAAGCTGGAAAATGGCGTCTTCCGACTGTTCATGGGTGCGCAACTGGCTGCGGATACGGGCCAGCAGAACCGGAAACTTGAAGGGTTTGCTGACATAGTCATTGGCGCCCGCATCAAGGCCAAGGATGGTGTCCGCGTCGCTGTCCTGTGCGGTCAGCATCACGATCGGACATTTGATGCCCTGTTTGCGCAGCAGGCGGCACAACTCGCGCCCGTCGGTGTCCGGCAGGCCCACGTCGAGGATCATCAGGTCATAAAGACCCTCTTTCGCCTTCACCATGGCGCTGGCGCCGTCGTCGGCCTCGAAAACGTCGAAGTCTTCGGTCATCAGCAATTGTTCGCCCAGCGCCTCGCGCAGGTCGTCGTCATCGTCCACCAGCAAAATCTTCTTCAACTGTGCCATGTGCGCCTTTCCTCCGTCTTGCGTGTAACATTTGTGGTGTTGCTACGTGATCAACAAGTCAGGTGATGATCGTTTCACACGGACGTGTGATTTGACGGGCAATTGTTTCACTTGGCGGCGGAAACGGCTATCAGGTGAAACAAACAGAAAGGTGCACGATGGGTTTTTCCCCCGACATAACCGAGCGTCTGGCCCGTGCCCGGGCCGACCTGCGCATGGGTGTGCCCATCGTTCTGGAAGGCGGCGCGATCATCTTTGCGGTCGAGACACTGGATGCGGTGCGTTTTGCCGACCTGCGCGCGATGGGGATGCCCGTGCTTGCGATCACCTCGTGGCGGGCCGAGACACTGAAGGCCCGCGCCTATGACGGTGATCTGGCGCGGGTGGCCTTGCCGCAGGATGCGACGCTTGCATGGGTGCAGGCGGTTGCCGATCCCGCCGACGATCTGCGCAACCCGATGAAGGGCCCCTTGCAGACCGTGCGCGACGGGTCCGCCGATCTGCACCGCGCGGCCATCGCGCTTGTGAAGTCCGCGCGCCTGTTGCCTGCCGCCTTGGTGATGCCTGTCGCAAATGCGCAGGCCTTTGCGCTGGATCACAACCTGACCATGGTGCCCGAGGCTGCGACCCGCGACACAGCCCTCAGCCCCTTGCGTCCCATCGTGAACGCGCGCCTGCCGCTCGAGGTTTCCGAGGCGGGCCGTCTGCACATTTTCCGCCCCGATGACGGCGGCGAGGAACATTACGCCGTCGAGATCGGCCAGCCCGACCGCAGCAAGCCGGTCCTGTCGCGGCTGCACTCGGCCTGTTTCACCGGCGATCTGCTGGGGTCGCTGAAATGCGATTGCGGCCCGCAGTTGCGTGGCGCGCTGGCGCAGATGGGCGCGGAAGGGGCAGGGGTGCTGCTTTACCTCAATCAGGAAGGGCGCGGGATCGGTCTGGCCAACAAGATGCGGGCCTATTCCTTGCAGGATCAGGGGTTCGACACGGTCGAGGCCAACCACCGGCTGGGGTTCGAGGATGACGAGCGCGATTTCCGCATCGGTGCCGACATCCTGCGGCGGATGGGGTTTTCGCAGGTGCGCCTTTTGACCAACAACCCCGCCAAGGTGGACCGGATGAACGCCTGCGGGCTGCAGGTGGTCGCGCGTGTCCCCCTGAAAGTGGGCGAGAACCGGCACAACCATCATTATCTGGCGACCAAGGCGGCGAAGTCGGGGCATTTGCTATAGTCGGGCAATGGGATTTTCGGGACCGAAAGCGCGTCTTTGGCTGTCTGCGCTCTTTGCCCTTGCGGCATCCCGCGGGCTAGGCATCATGACCGGCGCGCAGGCAGGGCTGCGTTGCACCCTATCCGACCCGCTGCCACTGGATCGACAGCCATGAAACCCACCGACCTTGTCCTGACCCCGACCCATCTGCGGTTCATGAACCGCCGCTTTCCCTGCACCATCGGGCGCGGTGGGCTGACCGCGCGCAAGCGCGAAGGCGACGGCGCGACGCCGCGTGGCACGCACCGAATCGTCGGGATGCTCTACCGTCCCGACCGGATGGAGCGCCCTGCCGATTGGGCCCTGCCGATCGGTCCCTCTGATCTGTGGTCCGACGACCCGGCGCACGAGGATTACAACCTGATGGTCCGCGCGCCTTATCCCCACAGTCACGAACGGCTGCGCCGGCCTGATCCGATGTATGATCTGGTCATCCTGACGGACTGGAATTGGCCCTATGCGGTGAAGGGGCGCGGCTCGGCGATTTTCATACACCAGTGGCGCGGGCCGGGGCGGCCGACGGCGGGTTGCATCGCCGTCCGGCGCGACCATCTGACATGGATCGCTGCAAGGATCCGGCACGAGACGCGGCTGGTCATCGCCTGAGCTTGCAGGCTTGCCTAACCGCCTTGCACACCGCAAAAGGGAAAGCAGACCCAAGTTGAAGGCCGCCCATGTCCCCTGAAGAGATCGCGAAACTCCCCTATCGGCCTTGCGTCGGCATCATGCTGGCCAACCGCGACGGCAAGGTCTTCGTCGCCCAGCGCCGCGACCGTGACACGGATGCATGGCAGATGCCGCAAGGCGGTGTCGACAAGGGCGAAGACCTGCGCGACGCCGCCCTGCGCGAGCTGTTCGAGGAAACCAGCATCCCCGCGACCCGCGTGATGATCGAGGCCGAGACCGCCGGAATGATCCCCTACGACATCCCGCACGATCTGGTCCCGAACATCTGGGGCGGGCGCTATCGCGGGCAGGCGCAGAAGTGGTTTCTGATGCGGTATCAGGGCACCGACGACCAGATCGACCTCGACACCGACCATCCCGAATTCACGGCTTGGAAATGGATGGATGCGGGCGATCTTGTCGCCAATATCGTGCCCTTCAAGCGCGCGGTCTATGAACAGGTGCTTGCCGCGTTCCGCGACAGGCTCTGACCGCTACCGCAGACGTTCCAGCAACCCGACCGAGGGATGCCCGTCCGGGATCAGCCCCTGACTGCGCTGGTAGGCGCGGATCGCCGCACGCGAGTTCGGCCCGATCCGCCCATCGACCCCTTGGGTCGAGAACCCCGCATTGGTCAGCCGCTGCTGCAACGCGATCCGCTCGGCGCGGTTCAGGCCCCGTTCACCGGCGGGCCACGGGGTGCGCAAGGGTCCGGCACCCCTGATCCGGTCGGCCAGATGGCCGACGCCGATGATATAGGCCTCGGCGTTGTTGTAGCGCGCGATGACATCGTAGTTGCGGAAGATCAGGAAGGCCGGACCGCCCGCGCCGGTCGGCGTGATCAGATCGGCGTTGCCATAATTCGGCACCGCGCGCGCATCGACGCCGACAACGCCTTGCGCCGCCCAGTCCGATGGCGCGCGCGTCACCGCCCGGCCGGTCTGGTTAAAGTCGAACCCGCGCGGCAGGATCACCTCGACCCCCCAGGGCTGGCCGCGTTGCCAGCCGAAGCGCCGGAAATAGGCAGCGGTCGAGGCGAGCGCGTCGCTGGGGTCATCCGCCCAGATATCGCGCCGCCCGTCACCGGTGAAATCGACGGCATAAGCTTCATAAGATGTGGGAATGAACTGCGTGTGGCCCATCGCCCCCGCCCATGATCCGGTCATGTTGCGCGGGGCGACATCGCCGTTTTGCAGGATGCGCAAGGCCGCGATCAACTGGCTTTCGAAGAACTGCCCGCGCCGCCCGTCATAGGCCAGCGTGGCCAGCGTCGAGATCAGCGGCACATCACCCCGGCGCTGGCCATAGTTGCTTTCCATCCCCCAGACCGAGGTGACGACATGCCCCTCGACCTCGAAACGCCGGTCGATGGCCGCAAGGACACCGGCATGGCGCTGCACGTTCTCGCGACCGTTGCTGACCCGTGCATCCGAGACCGCCGTCGCCATGTAGTCGGCCAAGGGCCTGACGAATTCGGCCTGATTGCGGTCGCGCTCGATGCTGTCGGGCAGATAGCGCACATCTGCGAAAGCCGCATCAAGGGTCCGGTCGGTGATCCCCGCCGCCCGTGCGCGTCCGCGAAACCCCGCGATCCATCGCTGGAACCCGTCGGCCTGTGCGGCTGTGGTCGTTGCGATAACCGCCCCCGTCACGGCGCCAATGATCATCGTCCTGCGTTGCATCTGCCTGCTCCTCTGGTTTTTTTCTCATCATAGCCGAAGCCATGGCGCCGCAACATCACAACTGCGTAGCGGCGCGGGAAACCGCCGGTTTTCCGGTCGGGACTATTTCCGCGTCCGCTTGACCTTGCGCGCGGTCTTGGCGGCGGCCTTGCGGGCGGCCCCTTGCTTGCGGCGGGGCGGCTTGCCGCGGCCCACCGAAGGGCCGCGCGGCATGATGCGGTCGTCCAGCGCGACCAGTTCGACGATCAGCCCGCCGGTGGTCGGTGCGACCTCGGCCAGTTTCACGGTCGCGCGTTGACCCAGCCCGATGACGGTGCCGGTATCGGACCCCATCAGCGTCTGGCTGTCCGCGTCATAGTGGAAATACTCGCGCCCCAAGGTCCGGATCGGGATCATCGCATCCGCGCCGGTTTCATCCAGTTTCACGAAGACCCCGAATTTCGCGATCCCGCTGATTTTGCCCGTCAGTTCGGCCCCCACGCGATCGGACAGGAAGGCCGCCAGATAGCGGTCGGTCGTGTCGCGTTCCGCCGCCATCGAGCGGCGCTCGGTATCGCTGATCTGTTTGGCGGTATCGGCGAGGTTCTCGACGTCCCAAGGGCTGAGGCCATCGTGACCCCAGCCGTGGGCGGCGATCAGCGCGCGATGCACGATCAGGTCGGCATAGCGCCGGATGGGCGAGGTGAAATGCGCATAGGACCGCAGGGCAAGGCCGAAGTGCCCGAAGTTGTCGGGGCTGTAATAGGCCTGCGTCATGGCGCGCAAGGTGGCCATGTTGATCATCTCGTCGTTCTCGGTGCCCTCGGCCCCGCGCAAGAGCTGGTTCAGATGCGCGGTCTTCAGCACCTGCCCCTTGGCGAGGTTCAGGCCCGAGGCTTGCGCGACCTCGCGCAGCGCCTCCAGCCTGTCGGGATCGGGTTCTTCGTGCACGCGAAACAGCAGCGGGGATTTCTTGGCAATCAGCGTCTCGGCGGCGGCGACATTGGCCAGCACCATGAATTCCTCGATCAGCCGGTGCGCGTCCAGCCGTTCCTTGAAGCGGACCGAGGTCACCTTGCCCTTGTCGTCCAGCACGATCTGGCGTTCCGGCAGGTCGAGGTCCAGCGGCTGCCGCCGCGCGCGCGCCTGCGTCAGCGCCGCAAAGGCGCCGTAAAGCGGGGTGATGATCCCGTCCATCAGCGGGGCGACCTTGTCGCTTGGTTGCCCGTCGACGCCTGCCTGCACCTCTTCATAATTCAGCGAGGCGACGGACCTCATCAGCCCGCGATGGAACTGGTGGTCGATCTTGTTGCCTGCCGCATCGATCCGCATTTCGACGGCAAGGCAGGCGCGTTCGACCCCTTCGTGCAAAGAGCAAAGGTCGCCCGACAGCCGGTCCGGCAGCATCGGCACGACGCGGTCGGGGAAGTAGGTGGAGTTGCCGCGCTTGCGCGCCTCGCGGTCGAGCGCGGCACCGGGGCGCACGTAATGCGCCACATCAGCAATCGCGACCCAGATGATATGGCCGCCTGCGTTTTTCGGATCGGTATCCGGCAGGACAAGGCAGGCGTCGTCGCGGTCACGCGCATCCCATGGGTCGATGGTGATCAGCGGCAGGTCGCGCAGGTCGCGACGCTTGCCCAGGGGCGCTGCTTCGGCCCGTGCGGCCTCTTCTACGACCTCATCGGGAAAGTGATCGGGGATGCCGTGCTGGTGAATGGCGATCAGTGAAACCGCGCGCGGCGCTGTCGGGTCGCCCAGCCGCGCGACGATCCGCGCCTTGGGCAGACCCAAGCGGCCCTTGGGGCCGGCCTGTTCCGCCTCGACCAATTCGCCATCCTTGGCCCCGCCTGTTGCCCCTGCGGCGACCGTCCATTGCTTGTCCGCGCCCTTGTCGATGGGCAGGATGCGTCCGCCTTCGGACCCTGCACGGAAGATGCCGACAATCCGCAAGGGGTTCGCACCGATCCGGCGGATCATGCGGGCGGTGTGGGAATGATCCTCGGTCTTGTCGACGGTCAGGCGGCCGAGGATACGGTCGCCCGCGCCCAAGGCCGGATCGCTTTCGCGCAGCAGCATCAGGATACGCGGCTCGGCCCCTTCGCCGGTCCATTCCAGCGGGCGCGCGAAGATGTCGCCGTCGGCATCGGGGGCCATGATTTCCAGCACTGCAACGGGGGGCAGTTCCTCGGCGTCGCGATAGGAGGACCGGCGCTTGGCGAGCTTGCCGTCGTCTTGCAATTCGCGCAGGGCGCGCTTGAGATCGATCCGCGCCGCCCCCTTGATGCCGAAGGCCTTCGCGATATCGCGTTTCGCGGTCTTGGTGGGGTTCGCGAAAATCCAGTCGAGGATTTCGGACTTCGAGGGGATACGTGTCATGCTATCGCCGTATCACGCCCCCCGAAGGCCGCCAATTTCTTTCGCAGAAATTGGTCCAGAGTTTTCCAAAACGCCGGGTCTCTAGCCGAAATAGTCGCGCAGGATACGGGCATAGATCGCCTTGAGCTGTCGGATTTCGTCCACCTTCACCCTTTCGTCCACCTGATGCATCGTCTTGCCCGTCAGGCCGAATTCGACGACCGGGCAATGATCCTTGACGAACCGCGCGTCCGAGGTGCCGCCGGAGGTCGAGAGTGCGGGTTTTACCCCTGTCTCGGCCTCGACCGCCTTGCCGACCAGATCGGACAGCGCGCCCGGCGGGGTGACAAAGCTTTCGCCGGATACCTTGACCCGCATCGCGACCTGCACGCCGAAGTCGGCGGCGACCTTGTCGGCCTCGCCTTGCATCCACGCGGTCAGGGCTGCGCTGTCATGGGCATCGTTGAAGCGGATGTTCACGGTCGCGTGGGTCTGCGCGGGGATCACGTTGGTCGCGGGATTGCCGGTGTCGATGGTCAGCACCTGTAGCGAGGAGGGATCGAAATGGTCGGTCCCCTCATCCAGCGCGCGGGACGACAGCGCATCCATCAGCCGCGCCATCGCGGGCATCGGGTTTCTGGCGCGATGCGGATAGGCCGCATGTCCCTGCACGCCGGTCACGGTGAAAAAGGCCGCCATCGACCCGCGCCGCCCGATCTTCATCGCTTCGCCCATGACATCGGGGCAGGTCGGCTCGCCCACCAGACAGATGCTCATCCTCTCGCCATTGGCGGCCATCCAGTCAAGAAGAGCGGTCGTGCCGTCGGTCGCGTCACCTTCTTCGTCGCCGGTGATCGCAAGGATGATCGCCCCGTCGGGCGGGGTCTCGGCCACAAAGTCAATCGCGGCAGCGGCAAAGGCCGCAACGCCCGATTTCATGTCCGTCGCGCCGCGCCCAAAGAGATACCCGTCCTTGATCTGCCCCCCGAAGGGCGGCATGGTCCATGCAGCCTCGTCCCCCAAGGGCACCACATCGGTATGACCGTTGAAGCCGAAGGTCCGGTTCGCCCCCTGCCGCCCCCAGCGGGCAAAGAGGTTCGCCACCCCGCCCCGATCCACGCGGGTGCAGTGAAAGCCGCCCTCGGTCAGCACCTTTTCGAGATGCACCAGCGCACCGCCTTCCGCGGGCGTGATCGAGGGGCAGCGGACCAGATCGGCGGTCAGGGCAACGGGATCGACAGGCATGGGGTAGCTCCTTTGCCCCATGGCTAGCGGGGTGGGGCGGGGGATGCAATCGCGGGGTCACCTACGACATAGGTATGGATGGTAAAGACCACCGCCTGCGTGCGTGGCAGGCGCAGGATGCATTGCCGTTCTGACCGGTGATAGGGGCGGGGGGCGTCGGGGTCCTGCCTTACGGGCTGGTGCAGATCGGGGTCGGCATAGCGCAGGCGGTTGAACCGCCAAAGCGGGCGACCCACCTGCACCCCGTCGAAAAGACGTTGCACGCGGGCGGCGATATTGCCGTCATAGGCGGGCACGGGATCGTGGATCGTGGTCAGCGGACGGCCCACCTTGTCGGCCAGTCGCCAGCTTGCCGGAAAGCACAAGGCAGCACCGGTCAGCACATGCTCGGATCCGCGTTTTTCAAGGATGCAAAGGTCCTCTTGCACCAGATGGCCAAGGGTCAGCAGGGGCGCATTGCGGTCGATTTGCACTTCGCGCCCGTCGGGGCATCCGACCGTGCCGCCCGCGACGGTGAACCCCTTGACCGGCAGGATCGCCAGCGTTTCTTCCAGCAGCTCGCGCGCGGGGTCCAGCGCATCGTCAGGCGCAAAAAGCACCGCCGCGCGCTTGTCCCGCAGCAATGCGGCGCGATAGGCCATTTGCGGGGCATAGACCTCATCCACGCGCAGCCAGTCGTCCGGATCGCAGGGCCGCGTGCCCGGAAGGGCCGCGTTTCCCGTGAGGGCTTCGGGGATGGCAGAGTGCAGAATGACAGACATATCGCATTATCGGTCGGCAATACGGCAATGGCCAGCCGCCAAATCATGCTTGAGCGGCGCTTACGCCCGTGCAAGACATGCCCATGATCTATGTCGCCGTCACACCGTCTTCCGTATGGATTGTCCTGATCTTGGCGGGGCTTGCCGTGCTGGTCATGCAGCGACCCAAGGGATCAACCGTCCACAATGTCGCGCTGATTATCGCCATCGCGCAGGCCGCCGTCGCCTTCCTGGCAATCTGGGCCACGGCGGATTATGCCATTGGCAGTTTGGCATGCATGGTCGGTTACACCGGGTCGCGGATCATGGTGATGGTGCTGCTTGCCGTGATCGGAACGCTGGCCACTTTCCTGCTTGCAGCGCGGCAGGCGACGGTTCGGTTGCTGGCAAAGCGCAAGGGCTTTACCGCCGCCTTCGCGATCCTGCAACTGCTGACCCTTGGTGCCACCTACCGGTCAGCCCTGGTCTGCACCGTCTGAAACCGGATCATCGAAGAACGGCGTCATCTGCGCCACGATCACGCTGTTTTCGTCCAGCGCGCGCTGCATCAGCGCCTGTTCGTCATCGTCGATGTCGTGCCCTTCGGCCAGCCGTTCCGCCAGCGTGCCGTAGCCCGAGACATCCAGCGGTGCCAGGTCCGCCTGCTTGAGGATCGCCACCGTTTCGCGCACCGCCTCGGCCTCGTCCACGCCGCTGGCATAGCACATCAGGGCGGCCCCGGTGGCACCCTCTGGCAGGCCATCGCCTGCATTGCGGCCGACCTCGACCAGCAGCGTGTAGACCTGATGGGGCTTCTTGGGCTTGTTCATTCGGTTTCGTCCTCTTCCCAGCGCGACCGGACCGCCCAGATCGTCGAGACGATGATCACGATCTGCAAGGGCGCATAGATCACCACCATCAGGAACAGGATGCGCCAGAACAGCGAGAGGTTCATGATGATCGTGGCCGACACCGCAGGCAGGAACAGCCATGCAAGGATCAGGCCGATCACCAGCACGTCGAAGACGACCGGCAGCCACGCCGCCTTGAACGAGGGCCGCACCCCCGCCTTGATCCGCCTGCGGGCAAGGATGCGGCTGAGGATCATGGCGCGTCAGTCCCGCAGCAACTCGTTGATGGCGGTTTTCGAGCGGGTCTTTTCGTCCACGCGCTTGACGATCACCGCGCAGTAGAGATTGATGTTGTTCTTGGACGGCATCGACCCTGCGACGACCACCGAATAGGGCGGCACTTCGCCATAGATGACCTCGCCGGTGTCGCGGTCGACGATCTTGGTCGATTTGCCGATGAAGACACCCATGCCAAGCACCGCGCCTTCGCGGACGATGCAGCCTTCGACCACCTCGGAACGGGCGCCGATAAAGCAGTTGTCCTCGATGATGGTGGGACCCGCCTGCATCGGTTCCAGCACACCGCCGATGCCGACACCACCCGACAGATGCACGTTCTTGCCGATCTGCGCGCAGGACCCGACGGTCGCCCATGTGTCGACCATCGTGCCCTCATCCACATAAGCGCCGAGGTTCACGAAAGACGGCATCAGCACGACACCGGGCGCGATATAGGCGGACTTGCGCACCACGCAGTTCGGCACCGCACGGAAACCGGCGGCCTTCCAGTCCTTCTTCTTCCATCCGGCAAACTTGCTGTCGACCTTGTCCCACCAGCCGCCGCCCTGCGGGCCGCCTGTCTGCGGTTCCATATCCTTGATCCGGAAACCCAAGAGGACCGCCTTCTTGGCCCATTGGTTCACATGCCAGCTGCCATCCGCCTGCTTTTCCGCCACCCGCAGTTTCCCGCGATCGAGCGCGTTCAGCGTTTCCTCGATCGCCTCGCGGGTCTTGCCCTTGGTGGCAGAGGTGACCGTATCGCGCGCCTCCCAGGCGGCTTCGATGGCGATTTCAAGCGCGGCGTTGTCGGTCATGTCACGGTCCTCAGGCTATCTGCGACCTGCCATATGAAAACAGCGGACACTTGGCAATCCGTCGCAGTCCGATAGCGCGCATGATTGCATCTTGGGGCCGCACAGGGTTTGGTGGGCCACAAGGAGAAGTGAGGCACCCCGATGAAAGACGATCCCGTCCATCCGCTGCGCGACAGCCATCAGGACCGCGAGGCGGTCACCCGTTACCCCGATACGCCGCAGACCCGGTCACCGACCTATGCGCTGGCCTTTGCCGATCCCGATTTCCTCTGCCGTGAGGAACTGCGGCCAGTGCGGTTGCAACTGGAACTGCTCAAGCCCGAGATGCTGATGAACGAGGCGGGGGTGGATTCGACCGTGGTCCTGTTCGGCGGGGCGCGGATACCGGAACCGGGCAAGAAGGACACCGCGCGCACGCAGACCCTTGCGGACCTGTCGCGCTACTACGACGAGGCGCGGGAATTCGCGCGGCTGATGACCGAACGCTCGCTGGCCTCGGGCGGGCGCAAGGACATCATCGTCACCGGCGGCGGACCCGGCGTGATGGAGGCGGGAAACCGTGGCGCCGAAGAGGCGGGCGGGCGGTCCATCGGGCTGAACATCGTGCTGCCGCACGAACAGGCGCCCAATCCTTACGTCACGCCTGCGCTGTGTTTCAATTTCCACTACTTCGCGATCCGCAAGATGCACTTCCTGACCCGCGCCTCGGCCATTTGCATCTTTCCGGGCGGGTTCGGCACGCTGGATGAAACATTCGAAGCATTGACCCTGATCCAGACCGGCCGGATGGCGCGCGTGCCCTTCCTGCTGTTCGGCCGCGCCTTCTGGGAAAAGATCATCAACTGGGAGGCGCTGGCCGAGGCGGGGACAATCTCGGCCGAAGACCTGACGCTCTTCCGGTTCGTCGAAACGGCGCAAGAGGCGATCGACGCCATCGACACATGGGAAGGCAAGGGCGAACGCCGCGGTCAGATCCCGGGGCGTTAGGATGCAGCGCGCGTTCATGGTGATGGGTGTGTCCGGTTGCGGCAAATCCACGGTTGGTGCCGCCTTCGCCAAATCCATCGGCGGGCGTTTTCTGGACGGCGACGACTACCACCCGCAAAGCAACGTCGATCACATGGCGGCAGGGCACCCGCTGACCGACGAGATGCGATGGCCATGGCTGGACCTGCTGTCGCAGGCCGTCAACGCCGCGCGCGCGCATTCGGATACGGTCTTCGCCTGTTCCGCCCTGCGCCGGTCCTACCGCAATTACCTGCGCCAGCGCATCCCCGAACTGCGGGTGATCTATCTCGACGCCCCGCGCGATCTGGTGGCCGCGCGTCTGTCTGTCCGCAGCGACCACTTCATGCCTGCGTCGCTGCTGGACAGCCAGTTCGCCACGCTTCAGGTGCCGGCGATGACCTTCGCCACCCTGCGGATCGACCAAAGCGTCGATGACATGGTGGCGCAGCTAGGACGCCTCGTCTGACGGGACCTCGAGGCCCTGCAACGGCGGCGCATCCGGTTGGCGGATCGCCTGCATGGCGGCCTTGGCAAGGAAAGCACCGGCGGTGCCGACCTCTTCGGACACCGTCAGGATGTCCTTCCGGAACAGGCGCAGGAACGGCACGGCCTCTTTCGAGAAGACGTCGATGGTGTCGCCGACGGTGCGGCCCCTCGCCTCGATGGCGGCGACGGCGGCCATGGCGGAAGAGGTCGAGGCCGTCAGGATCGCATCAATCGACGGGTCCGCCTGCAGCCGTGCGATGACATGATCGACGACATCGCGACTGGGCGAATCGCTGGTGACGCCTTCTGCGATGACGACCTGCGCACCGGAAGTCTTGGCGGCTTCGCGCACGCCTGCCACCAGATGCCGCGCATAGGCCTGCGTCTGTGGTGGTGCGACGACATAGATGTTGCCGCGTCCGCGTCCGGTCAGCCGCTTGGCGGCAATGGACCCGAAGGCATGGTTGTCGAAATCGAAATAGGGGTGCTGGTCGGCCCAATCCGTGCGCCCGTGCGTGGCGAAGGGAAAGCCGCGCTCCATCAGATAGGCGACGCGCGGGTCCTGGGGCTCGATCTGGTTCATGATGATGGCGTCGGCCGATCCGGTCTCGACGATATAGCGGACAGGCACCATCGGGTCCTGATCGGGGAAGTAGGGTGTCACGATCAGGTGATAAGGCGTGTTCCGCAGCCCGCCCGCGACCGAGGCGATCAGCCGCGCGGTGTGGTTCATCATGTCATGCTCGGTCGACATCACCAGACTGATCACGTTCGTGCGCCCGGTGCGCAGACGCACGCCCGCACGGTTCGGGACATAGCCGATCTCGGCGGCGATCTTGCGGATCAGTCGCTTGGTCTCGGCGCCGATGTCGGGCGCATCATTCAGCGCGCGCGAAACCGTCGGCACCGCAAGTCCGCTGATTCGCGAAATCGTCTTGAGGGTCGGCTTTTTCGTTAGCGATAACATCGCTTGCGTTGCCGCAGGGGTTTGCTTTGCGTCTGTCATGTCTTTTCGCACCTTTTCGGCAGTGCCTTCGGACCTCTGAAATTTCACCGGAAAGCAGGATGCATCTCGGCAAAAATATCCTAACAACAAAGCGTTATGCGGTGCCGTAGCGATTTTTCCCAGTCTGCAGAAATTGTCTTGCTAGGTCAATCTAAATCGTTATAGGCTCTTCTACAACGATTTAGAACCAGGGAGGAGAAGATCGTGAAATTGTCAACCAAACTGCTGGCGGCAACCGCACTCGTCAGCGCATCCGCGGCATCTGCCGTTGAGCTTGAAGTCACCCATTGGTGGACATCCGGTGGCGAAGCCGCCGCTGTTGCGAAGTTCGCCGAGGCCTGGAACGCGACCGGCAATACATGGCTGGACGGCGCGATCGCCGGTTCCGGCGGCACCGCCCGCCCGATCATCATTTCCCGCATTCTGGGCGGCGACCCGATGGCCGCGACCCAGTTGAACCACGGCCGTCAGGCCGAGGAACTGATCGAGGCCGGCCTGATGCTGGACCTGACCGATGTGGCGGAAGCCGGCGGATGGACAGACATCGTCAACCCGTCCTCGCTTCTGGACAGCTGCACGCTGGATGGCCGCATCTACTGCGTGCCGGTCAACATCCACTCGGCGCAGTGGCTGTGGCTGAGCCATGAAGCCTATGAAAAGGCCGGGCTGGACGTGCCGACCGACTGGAACGAATTCGTCGATTCCGCCCCTGCACTCGAAGCGGCGGGCGTGATCCCGCTGGCCATGGGTCAGCAGGGCTGGCAGCAGAACCTTGCCTTCGGCGCGATCACCCTTGCGGTGGCGGGTCTTGATGACTGGCGCGAAGTGACCGTGAACAAGAATGCCGATGTCGCCGCAGGCCCAAGCTATGCCGCCGTATTCGAGGCGGCCGCCGATGCCCGCGAACTGGCCCGCAGCAGCACCGTTCAGGACTGGAACCAGGCCACCAACCTTGTGATCACCGGTCAGGCCGGTGCGCAACTGATGGGTGACTGGGCGCAGGGCGAATTCGCCGTCGCAGGTGCGGTCGAGGGTCAGGATTACTCCTGCCTGCCCGGTCTGGGGCTGAACGCCATCCTCGATACGGGCGGTGACGCCTTCTACTTCCCGCTCAACAGCGATCCCGAGATCACAGCCGCCCAGAAAGAACTGGCCGCCCTGCTGATCTCGCCCGAGGTTCAGGTGGCCTTCAACCTTGCCAAAGGCTCGCTGCCTGTGCGGGGTGACATCGACATGTCCGCCGCCAACGGCTGCATGCAGAAGGGTCTCCAGATTCTGGCAGACGGTGGCATCCTGCCATCGGGCGACCAGTCGCTCTCGGCTGATACGCAAACCCAGATCGAAGACCTGATGGCGCAGTTCTGGACGTCGGATATGTCTGCTGCCGAAGCGCAGGAGAAATACGCCGCGATCATCGCAAGCGCTGACTAAGCACTCCTCCCAGATGGCCTGCGGCGCCCTGCGCGTCGTGGGCCTTTTGGGCAATTGACGTCAATCCGGCACAAGATCGGATCAAAAGCCAAAAAGGGGGGATGCCATGTCAGTGGCCGATGAACGGGTGGCCCTGTCCGCCACCAGCGGTGCCAAGCGCCCGATACGCCTTTTCCGGAATATGTCCGCCAAGATCGCTTCGATCCCGATGATCCTGACCGCACTTTGCGTCTTCGTCGGTGGAACCGCATGGACGGTCATCTATTCTTTCACCAACTCACGGATGCTGCCGCGCGAGACCTTCGTCGGCTTCGACCAATACGTGCGCCTTTGGTCGACCGACCGCTGGATCATCTCGATCAAGAACCTTGCCATCTACGGCGTCTGTTCGATGATCCTGACGCTGGTCATCGCCTTCTGCCTTGCGGCCTGCCTTGACAGGAAGATCCGGTTTGAAAGCGCGTTCCGCACGATCTTTCTCTATCCCTTCGCGCTGTCCTTCGTCGTGACAGGCCTGGCGTGGCAGTGGATCCTGAACCCGCAGTTCGGCATGCAGAACGTGGTGCGAAGCTGGGGCTGGGAAAGCTTCACCTTCGATCCGCTCAACAACCCCGATATCGTGATGTTCGGCCTGCTGATCGCGGGTCTCTGGCAGGGGACGGGTCTGATCATGTGCATCATGCTGGCCGGCCTGCGCGGCATCGACGAGGATATCTGGAAGGCCGCCAAGGTCGACGGGATCGGCACGATCAAGACCTATGTGGTCGTGATCATCCCGATGATGCGGCCTGTCTTCATCACCTCGCTGGTGCTGATCGCATCGGGCATCATCAAGCTTTACGACCTTGTCGTCGCCCAGACGGGCGGTGGCCCGGGCCTCAGTTCCGAAGTGCCCGCGAAGTATGTGATCGAATACATGTTCCGCGCGCAGAACCTCGGGCAGGGCTTTGCGGCCTCGACCATGATGCTCTGCTCGGTGGTGATCATCCTGATCCCTTGGGCTTACCTGGAATTCGGAGGCAAGAAACGTGGCTGATACAACCATGCACGCAGGCGCTGCCGCCTTCAGCGGTCCGAAGGGGCCGAAACCGAAACGGCGGTTCAGCCGTGCGAATATCTTCCTTTACGGCACGTTGATCCTCGTCAGTATGTATTACCTGCTGCCGCTCTACGTGATGATCGTGACCTCGCTGAAAGGGATGCCCGAGATCCGTCTGGGCAATGTCTTCGGCCCGCCATTGGAAGTCACCTTCGAGCCATGGGTCAAGGCATGGTCGCAGGCCTGCACAGGGCTTGACTGCACAGGGCTGTCGAAAGGGTTCTGGAATTCGGTGCAGATCCTGATCCCGTCGGTGGTGCTGTCCATCGCCATCGCGTCCGTCAACGGTTACGCGCTGTCCTTGTGGAAGTTCAAAGGGTCCGAGGTCTTCTTCACCATCCTGATCATCGGGGCCTTCATTCCCTACCAGACGATGCTTTACCCCATCGTGATCATGCTGCGGGAAATCGGGCTGATGGGTGATCTTTGGGGGCTGGTGCTGGTGCATACGGTCTTCGGGATGCCGATCCTGACGCTGCTCTTCCGCAACTATTTCGCATCCGTGCCAGAGGAATTGTTCAAGGCCGCCCGGGTCGACGGCGCGGGGTTCTGGCAGATCTATTTCCAGATCATGTTGCCGATGGCGCTGCCGATCTTCGTCGTGGCGATCATCCTTCAGGTCACCGGTATCTGGAACGACTTCCTCTTCGGGGTGATCTACACCAAACCCGAAACCTATCCGATGACGGTCCAGCTGAACAACATCGTGAACTCGGTGCAGGGCGTCAAGGAATACAACGTCAACATGGCAGCCACGCTGCTGACCGGCCTTGTTCCGCTCGTCATCTACTTCGCCTCTGGCAAACTCTTCGTGCGCGGCATCGCTGCGGGTGCTGTGAAAGGCTGATCCATGAACCATTCTGTTGAAATCAAGAAACTCGATCTGTCGTTCGGTCCGGTCAAGGTCCTGCAGAACCTCGATCTGGACATCAACGAAGGGGAGTTCCTCGTGCTGCTGGGGTCGTCCGGTTGCGGGAAATCCACCTTGCTGAACTGCATCGCGGGCCTGCTGGAGATCACCGACGGGCAGATTTTCATCAAGGGCAACAACGTCACATGGGCCGAACCGTCCGAGCGCGGCATCGGCATGGTGTTCCAGTCCTACGCGCTTTACCCGCAAATGACGGTGCGCGGGAACCTGTCGTTCGGTCTGAAGAACGCCAAGGTGCCGAAAGCCGAGATCGACAAGCGTGTCGCCCGGGCCGCCGAGATCCTGCAGATCGAGCCGCTTCTGGACCGCAAGCCGGGGGCATTGTCGGGTGGTCAGCGCCAGCGTGTCGCCATCGGTCGCGCGCTGGTCCGCGATGTGGATGTGTTTCTCTTCGACGAACCGCTGTCGAACCTCGATGCCAAGCTGCGCGTTGACCTGCGCGTGGAACTGAAGCGGCTGCACAACCAGTTGCAGAACACCATGATCTATGTGACCCACGACCAGATCGAGGCGATGACCCTCGCCGACCGGATCGCGATCATGAAGGGGGGCAAGATCATGCAGCTTTCGTCTCCTGACGAAATCTACAACAAGCCGCGCAACCTTTATGTGGCCGATTTCATCGGCTCGCCTTCCATGAACTTCCTCGAAGGCCATCTGGAAGGCGGCAGCTTCAAGGTCGACGATATGGTCATGCCGATGACGGGTTACGAATTCGCCGCCCCGCAGACGGCCGACCGCCCTGCGATCATCGGCATCCGGCCCGAGCATGTGGTGACGGGTGAACTGGTCCCCAATGCGCCGCTGCAATATCAGGTCGATGTCGATCTGGTCGAACCCATGGGGTCCGACACGCTGGTCTATGCCAAGCTGGGCCGCCACGCCTTCCGCATCCGGATGGACGGTCAGGCCAAGGTGAGGGCGGGCGCCACGATCGCCATCGGCATCGACCCATCCAAGGCATCACTCTTCGACAAATCCACCGAGGACCGTTTGTGACACCACTGATACTGTCGGGTGACTGGTCCCTGTCGGATGACAGGGGGCAGCATACCTGCGCAATTGCTCTGCCGACGGACGGTATCACGGCCCTGCATGACGCAGGGCTGATCCCCGATCCCTATTGGGGCCGGAACGAATACGACCTGCGCTGGATCGCCGAAAGGGACTGGACGGCAGGGCGGACAGTGACGCTGGACCGGACAGAGGTGGACCTTGTCCTGTCCGGGGTCGATACGATCGTCGAGGTGCGTGTGAACGGCGCGCATGTCTTCACCTGTGATAACGCGTTCCGCACCTTCCGCATTCCGCTGGGCGGCGTGGCAAAGGTCGGCGAAAACGAGATCGCCTTGACCTTCAAGAACTCCATCGCGCATGCCGCCGCCTTGCAGGCGGGGCAGCCTTTCTACCTGCCATATCAGGAAGGCAACAACCCGATCCCCAACGTCAACCTGCTGCGCAAGCCGCAGTGCGATTACGGCTGGGACTGGAACATCGCGCTGGCCCCTTTCGGCATCTATGGCGAGATGCGGATCGAACCGGCAGATCGCCCGCGCATCGACGCGGTTCTGGTGCATCAGAAACACGACGCAGGCGGCGTCACCCTTCAGGTCACCGCCCTGACAAACCATATCGCCGACACGCTGACCTTCCAGATCGCCGGTCAGTCGGTCACCGCACCGGTCGTGAATGGGAAATGCGCGGCCTCTCTGCGCGTGCAAAGCCCCGATTTGTGGTGGCCGGCGGGGCAGGGCAAGCAGCCGCTTTATGACCTGACCGTCGCGGGTAAGGGCGTCGAAACGACCCGCAGGATCGGTTTGCGCCGGATGGAATGCGTCACCGAGCCCGACGCCTCTGGTCTGGGCTTCAAATTCCGCGTGAACGGCCGCGATATCTTTGCCAAGGGTGCCAACTGGATTCCCGCCGACGCACTGGCGGGCAGGATCACGCCCGAAAAGACCCGCGACCTGCTGCAATCCGCCGTTGACGCCAACATGAACATGATCCGCGTCTGGGGCGGTGGCCGGTATGAGGCCGACTGGTTCTATGATCTTTGCGATGAACTGGGCCTGATGGTCTGGCAGGACTTCATGTTCTCCTGCAACATCTATCCTTCGGACCGCGATTACCTTGCCAACGTGCGGGCCGAGGCGGTCGAGACTGTGCAGCGCCTGCAACACCATGCCTCGCTCGCGCTTTGGTGCGGCGACAATGAACTTGTCGGTGCCCTGACCTGGTTCGAAGAGACCCGCGCCGACCGCGACCGTTACCTTGCGAACTACGACCGACTGAACCGGACGCTGGAAGACGCGCTGCTTGCCACCGACCCCGAGGCGAACTGGTGGCCCTCTTCTCCCTGTGCGGGGCCGCTGAATTTCGCGGATACCTGGCACAATGACGGGGCGGGCGACATGCACTTCTGGTCGGTCTGGCATGAAGGCGGCGAATTCGACCATTACCGCGATGTCGCCCCGCGTTTCTGCTCGGAATTCGGGTTCCAGAGCTATCCCTCGATGACGGTGATCAACAGCTTTGCCGCGCCAAAGGACCAGAACATCGCCGCCCCCGTGCTGGAG
>NZ_DAIPIW010000104.1:0-6620 GCF_036770585.1 Yoonia sp. | reverse complement strand
ACGTCACCGAACGACAGGCTTGCTGTGTCGGAAGAGATCGAAACAACCAGCTCGTCGAAATCAGCGTCGACGTTTCCGGTTACTGCGTCATCGCTTGCGATGTTCAGTTCGGCGCTTGCCGAAGCTGTCAGACCGTTGTCCAGAGCGGCGGTCATGGTCACGTCAAGGTTGGAGTCCCAGTAGAAGCCGTCTTCAATGTCGTCATTGTAGCCGATTTCTGCATCGCCGGACCATGCTACGCCTGCGTGGCCGTCAGCATATGCAGCGCCAGCAAGTGCGATCAGCGCTGTTGTTGTAAGAAGGGTGCTTTTCATCGATATTTTCCCTCGTGGTTATGCATTCCCAAGAATGCCAGATTGACTAGCATTGGAAGGTAAGTGCGCCCATCACGCGGAAGTCTCAAGTGAATTAGGGGCTTCGATTTGTCCTTCCGTTGAAATGATGCACGAAGGTCACACAAATATTCACCCATGACTTGCCGCGCAAATCGCCCTATTTCAGCCTGCAACAGACCGTGACCCAGTATTCCAAGGACTCAATCATGTCGCTGCCCGAGATAAAGGCAAGAATCGCCAAGACTTGTGAGCAAACAGGCCGCGATCCGGCCGATATCAGCCTGATTGCCGTGTCGAAGGTGCAGCCGGATGATCGTGTCGCCGCCGTGCTGGATCAGGGGCACCGAGTCTTTGGCGAAAACAAGGTGCAGGAAGCCGCCGGCAAATGGCCCGCCTTCCGCGAACGCTATGATGGAATCACTCTGCATCTGATCGGCCCGCTTCAGACCAACAAGGTCAGGCAGGCGATGGAACTGGCGGATGTCATCCACACGCTCGACCGGCCCAAGCTGGCGGGCGCCATTGCGCGCCATGCACAGGACCTCGGGTCTTGCCCCGATCTCTTCGTGCAGGTGAACACCGGCGAAGAGCCGCAGAAGTCCGGCGTTCTGCCAGCCGAAGCCGATGCCTTTGTCACAGAGGTCCGTGCGCTGGACCTGCCGCTGAAAGGTCTGATGTGCATCCCGCCCGTGGACGAGGAACCAAGCCTGCATTTCGCGCTGCTTGCCAAGATCGCCGCCCGCAACGGGCTGACCGGCCTTTCCATGGGGATGAGCGGCGATTTCGAACAGGCGATCGCTTTGGGTGCCACCCATATCCGCGTCGGCTCGGCCATTTTCGGCGAGCGGGTCTATCGGTGAGCGACGACTACACCCCGCCGCAAGACCCGCTGGTGATCCTGCATGACGATCACGAGGTTCTCGTGGTGGACAAGCCAAGCGGCCTTTTGTCGGTGCCCGGCAAGGGCGGCCACCTGTCGGACTGTCTGATCGCGCGGGTGCAGGCGGCCTTTCCGACGGCCTTGCTGGTGCATCGGCTGGATCGGGATACATCCGGCGTGATGATCTTTGCCCTGACCCCCCATGCGCAAAGGCATCTGGGCCTGCAATTCGAGAAACGCCAGACGAAGAAAACCTATGTCGCGCGGGTCTGGGGTGAAATAGCGGAAAAGACGGGCACAGTCGATCTACCGCTGATCGTGGACTGGCCGAACAGGCCCAAGCAGATGGTCGATCACGAAAGCGGCAAGCCCGCCGTCACCGATTGGCGCGTGGTCAAGGTGCGCGACGGTGAAACGCGGGTCCGCCTGATGCCCAGGACCGGACGGTCGCACCAGTTGCGGGTCCATATGCAGGCGCTTGGCCATCCGATCCTGGGTGATCCGTTCTATGCGACGGGGCCGGCGCGGGACCATCCACGGCTGATGCTGCATTCCGAGACCTTGCAGTTCCGTCATCCCGACGGCGGGCAGGGGATGCGGATTTCGGCCAAGGTGCCCTTTTAGCAAACCCCCGCCCGGCCTCGCTGTCGGATGCCTCCGGCGGGAGTATTTTTGCGCAAAGCGAGGGGCCGGTCAGCCCGCAAGGAACGTCTGGATGGCCGAGATCTCGGGTTGGGCGATCTCGTGTCCGCCAGGGTGCCAGGCGGTCGTGACGAGGGCCCCTTGCGCCGACAGATAATCCGCAAGTGTTTGCGTCATCGGTGCGGGGCAGATCGGGTCGCGTTCGCCTGCGGTGATCAGGATGCGGCGGCCCCTAAGGCCGGGTTGCGGTGCAGGCTGCCAAGGGATCAGCGGGTGCATCAGGATCAGGTCATCCACAAGATCGGGATGCAGAAAGGCCACGGCGGCAAGGATGTTCGCGCCGTTGGAATAGCCAAGCCCGATCACGCGGGACGCGGCGGCTCGGGCTTTCTCGGCGCGGATGAAGGCTGCCATTGCCGTGGTCCGCATGGCGAGATCGTCTATGTCATAGAGGCCCTCGGCTTTGCGCTTGAAATAGCGCGCGGCGCCGAATTCCGAGATATCCCCGCGAGGCGAGGTGACATGGGCCTGCGGTATCAGGCTTTCGGCGAGCCCGTGAAACTGGGTCTCATTCCCGCCGGTGCCGTGGAAGGTCAGGAACAGCGGGGCGCCCGCTGTCCCTTCGGTTTTCCTTGCGATGTAGGACATCCTAGCCCTCCAGCGGTTGCAGGTAGCTTTCCAGACGGGCGCGCAGATGTTCGTGCTGGCTGGGCAGTTTCAGCGCCTCGCCGAGGTGGGCGGTGTCTTCGTCGCGGTCGAACCCGGGTTCGTTGGTGGCGACCTCGAACAGCACCCCGCCGGGCGTGCGGAAATAGATCGCATAGAAATAGTCGCGGTCGATCACGGGCGTGACCTGATAGCCGGTGTCGAGCAGCGCCTCGCGCACCTCGATCTGACGCGCGCGGTTTTCCACCGCGAAGGCGATGTGATGGACCGAGCCTGCGCCCTGACCTGCGCTACCTGCACCTGGCAGCTCTTCGATGTCGATGGTCCTTGCGTCATTGCCCCCGGGCACGATGAAGCGGGTGATGTTGTCTTTCTGATCGGCCTTCTCGTAGCCCATGAATGAGAGCAACTCGGCGCTGGCCCCTGCATCGCGCAGGCGCATGTCGGTCGAGTGGAACCCGCGGATACCCATGTCGCCGCTGACACCGTTGCCGGTCCATGGGGTGCGGTCATCGTCGCTTTCGACAAGGGCGAACTGGTCGCCGTCAGGGCCATCAAACAGCACGCGCTTTTCGCCGAAACGTTCATCGGTCGCAACGCCGCCAACGTCGAACGTCGCAAAGCGGTCAAGCCAGGCCTGTGACGTGCCTGAGGGGATGCTGAAGGCGGTGCGGCCGACCTCGCCCACACCTTTTGGCGCGCGGGCGGCGCGGGGGAAGGGGAAATAGGTCATGACCGTGCCGGGGCTGCCGACCTCGTCACCATAGTAGAGGTGATAGACGTCGGGCGCGTCGAAGTTCACCGTCTTCTTGACGCGGCGCAGGCCAAGGACGTTGGTGAAGAAGGCGTTGTTCGTGCGGGCGTCACTGGCCAGCGATGTGACGTGGTGCAGGCCTTTGATCTGGGTGAGCATCTCTGTCTCCTGATTGTGGTCCTGACAGAGATATCATTTTCATTTGTGCGCTAAAGAGGCAGGGGCGCACCGACTTGGTGCACCCCTGCACATGAGGTTACTCGGCGGCCCAGCCAGAGATGGCTTTGACCTCGAGGAATTCCTCGATCCCCCAGACGCCGCCTTCACGGGCGCGGCCCGACATCTTCATGCCGCCGAAGGGTGATCCTGCCGCACGGCTTTGGCCGTTCATCTCGATCATGCCGGCCTTCAGGGCCAGCGCCATGCGGTTGCGGCGGGCACCGTCCTGTGTCTGGACATAGTTCGTCAGACCATAAGGCGTATCGTTGGCGATCCTGATAGCGTCGGCCTCGTCCTCGAAGGGGATGATCGACAGCACGGGGCCGAAGATTTCCTCTTGTGCGATGCGCATGTCGTTGCGGACATCGGCAAAGACCGTGGGGCGGACGTAGTAGCCCTTGTTCATCCCTTCCGGCAGGCCGGGGCCACCGGCGACCAGACGCGCGCCTTCGTTGATGCCGACCTCGATCATCTCTTGAATCTTGGTCCATTGCGTCTTGTTCACGACCGGGCCGATGTGATTGCCGGGTTGCGAGGCCGGGCCGACCTTCACGGACTTCGCGATTTCGGCGGCCTTTTCAACCGTTTCATCGTAGATCGACCGTTCGACCAGCATCCGCGTGGGCGCGTTGCAGGACTGGCCCGAGTTGTTCATGCAATGCAGCACGCCACGCTTGACGGCCTTTTCGTCCGCATCGGCGAAGATCACATTCGCGCCCTTGCCACCCAGTTCCAGCGTCACGCGCTTGAGCGTCTCGGCCGCCGCCACCGAGATGGCCTTGCCCGCGCGGGTCGATCCGGTAAAGCTGATCATGGCCACATCCGGATGGGTCGAAAGCTGGTTGCCGACGCCCGGGCCGTCACCGTTGACAAGGTTGAAGACACCGGCGGGAACACCGGCGTTATGGACGAATTCGGCGAACAGCAGCGAGGACAGCGGCGATTCTTCCGAAGGTTTCAACACCATCGTGCAGCCGGCCAAGAGGGCGGGGATCACCTTGAGCGTCACCTGATTCATCGGCCAGTTCCATGGCGTGATCAGACCGACGACGCCGATCGGTTCCATCGCGATCCGGTCATTCGGGGCATGCGGGCCCAGAGGACGGATCCATTCGATGTGTTTGAACGCCTCGAGCGCGTTTTCCAGATGCCATGGCAGGCAGGGCGCCTGACTGGACCGGGCCATGTCGATGGGGGCGCCCATTTCGATGCTGATCGCCTCGGCCATTTCTTCGACGCGTGCTTCATACTGCGCAAGGATGCCCTTGACGTAGGCGGCGCGCTTTTCGGGCGGCGTTGCGGCCCAGGCAGGGAAGGCATCGGCCGCGGCGGCGACGGCGGCATCCGTGTCGGCCTGATCGCCAAGCGAGATGATGGCGCAGACGTCCTCGGTCGAGGGATCGATCACGCCATGGTCGCGGGCGACGACAGGGGGGACCCAAGCGCCGTTGATGTAAAAGTCACGTTTCTCGATCATCCCAAAGTCTCCCTCAAGTCAGGCTGTCTGTTCCAGCCACAGTCGCATTTCGGAACCGGCGTTCGTCGCGTTCCCGTCGCATCCGACCTATATATTGCACAGCACAAAACAAGAGAGGACTCCTGCCATGTCATTGCGCATCAACGATACAATTCCTGATCTGACCGTCGAGACAGATCAAGGGACATTTTCGCTGCACGACTGGATCGGCGACGCTTGGGCGATCCTGTTTTCGCACCCCAAGGACTTTACCCCCGTCTGCACGACCGAGTTCGGTGCCGTGGCACAATTGGCCGACGAATGGGCCAAGCGCGGCACCAAGGTGATCGGGGTCAGCGTTGACGGGGTCGAAGACCACAAGAAATGGAAGTCGGACATCGAGACGGTCGGCGGCGCGCTTGCCGGTTTTCCGATCATTGCAGATGAAGGGCTCGAAGTGTCCAAGGCCTTCGACATGCTGCCCGCCGAGGCCTATCTGCCCGACGGGCGCACCCCCGCCGACAGTGCCACCGTCCGCGCGGTCTTCATCATCGGACCGGACAAGAAGTTGAAGCTGTCGATGACCTATCCGATGACCGTTGGCCGCAACTTCGCCGAGGTCCTGCGCGCGCTGGACGGGTTGCAGACCTCGACCGGTCGCGGCGTGGCGACACCGGCGAACTGGAACGTGGGCGATGATGTGATAATCCCTGCAACCCTCAGCGATGAAGATGCCAAGGCGAAGTTCGGCGATTTCGAGACGGTCCTGCCCTATCTGCGCAAGACCAAGCTGAAGGACTGATCTTTCACCGAACCGAAAGCAAAGGGCCCGCCAGCATCGCTGACGGGCCCTGTTTCGATCCGGAAACAGATCAGTAGGTGTAGGTGACGGCCAGACCGACGAAGGGGAAGACCGGGACGTCTTCAAGATCGGCGTTCAACTCGTCGATATCGGCCTGATCGGCGGTGTCCGAGCTGGCTTCCAGAGGCGAGATCAGCACACCGATATCGCCCGTCACAGACCAGCCCGGTGTGAATTCGTAATCGAAGCCTGTGGTGATCATCGGGATCACATCCTGTTTGAATTCAATGTCGGCATCGTAAGAATCGACTCCGTCGTCATAGGTTCCCGACAGCGAAAAATTCGAGAAGAACAGGCCGCCCGACACGCGCCAGGGGTTCGCGAAGGGATAGTAGTCGGCCACGATCGCGACACCGCCGAATTCTGCTTTGCCATCGAGTGTGCCATCATCCACATCGAATTCGTCCTCGAGGCTGAAACCGCCCATCAGCATCCCGCGCACCGCGATGTTGGGCGCAACGCCGTACTGGACCTCGAGCGAGGCCCCCATGCTTGTGGCGCCGATACCGACTGTCAGGTCGCCGACCTCTTGTGCCGTGGCGGTCTGGGTAGAGATTGCAATGATTGATGCAAAGGCGAGTGTCTTGAAATGAATGGTCGATCCTTCCGGTTACCGTGTAATACCATTCAACCCCTGATTAAGTGCGGATTGACGTCAGGGAAAGCCCGAAGTTTGAAATAATCCAAAAAATGCAGATGTGTCAGGCGATTGCCCGAAAAACGTGCATTCGGGACTCGCCAGAAACGAAAGGCCCGCCAGCATCGCTGACGGGCCCTCTGGTTTCGGTCAGAAGGGGTCTTATTCG